>NZ_JBXWMI010000014.1:0-118259 GCF_059609765.1 Ruegeria sp. YTSC106
GTCGACAACGCATACGGCGACAGAAACCTCGTCTGCACATGCCCCCCAATGGATGCATACGAAGAAGCCGCGGAATAAAATCGAAAACCCCGCCGGACTTCGGCGGGGTTTTCGCCAATCGGAAACTCCTGTTCCGATCTGAGCCCTTTTTAGATGTCGTTTTCACTCAACGAAGAGTCTTTTCCGCTTGCTGCGGGTGCGAAGGACCCATAGCCCTGTGCGTGGGACACCCCTCCCCAACGAGGGGCGTGTATCTGGAAGGGTAATACACATGACGATCGAACAACCGGCGACGCGGCCGGCAAATCCGCGTTTTTCTTCGGGCCCCTGCGCCAAACCCCCCACATTTGATCTGACCAAACTGGCCGATGCCGCCCTGGGGCGTTCGCACCGTGCCGCTGTTGGCAAGGACAAGCTGAAGGCGGCCATTGAGGGCACGCGTGAGATCCTGGGCATTCCAGCTGATTACAGGATTGGCATCGTCCCTGCGTCTGACACCGGCGCGGTCGAAATGGCGCTTTGGTCGTTGCTGGGCGAGCGCAAGGTCGAGATGCTGGCGTGGGAGAGCTTTGGGTCCGGTTGGGTCACCGACGTGGTCAAGCAGCTGAAAATCGATGCCGAGATAAAGACCGCCGACTACGGGCAGATCGTGGATCTGGCGTCTGTTGATTTCGCCAATGACGTGGTTTTCACATGGAACGGCACGACCTCGGGCGTGCGGGTGCCGAATGGCGACTGGATTGCGGATGACCGTCAGGGTCTGACGATCTGTGATGCGACCTCGGCGGCGTTTGCGATGGACCTGCCCTGGGACAAGCTGGATGTGGCCACCTTCAGCTGGCAGAAAGTTCTGGGGGGTGAGGCTGCGCATGGGATGCTGATCCTTTCGCCCCGTGCTGTTGAGCGTCTGGAAAGCTACACGCCGGCATGGCCGCTGCCCAAGATTTTCCGCCTGACCAAGGGTGGCAAGCTGATCGAAGGTATCTTCACGGGGGCTACGATCAACACGCCGTCAATGCTGGCCGTTGAGGATTATCTGTTTGCACTGGATTGGGCGCGTTCGGTCGGTGGCCTGAAGGGCCTTATTGCCCGTGCGAACGCCAATGCCGGTGCCGTGCATGCGTTCTGCGATAAGAACGACTGGATCGAAAACCTGGCCGAAGACGCTGAGACGCGGTCGAACACATCCGTCTGTCTGAAATTCACAGATGCCCGTATTCAGGACGGCGCAAGCTTTGCCAAGGCTGTGGCCAAACGGCTGGAAGCCGAGAATATCGCGCTGGATATCGGTGCCTATCGCGATGCGCCTGCGGGCTTGCGGATCTGGTGCGGCGGTACGGTCGAGACCTCGGATATCGAAGCGATGCTGCCTTGGCTGGCATGGGCCTTTGAGGCCGAAATCGCGGCGCAAACAGAAGCCGCCTGATCGCATCCCATCTTCACCGGGCCGCATCGGCTCGGATTTCTCATTACATTCAAGGACCACAGACATGGCTCCCAAAGTACTCGTTTCCGACAAACTCAGCGAAACCGCCGTTCAGATTTTCCGTGATCGCGGCATTGACGTGGATTTCATGCCCGATCTGGGCAAGGACAAGGACAAATTGGCCGAGGTGATCGGTCAATATGACGGTCTTGCCATCCGCTCGGCTACCAAGGTCACGCCGACCATTCTGGAAAAAGCCGACAAGCTGAAGGTGATCGGCCGCGCCGGAATCGGCACTGACAATATCGACAAGGAATCGGCGTCGAAAAAAGGTGTGATCGTGATGAACACGCCATTCGGCAACATGATCACCACCGCAGAACACGCGATTGCGATGATGTTCGCCGTGGCGCGGCAAATCCCCGAGGCCTCGACTTCGACCCATGCGGGCAAGTGGGAAAAGTCCAAGTTCATGGGGATCGAGCTGACGAACAAAACGCTCGGTGTCATTGGTGCGGGTAACATCGGCGGCATCGTGTGCGAGCGCGCGCTTGGCCTGAAGATGAAAGTCATCGCCTATGATCCCTATCTGGGCGAAGAGAAAGCCGCCAAGATGGGCGTGGAAAAGGTTGAGCTGGACGAGTTGCTGTCTCGCGCCGACTTCATCACCCTGCACGTGCCGCTGACGGATCAGACCCGTAGTATTCTGAGCCGCGAGAACCTCGCCAAAACCAAGAAAGGCGTGCGCATCATCAACTGCGCTCGTGGTGGTCTGGTAGATGAGGAGGCGTTGGCAGAGGCGCTGCAATCCGGTCATGTTGCGGGCGCCGCGTTTGACGTGTTCAGTGAAGAACCCGCCAAGGACAACCCCTTGTTCAACCTGCCCAACGTGGTCTGCACGCCACATCTTGGTGCAGCAACGACTGAAGCGCAGGAGAATGTGGCGCTGCAAGTGGCCGAGCAGATCTCGAACTACCTGCTGACAGGTGCGGTCGAGAACGCTTTGAACATGCCCAGTGTGACGGCGGAAGAAGCCAAGGTGATGGGGCCGTGGATCAAGCTGGCCGGCCATCTCGGCAGCTTCATCGGCCAGATGACCGATGAGCCGGTCAAGGCGATCAATATCCTGTATGATGGTGTTGCCGCTGAAATGAACCTGGCGGCGTTGAACTGCGCCGTGGTCGCCGGGATAATGAAAAAGTTCAACCCCGAGGTGAACATGGTGTCGGCCCCGGTTGTCGCCAAAGAGCGCGGGATCAAGATCTCGACCACCAATCAGGACAAATCGGGTGCTTTCGAGGGCTATATCAAAGTTACCGTTGTGACCGACAAACGCGAGCGTTCCATCGGTGGCACCGTGTTCAGTGACGGCAAACCGCGTTTCATCCAGATCAAGGGCATCAATATCGACGCTGAGGTCGGCGCCCATATGCTTTACACCACCAACGAAGACGTGCCGGGCATCATCGGTGCTCTGGGGCGGACAATGGGTGAGAACAACGTCAACATCGCGAACTTTACCCTGGGTCGATCCGAGGCCGGCGGAGAAGCAATTGCGTTGCTTTATGTTGACGAACCGGTTCCGGCTGAGGCACGCGCCAAGCTGGCGGAAACGGGTCTGTTCACACAGATCAAGCCGTTGGAGTTTGATGTCACCTGACGTGGCCTGTAGAGTTTGAGAAACAGTTCAGGACCCGGTTGACCGAAGGCCCGGGTCCTTTGTTTTCTCAGGCTGCAATCTGCGGCACAAGCAAGCTGAATCTTACCGTCGGAGGATCTATGACACAGCCTATCTACGTTGTTGGTGATCTGCACGGGCAGGTGGCCGAGCTGGAGCGCGCGCTGTTTCTGATCCAGGGCGATGGCGGCCCGGATGCCCAGATCGTGTTTCTGGGTGATTACGTGGATCGCGGCCCCGACAGCCGCGGGCTGATCGAGCGCCTGATTGCCGGGCGCGATGCGGGCCTGAACTGGATCACTCTGCTGGGCAACCATGATCGCATGTTCGCCTGGTTCATGGAGGACACGCCACGTCACGATCCGCATTTGCTTGTCGGGTATCATTGGCTGCATGAAAGGCTGGGCGGGGTCGAGACCCTGCGCAGTTATGGCGTGGAATTCGAAGGCCAGATCCGTCTGGAAGATCTGCATCAGATGGCGCAGGCGGCGGTGCCGAAATCGCACCTGACCTTTCTGCGCGATCTGGTTCTGATGCATCAGACGCCCGGGCTAGCCTTTATTCATGCGGGCATTCGTCCGGGCGTGCCGCTCAAAGAGCAGCGCGCCAACGATCTGGTCTGGATCAGACAGGATTTCCATGCCCATCCGGGCCCGCATCCCAAGCTGATCGTGCATGGTCATACTCCGGTGGATCGGGCAACGCATTATGGAAATCGCGTCAATCTGGACACAGGTGCCGGATACGGACGCCCGGTGGGTGTTGCGGTGTTCGAAGGGCAGTCCTGCTGGGAATTGACCGATCAGGGCCGTTTAGCGTTGACCCCCTAAGTCACCCCGTTCGGGTAGGACACTGGAGATTGAATATGTATGTCGCCACTTTGCTGACCAATCCGGCAGCGCCGTCGCTGGACAGCGCATTGACTGAGTCCTTGCGTAATGCGTGGGGTGGTGGAGAGGCCCTCTGGCTCAACCCGGATGAGGCGGCAGAGTTTGAGTTGAACGCCATCCCCGACAATCGGTGGGACGTTTGGGCAGACCTGCAAGGGATGGGGGTGGACCTGATTGTGCAACCCGCGCAAGGACGGCGCAAACAGATGCTGCTGGCCGACATGGACAGCACGATGATCCAGCAGGAATGCATCGACGAATTGGCGGATGAGGCCGGCGTCGGCGACCGGGTCAAGGACATAACGGCTCGCGCCATGAACGGAGAGCTTGATTTCGAAGGTGCCCTGATCGAGCGGGTTGGTTTGCTGAAGCATTTGGATGAAAGCGTCATCGGCAAAGTTCTGCGGGAACGGATCACTCTGATGCCCGGAGGCAGGGAATTGCTGGCGACGATGCGGGCCAACGGGGCCTATACAGCATTGGTATCCGGTGGCTTTACGGCCTTTACCGCGCGGGTGGCAGAGCTTTTGGGATTCGATGAAAACCGCGCCAACACTTTGCTGGCTGAAGATGGCAAGCTGACCGGAGACGTCGCGCGTCCTATTTTGGGGCGTCAGGCCAAGATCGAAGCGCTCGAGCAGATTACGGCGCGGCTTGGCCTGTCTGAAAGTGACGCGATCGCCGTGGGTGACGGGGCCAACGACCTTGGAATGCTTGGTCGGGCCGGAACCGGGGTTGCCCTTCATGCCAAGCCGTCGGTGGCCGCGAAATGCGACGTGCGGGTGAATCACGGCGACCTGACGGCGCTGCTTTACCTGCAAGGCTATTGCCGCGCCGATTTTGTAGGCGGCTGATCAGGACTATCTTTTATTTAACATTAGTGTTAAATAGTGGATATGAGCACACTTCTGACCACGTTCTCCGCTTTGTCCGATGCCACCCGATTCTCGATTGTCGAGCAATTGATGGAGCAGGGCGAGCTGCCTGCCGGTGATCTGATCGAAGGGCGCGGCATGTCCGGCGCCGCGATTTCACGCCACCTCAAGGTGCTGCGCGAAGCCGGGTTGGTGCAGCAGCGTGTGCAAGGCACACAACGCATGTATTCCATCCGATCCGAAGGATTGCGGGCGATTGCCGACTGGACGATTTCCAAGCGGCAATTCTGGGAAGGTAGCCTCGACCGTCTGAGTGATATTATCGAAAGGGAGAATTCATGGCCGACCTGAAACTGGAGCGGGAATTCCCCGTCAGTCCCGAAGAACTGTTTGCATGGATCAGCGATGGTGCCAAGCTGTTGCAATGGTGGGGGCCCGAAGGGATGCACGTGCCGGAACACAACCTGGATTTCTCACGCACCGGCCCTTGGTATTCGGTGATGGAGAATGGCGAGGGCCAGCGATACAAGGTCTCGGGCCACGTGACACATGTCGACCCGCCGAAGTCGGTGGGTTTTACATGGGGTTGGCATGACGATCAGGATCAACGCGGTGCCGAAAGCCATGTGACCCTTTCCGTTGCTGCGACCGAAAGCGGTGCCCACCTTGTGCTGGACCACCGCGAATTGGCCGATGCCGAAGCATCCGCGAACCACAATCAGGGTTGGACGTCTTCGCTGCGCAAACTCGAAGCACTTTGCAAATAGGATTTCATCAGGGAGGAGCGATATGCCCCAGTTTTTGTTTGTCTATCATGGGGGTCACACGCCGACCGACCCCGCCGAGATCGAGGCGACCATGGCCGCTTGGGGGGCTTGGTTTCAAAATATGGGCGAAGCCCTCGTTATCCCCGGCAACCCGGTTGGGCAGTCTCACACAGTCAGCAGCAACGGAGTGGTCGATAACGGCGGCGCGAACCCGGCCTCGGGCTTCACTGTGATCAAGGCTGACAGTATCGACGCTGCGACCGAGATGGCCAAAGGCTGCCCGATGGTCGTCAACGGGACAGGCTCGGTTGAAATGGCCGAAATCCACGAAATCGAGATGTAAGGGCCTTAGTCGGGGAAACCCGTTGCTGGTTTGATCACGCCGCATTCCAGCCCGCGACGGCTGTATTGCGTGGCGTTCATGAATCTGCGGGTGGCCGGGTGATCGGCCTCCAGCACGCCAAGGCTTACCAGTATCGCGGCGATCGCACATTCACTGGCGCGGGTGGTGCCATCGGTGATCTTCAGCGCAACGCCCATGCGTTTTTCCGGGACGATGGCCACGAACACGGCCTCGGCCCCGGTCTTGATGGCAACACGTCCGTTCATTGCGCGCATCAGCTCGGTGCAGGCCCGGGTCTCACCGGCAACAAGTTCCGGGTGTTTGACCATGGCCCCAACCAGCTGAGCTGCGGCGTCGCTGAAGCGATCAGACCTATCCGAAGCGCTGGCAAACCATGCCATCGACCGCGCCAGACCGACGAGCGATGTGGCGAAATTCGGGGCCGAACAGCCATCGATGCCGTATGCCGGGCTGGTCTCGCCCGTCGTTTCTTCGATGGCAGACAGGCAGGCCTGTTGTACCGGGTGATCAATCTCAAGATACTCCGGCCCTGCGCCCATGTGCTGGCCCAGAGTCAGAAAGCCGCAATGCTTGCCGGAACAATTGTTGTGGATCTGGCAAGGCGTATCGTCGGCCAGGATCAGCCGGTCGCGCGCGGCTGTGTCAGCGGGCTCTTGTGGGCCGCACCGCAGATCGTGCTCGTTTAACCCCAGATGGTCCAGCCACGCCGTCACGCGATCCGTGTGGATCGCTGCCCCATTGTGCGAGGCGCAGGCCAACGCCAGGTGTTCGCTGGTCAGCCCGTATTTCGCCGCCGCCCCTGATGTGACCAACGGAAGCGCTTGAATCATCTTGGCGGATGACCGCGGGTATATGATGGATTGCGGGTCGCCCCAACTGCGCACGATCTGACCCGTGTCATCGCAAATCACCGCATGACCCAGATGAAGACTTTCCAGCAGCGCGCCGCGCCAGAGTTCTGTCATGGGTATGGGCTGCGTCATCTGGACCTCCGAAATTTATGCGCAAAATTCTGCCAATCGCCCTTTCGCCTGTGGCGAAACCTGCGTTAGTGTGTGTATGTCGGCAATCATCGGAATACGCAAACGAATAGACGAACCGGCAGGGTTCGCAGACGTGTCCGATGGGTATGAGGTAAGGGTCGAGCTAGGAGGCTGGACAAATGGGATCAAAGCTCGTTCGTACGATTGCGGGCCTGTGTGTGGCAGGCATCGCCGCGACTTCTGCAATCGCCCAACAGGCGACAAGCACAAACCGTGTTGCTGCAAAAACGGATTGGAGCGTTTTTGTCGAAGACGATCCTACCGAATGCTGGAGCGTCTCGGCACCCAAGGAAACCGTGAACACCCGTGGTGGACGCGTGGTTTCTGTACGGCGCAGCGATATCCTGCTGTTTGTGTTCTATCGTCCGAATGCCGAGGTAAAAGGCCAATTGACCTTTACTGGCGGCTATCCGTTTGCTGCGGGTTCGACGGTTAACCTGAATGTCGACGGCACCGAGTTCGAACTGTTCACGGAAGGCGAATGGGCCTGGGCCGCATCGGATGCGGATGATGCCAAGATCATCACCGCCCTGAAACGCGGAACCGAGGCTGTTCTGACCGCCCGGTCCGAGCGCGGGACGCAGACGAAAGACACCTTCTCGCTGCTGGGCTTTACCGCTGCGATAGAAGACGCTGAGAAGCGCTGCACCAACTGATCTCAGTGTGCCGATTGTTCAAATGGCCCCGCTTGGTCGCGGGGATTTTGACGTTTGGTCATCTGCCATTTTTGATCCGTATCAAGGTTTCGCATCCGGCAACGTGAACTAAGTGGTTCAGCCATTGAGAGAGGACATCGTGATGAAACAGAAAACTTGGATCGCTCTGGTTCTGGCCGCATCCGTCGCAGCACTGAGCGCTTGCGAGAAGACCGCGGATTCCTATCCGATATCGGGCGAGCAATGTGGCCCGGAAGATCCGGTTCAGACCCTGGACGCCAATGATTGCTACACACCGCCGCCGGTAAACTGATCAAAAAGGCCCGGCATGTAAATCGTGCCGGGCCACTCAGCTTAGGAAACCTTTTGATCTTTGCGCAGGTTCCTATATAGAGGCGCATCCCAAGCCCGATTCCTTTGAGATACGCCAATGTCGCCCAAAGCGCCGATCACCCAAGACGTCATGACCATCCCGCGCAAACTGCCCGACGGGAAGGTGAACCTTGTCGGTCTTTCGCGCGACAGGTTGCGCGAGACCTTGATTGAACACGGCACGCCCGAGAAACAGGCCAAGATGCGCACAGGCCAGATCTGGCAATGGATCTATCAATGGGGTGTGCGCGACTTTGCCCAGATGACCAATCTCGCCAAAGCCTATCGTGCACAACTGGCCGAGCATTTCGTGATCGAAATCCCCGAGGTGGTGACACGTCAGGTTTCCGAGGATGGCACCCGCAAATACCTGTGTCGCATCGCCGGCGGGCATGAGGTCGAGGTGGTCTATATCCCCGAGGACGATCGCGGAACCCTGTGCATCTCGTCTCAGGTAGGCTGTACGCTGACCTGTTCATTCTGTCATACCGGAACTCAGAAACTTGTACGAAACCTGACATCCGCCGAAATCGTAGGTCAGATCATGATGGCCCGCGACGATCTTGAGGAATGGCCGACCCCCGGCGCACCCAAGGATGAGACCCGCCTGCTGTCCAACATCGTTCTGATGGGCATGGGTGAGCCACTATACAATTTCGAAAACGTCCGCGACGCGATGAAGATCGCCATGGACCCCGAGGGGATTTCCCTGTCGCGTCGTCGTATCACACTCTCGACCTCGGGCGTTGTGCCCGAAATTGCCCGTACGGCAGAAGAGATCGGCTGCTTGCTGGCGATCTCGTTCCACGCCACCACCGACGAGGTGCGCGACGTTCTGGTGCCGATCAACAAGCGTTGGAACATCGAGGAACTGCTGAAAGCACTGGCCAGCTACCCCAACGTGTCGAACTCTGAACGGATCACTTTTGAATATGTGATGCTGGATGGTTTGAATGACAGCGACGAAGATGCGCATCGTCTGATCGCCCACATCAAGCGCCACAACATTCCGGCCAAGATCAATCTGATCCCATTCAACGAATGGCCCGGGGCGCCGTACAAGCGCAGTTCGAACAACCGTATCCGCGCCTTTGCCAACATCATCTATCAGGCAGGTTATGCCTCACCCATCCGCAAGACGCGCGGTGAGGATATCATGGCAGCCTGTGGTCAGTTGAAGTCGGCGACCGAGAGGGCGCGCAAATCGCGCAAACAAATCGAGGCCGAAACGGGCCTAAGCCAGTAGAGTTCGGCCGATCTCGGCCTGGCTTGGCCGGATCGCGCTTTAAGTGTTTTCCAGATCCGCCTGCACGTCATAAGTGTTTCTGTAAACTTAATGTTTCAGATGCTGAAACCACATGCAAAATTTGCTATATTTCCAGTGCCCGTCGCCGGGCTCTGCTTCTTCAAATTGATGCACAAGCCGGTGAACTGTCCGGGTCAGAGCTGGCAAGTTTTTGCGATACCGCTAGACTGTTCCAAGTGGTGTCAGAAGGCGCTCAGGCGAACTGAATTTCAGGTGGGCCACGATTATGAATAAAAGTTTTTTTACGATCATCCGTTACGGAGCCGCTGCGCTTGCTGTTGTCTCAGGTTCAGGCTTGGCCTTTGCTGAAGGTCAGGACGCTCATATCGCAATCGAAAACCCTGCCGAGCTGAGCAAGGAAGAGGCTCTGGAACACTACCGATCGCTCAATCGCCGCATGGCGCGTGGGTACGCCGTGGCACAACTGGACCTGATCCTAAACTACCAAAGCTGGCCGCTTTTCAACGATGCGCCCTATATCTCGGCAACGCACGGGCAGCGGTATGTGAACAGCTATGCCAATCGCATGGCGCATAACTACGGGACGTTGCAGGAAGGTGAAGAACTTCCCATGGGGTCGGTTCTTGCCAAGGACAGCATGACCGTGACAGATGAAGGTCACGTACATCCCGGGGCCATGTTCATAATGGAGAAACTGACAGAAGGTGCCAGCCCGGACACGGCAGACTGGCGTTACCTTATGGTCCTGCCGGACGGTTCGGTGTTTGGGGACACTATGGGCGACCGCGCTGGCGCCGTGGCGTATTGCCATGTCTGTCACGAACAGGTGGCAGATCGGGACTATACGTTTTACGTGCCGGAAAACTCTCGAACGCCCAACTGAACCGGCTCAGGCGTTTTCGCCCGGCAGCTTCAATTCCGTCGCCTCGCGGCGGCTGAGCTGTTCCCCTTGTTTTCGCTTGGACAGCACCTCACGGGCCAAGGCGTATTTGTCGTCCTGCCAGAAGATCAGGCAACCGTTGCAGCCCTTACCGCAGCAGCCTTCTGTGCCGATGCGGTTGGTCTTGAACCGGCGTTCGTTGCCGTCTTCGCCGATCTTCTCGACCAGTTCGTCGCGGCGGCGCGCATAGGCCGCGGGATTGTCGCGGCCCGAGGTTTCCAATCCCTGCACCAGCTTGTCGAACCGAATGCGGCTCCAGTGTTCGTCGGTCAGGGCGCGTTCTTTGCGCAGCACTGAATAGATCGGAAAACGGGTGCGCAGATCGTCGGTATCCTCGTGGTCGAACAGGGTGAAAGGCAGGCGGATAACAGTTTTCGTGCTGCCGTGAACTGCGTCCACGCGCGCGTTGTCCGATGCGCGTTCAAAGTCGTAAACCCGCAGCAGAACCGTCTCGCGCGAGATGGGTGAGACGAAATCCAGCACATCACCCGGTTCCAGCTTGTTTTTCACCTCGACCAGAAACGCATCCTCGGTCACGTCGGTGACAATCCCGGCATATTCCCACTGTGCGATCGACGCGGTGTGTTCGTAATCATGCGCATAATTGGTCAGCCGGCCTTCGTGGAAGGCCAGCGTGTAGCCGCGATTTCCGACGGTTTCGAGTTCACGCATGTAAGGCTTGGGGCCCCAGTTTTCGGGGTCTGCGAAATAGTCATCGATGGCCATGCGATAAGCCCGCGCGACGATGGCGGCGTAATATTCCGATTTACCGCGCCCCTCGACCTTGAGGCTGTCAACACCGATCCTCAGGTATTCGTCCAGCTTGGGCATGATGCACAGATCACGCGAATTTAGGATGTACGCACCACGATCGTCCTCTTCGATGGGCATCAGATCACCGGGGCGGCAGCCTTCTTCCAGCAGGAATTCGAATAGGTCGGCGTTTTCCTCGGTGATCCGCAGTTCCTGATGGGTGCCGTCCTTGAGGCGCAGTTTCAGCCCATAGTTCCAGCGGCAGGAATTGGCGCAATTACCCTGATTGGCGCCGCGCTCGGCCATGAAGTTCGACAGCAGGCAGCGGCCCGAATAGGTCATGCACATGGCGCCGTGGACGAAGGCCTCGAGCTTGATGTCGGGGCATTTTTCGCGAATCTCGACCAGCTCGGCGTAGGAAACCTCTCGCGCCAAAACCACCAGTTCCGCGCCCTGATCCTGCCAGAACTTTACCGACAGCCACGAACAGATATTGGCCTGGGTCGAGATATGCAGTGGCAGTTCCGGTGCGCGGTCGCGGACGTACTGGAACACGCCGGGGTCGGCGATGATCAACCCGTCCGGCTGCACCTTGCGGACGGTGTCAATGTATTCGTCCAGCTTCGGGATGTCCTTGTTGTGCGAAAACAGGTTCAGCGTCAGATAGGCGCGCCGGCCATGGCTGTGGCAGAACTCGATGCCTTCGATCACCTCTTCCAGCGAGAACTCGGATTTCGTGCGCAGCGACATATCGGGCGTGCCCAGATACACCGCATCCGCCCCGTAAAGGACAGCGAGTTTAAGCTTGCGCAGATTGCCCGCAGGCATCAGCAATTCAGATCTGGACTGAGTCATGGCGCTACCTGTCAAAGGATCAAGGCGGCCTTCTACGCCAAATAATTCGCGCCCAAAACCCCGTTATCTGCGACGGAATCGCGCTGTACCGATGACCTTGACCAGTTGCTGCCGCACAGGTTCGGGTTGCGCCTCGATTGCGTTCAGAGCCTCGCGCAGTTCAGCCCGCAGCCCATGCAACTGGTCGATCAGAGAGATCATCATCGACAGTGCATCGGTCTCCATGTCGTACTGTTCGTGCAACTCACAGGCCAGTTCCAGACGGGCAACGTCGATATTGTGATAAACCAGCCCTTGATCCGATTGTTCCGGAATGACGATTTCCGCCGCCAGGTATTCGGTCAGGCGGTCCGAGGTCAGGCGGGAAACCGTTTCGATCAGTTCCTTTTCGGTCAGGGTCATGACTGCATTCCTTTCCGCGGATCATAGCGGTGCTTTTCACGCCAGGTTTCCATGAGCTGCTTCAGTTCGTCATCAATCTTGTTCGGTGTCGTTATAGTCAGCTCAATCAACTGGTCCCCACGACCGGACGAGCCGCGCTTCTTTACTCCCTTACCGCGCAACCGGAGCGTTTTGCCGCTGCTGGTGCCCGCTGGGACGTTGACATTCACACCGCCGTCTATCGTGGGGGCCGGGACTTTTCCGCCCAGAATGGCCTCGTCGATTGTGATGGGCAGCGTGATATGGATGTCGTCGCCCTGACGTTCAAAAACCGGGTGCTTGGCGACCGAAACAGTCACCAGAGCGTCACCTGGAGGACCTTCGCCGTATCCCGGGGCCCCTTTGCCACGCAGCCGGATGGTCTGCCCGTCGGTGATACCAGCGGGGATTTTGACCTCGATCCGATCTCCATCCGGCAAAGTCAATTTCTGACTGGCGCCGAAAACGGAGTCCAGAAAGCTGATTTGCAGGGTGTAGTTCAGATTGTGACCCGGAGCGTGAAACTCGTGGCTGCGCTGACCGCCAAAACCGCCGCGACCGCGCATGAACTCCGCGAAGATATCTGACATGTCGTCGGGATCCGCCTGACGCCCCCGATAGGGGTTTCCAGCGGCCTCGGCATACTCTCGGTAATATTGCTGTTGCGGGCGCTCCTGACCCGAAGCGTCAATTTCTCCGTTGTCAAAACGCGCACGTGTTTCAGGGTCTTTCAATAGATCATAGGCTGCGGCAGCGGCCTTGAACTTTGCCTCAGCCGCGTCATCGCCCGGTTTCAGATCCGGATGGCAATCCTTGGCGATGCGCCGGTAGGCTTTTTTGATCTCGGCTGCGCTGGCGTCCTTCGATACACCAAGAACGGTGTAGGGGTCGTCGCTCATATCACTCTCTCAGGTCAGGGACAGGTTTGATCAGGATGAAGGTGTTCTACCATGCGATTTCAACGGGTAAAACGAAAGAGGCGATTGAATTGTTTCGTAAAATCCCGCAGACTTGATAATATCTGCATGTTTATACTTATTGTTTGACGGAGATCGCCGCATGACGCGCAGAATAAAATCCGCCCTGGCTCTGCTGGCCGGAAATGCCATTGGGTTGTTGCTTGCCTCTCTGATATTGTCTGGATTTGCGATCAAGCCGATCTCGTTCATCGTAGTGGTGATTGTCTTCACCGTTGTGCAGGTTGTGGCCGAACCCCTGATCCTGAAACTGGGCGAAAAGAAAGCACCTGCCCTGAAGGGCGGGATCGCCTTGATCGTGACCTTCGTGGGTCTTTTCGTGACCGACCTGGTCGCCGCCGGGCTGACCGTGGGTGGGGTTTCGAACCTGCTGGCTGCGACGCTGCTGGTCTGGTTGGGGGCGTTGATCGCCAGCGTGGTGTTGCCGATCTACGTGTTCAAAGAGCTGCGTGAACCCAAAAAGTAATCATACAGCGTTCAGGCTGGTTTCGATAGCGTGCCATAGTTCGTCGACTGGTTCGCATCCGACGGACAGGCGGATGAAGG
Organism: Ruegeria sp. YTSC106; assembly: GCF_059609765.1. Taxonomy (NCBI): domain Bacteria; kingdom Pseudomonadati; phylum Pseudomonadota; class Alphaproteobacteria; order Rhodobacterales; family Roseobacteraceae; genus Ruegeria; species Ruegeria sp. YTSC106. Next base: position 13,830 of record NZ_JBXWMI010000014.1, read on the forward strand.
CCGGATCAACGTCGTCGCCCCAGCGCGCGCGACGCTCGGCCGAGCTGTGGACGCCTCCGAATGACGTGGCCGGGCGCAGAAGCGGGCAGCAGTTGATGAAGGCTTCGGCTTTGTCTTCGCTGTCCAGCGTCAGGGATAACAGAAATCCGAACCGCGTGGCCTGCTCTTGCGCCAGTTTGTGCGACGGGTCACCGGCCAGCCCGGGATAGCGAACCTGTTTCACTGCGGGATGTTCCGCCAATCGTTCGGCCAGTTTCTGTGCGGAGTTGCACATCCGGTCAAACCGAACGTCCAGTGTTTCGAGCCCGCGATGCAGCAGCCATGCCTCATGTGGTCCGGGGATCGAGCCGGACACTTTTCGCCATTCCTCGACCCTTTCCATGATGTTGCTTTTGCGGCTGGCCACATGGCCCATCAGCATGTCGGAATGCCCGCCCATTGCCTTGGTATCGGACGAGACAACCACATCGATGCCCAGATCCAGAGGGCGCTGACCAAGCGGCGTCATCGTCGTGTTGTCGGCAATGGTTACGCCCCCGGCAGCACGTACCTGATCGGCGACCGCTGTCAGATCGATCATGTGCAGCCCCGGATTCGAGGGGCTTTCTACAAAGACCACATCGAACCGGTCAAAACCGCCGTCGGTAAAAGCGGTGGTGGGGCGTTCCTCAACGATCACACCCAGTCGCGACAGGAAACGATCGGCCAAAAGGCGCGTCACGTAATAGCCGTCGGAGGGGATCAGCAGGCGTGACCCGGCTTGCACCGTGGCGAACAACGCCGCAGAAATCGCTGCCATGCCTGATGGAAAGCTGAGGCACGGCGCGTCTTCCAAATGCGACAGAACATGTTCCAGATGCACCCAGGTCGGGTTGTCGACGCGGCCGTAACTTGCCTGTCCATCCGGGGCACCCGGCAGGTGGTACATGCTGCTTTGTATCAGCGGCAGCGCCACAGGTTCGCCCTTGCTCAGAGCATTTCCGCGCAGATGCAGCATCTCTCCGGTCTTGGGGGCCATGGTTCAGCGCCCTGGAATTTCGTCGCGGGGCGGGGCGGGTTCCCAGTTTTCGATGATCTCGACCGCTTCCTGCGCCGTGTCCACAAAGCGGAACAGGTCAAGATCCTCGTCCGAGATGGTGCCGGCATCGGCCAGTGCTTTCCAGTTTATGACCCTCTCCCAGAAATCACGTCCGAACAGCAGGAAAGGCACGCGCTCCATCCGGCCGGTCTGAATTAGAGTGAGAGATTCGAATAACTCATCCATTGTCCCGAAGCCGCCGGGGAAGATTGTGATCGCACGGGCCCGCATCAGGAAATGCATCTTGCGGATGGCAAAATAGTGAAAGTTGAAACTGAGATCTGGCGTCACATAGAGGTTCGGGGCCTGCTCGTGCGGCAGAACGATATTCAAACCGATGGAGCAGCCGCCCGCTTCCTGTGCGCCTCGGTTGCCGGCCTCCATCACACCGGGACCGCCGCCCGTGACGATCACGTTTTCGCGGCACCCGGTATCGTTCGATTTCACGGTCATCAGCCGCGCGAACTCGCGCGCCTCATCATAATAGGTCGACAGACCAGCCAGCGTTTCCGTTCGCGCGGTGTGTTTCTGCGATGGCTCAGGGATGCGCGCGCCGCCGAACATCACGATGGTCGAGGTGATCTCGCGTTCGCTCATGATCATCTCGGGTTTCAGCAATTCCAGTTGCAGACGCACCGGGCGCAGTTCGTCCCGGCACAGGAATTCCTCATCGGCAAAGGCAAGGCGATAGGCGGACGATCGCGTTTGCGGCGTGTCCGGCACTTCGCTCGCTGTCGAGCGATCTGTCTGCGCATCGCGAAACGGATTGTGGCGGTCTTCTCTCATGGGTGATCGATCCCTGCTTGCGTGTTTTCCAAACAGCTATAGGGTTCGCGGGCAGAGTGCCAGTCACGGAAAGACAAGAATGAATTGGAAGAACGAAATTTCAGCGGCGCAGGATCGTATCGACGGACATACGCAAGTGACGCCGGTGATCGAGAGCCGAATTCCGGGCTATCCCATTGAACTGAAGCTGGAGAACATGCAGCACACGGGCAGTTTCAAGGCGAGAGGTGCGTTCAATACGTTGCTGAGCCTCGACGTACCCGATGCAGGTGTCGTGGCTGCATCCGGCGGCAATCATGGTGCAGCGGCGGCCTTTGCGGCGCAGGCGCTTGGTTATCCGGCCAAGATTTTCGTGCCCGAACTGGCCGGCTCTTCCAAGATTGCATTGATCCGTCAAACCGGCGCGGATCTGAGCGTTGTGTCCGGCGAATACGCCAATGCGCTGACACAGGCCCAGGCGCATGAAGCTGAAACCGGAGCGATGCAGATACACGCCTATGATGCGCCGGCTACTGTGGCGGGGCAGGGGACCTGCTTTGCGGAATGGGATGCGCAGGGCCTGCAGGCAGACACGGTTCTGGTCGCCGTGGGCGGTGGCGGACTGATCGCCGGGGCATTGGCGTGGTTCGACGGTGCGCGCAAGGTCGTGGCGATCGAACCCGAGACCTCTTGCGCATTGAATGCGGCGTTGCAGGCCGGTGAACCGGTAGATGTCTCGGTATCCGGCATCGCGGCCAACGCCCTGGGCGCGCGCCGGATCGGGCAGATCTGTTTTGACCTGGCGCGGGGGATGACATCGGTTCTGGTGTCGGATGATGCCATCGCGGCAGCTCAGAAGATGTTGTGGCAGACGCATCGCATTCTGGTGGAACCGGCGGGCGCCACGGCGTTGGCAGCCTTGACCTCGGGCGTGTACCGACCTGAACCGGGCGAACGCGTGGCCGTTCTGGTGTGCGGCGCGAATATTGCGCCAGACCCGCTTGCAGGGTGAATTACCGGGTTGTGGATGGTCGTTGTGGATTTTATCTATAATTCATGACGGCCACGATTTCCGACACGATTTACCAAAACCTCAGCCAGCAGATCATCACCGGAGAGCTGAGCGCCGGGGAAAAGCTGCGGCAGGATCATATTGCCCGCGCCTTCGACACCAGCCATGTTCCGGTGCGTGAAGCCTTGTTGCGGCTTGAGGCGCATGGATTGGCCCGGCATGAGCCGCGACGGGGGATGCGGGTCACAGCGCTGGACCCGGCAGAGGTCCGCGAGGTCATCGAAATGCGCGTGGCGTTGGAAACACTGGCGTTGCAGCAATCGGTGCAAAACATGTCTCCTGTAGCGTTGGAAAAGATCGACCAAGCGCGCGCCGCCTGTGATGAAGCGCAGACGATGCCCAAATGGGAGGCTTTGAACAGAGCGTTCCATCGCTCCATTCTGACACCTTGCGGGTTGCCCCGGCTTTTGCATGCAATTGACGACCTGCATATCGCAAGCGCACGCCATTTGTTTGCGCACTGGCGGTCGAAATGGGTGCAGCAGACAGACAAGGATCACGCGGCACTTGTTCAGGCACTCAAGAGGAAGGACCTGGGTACGGCAAAAGGTATTCTGACCCGACATATACGCCGCGCCAGCTGATTGCGGGCCTTTCAGACGCAAAACGGCCCGTGTTCGTCGCATTGCGCCATGGGCCCGGCTTGCGTATAGGCCAAACCAACATGAACAGATTCTGTAGGGAGACGCCCCATGTCCAACGCGCAACTGGAAGCCGCCATCGAAGCCGCCTGGGAGGCGCGCGACACGATCTCACCCGCCACTGCAGGTGAACAACGCGAAGCGATCGAAGATACGCTGAACGCGCTGGATAGCGGGTCGCTGCGTGTTGCTGAAAAGCAGGAAAACGGTGACTGGCACGTGAACCAGTGGGCGAAGAAAGCGGTTCTGCTGGGCTTTCGTATCAAGGACATGGAAATCCAGACTGGTGGTCCGCAGGACGGCGGCTGGTGGGACAAGGTGGACAGCAAGTTCGCCGGTTGGGGTGAAAACCAATGGCGCTCGGCCGGGTTCCGCGCGGTTCCCAACTGCGTTGTCCGCAAGTCGGCCTATATCGCGCCGGGCGTGGTGCTGATGCCGTCCTTCGTCAACCTTGGCGCTTATGTGGATGAAGGCACCATGGTCGATACCTGGGCGACCGTCGGCTCATGCGCTCAGATCGGCAAAAACGTCCACCTGTCGGGCGGTGTAGGCATCGGCGGCGTGCTGGAGCCGATGCAGGCCGGCCCGACCATCATCGAGGACAACTGCTTTATTGGCGCGCGCTCCGAGGTGGTCGAGGGCTGCATCGTCCGCGAAGGCTCGGTTCTGGGGATGGGCGTGTTCATCGGTAAATCCACCAAAATCGTGGATCGGGAAACCGGCGAAGTGACATATGGCGAAGTCCCGCCCTATTCTGTGGTCGTCGCGGGCTCGATGCCATCAAAGAACAACATCAGCCTGTATTGTGCCGTGATCGTGAAGCGGGTGGATGAAAAGACCCGTTCGAAAACCGGCATCAACGAATTGCTGCGGGACTGATCTTTCCGGTTGTACAGAAAGGCCGGAGCAAACCCGCTCCGGCCTTTCGATTTTTTTGGGGTGTCGTTCAAGGTGAGGCCAAACCCTGACCCTAACCTGTCCTGAGCATGATGTTCAGCTCAGAGGATCACCCTTTGGGGGGTCAGCGGCTTTCACCTTGCATTGCATCAACTTCTGAGTTTTCTGCATTGGTTTCCGCGCCTTCGCTGTCGCCGCCGCCTTCGCTGTCGCCGCCGCTTTCGCTGTCGCCGCCGCCGTCTTGGGCGTAAACCGCACCTGGCGTCACAAAAGACAGCACAGCGACAGCAGGTACTCCGGAAAGCGCAATCACACTTGCAGTTGTCATCATTAATCTGGACAGAACACTCATTCTAATTCTCCTGTTTCAAAATGACTTACGCAGTGGCCCCAGCGTAGAGATGGCTTCCCCCACTGTTATGAAAGGCCAGAAACGCGTCGAACCCAGCAGGAAATGGCCAAAAATAAGGCCAAACTGCGGCGAAAATGTGCCCGATTCAACTCTGGGAGTTGAACTGAAACGCTGCTCAATTATTGAGCGAAATCGGGGAATGGAGTTTACTGAGTCGCTTTCTTGCAAGCGCTCTGTGCTTCGCGGCAGGGTCGTGGTTCGCTGAAGACCCCAAACTCATTGCCGGGATCAATGGAAGCAGTTGACCCTTCAAAATACCGCGCGTAATGCATGGCCCATGGAAAAGCAAAAGAAGCCCTCGCGTCAGCAAGTCTATACCCTTCTGGTCCAGATCGGCCGCAAGGATGGCGACGGTCTGCCGGACGGTGCGACCGGGGCGGCACTGATCTGCTACGCCAGTGGCGTGGATGAAGCCGAGGCTGTGCGCGAGACAGTGGCTATTCTAAAACAGGCCGACACCGCACCTTTGGATGTCACCGGCTATGGGACCCTGGCCGAACGTGAGGCGCAGGGGCATGACATAGAACCGGACGAACGTGTCCTGATGCAGCGCGCGCTGGATGAAAACGCCGTGATCGTTGCGCAGATGACACCGTTTTTTGGAGACGAGGCGCAGGCCTAGTTCCGCATGCCGAACCACTTGCGATAGATTTCGTCATAAGTTCTGTCTTCACGCAACGAAAGCAGGGCCTGGTTGACATCTTCGACCAGAGGCGACCCGGTCGGGAAAGCGATGCCGTAGTTCTCGCGCAGGAAGACGCCTCCTGTCATCGATGCAATCCGCCGGCCTTCATGGGCCGCATAGTAGGACAGGATCGGTGCATCGAATACCACAGCGTCAAGTTGCTTGGACTCGAACGCGTCCAGCATCTGTTCCAACCCGGGATAGCCGGTGAATTCGATCTCACGTCGGTTCAGAAAGTTTGCTGCAGTTGAGTTTGAGATTGTCCCGACACTCTTGCCATACAGGTCGTTCACGGAATTCACGCTGCCGGTGATCGCTTCCACGGTCATGACCGACGTGATGCGGGCCGTGAAAACTGACACAATGAACAGTGACGAAACAACCAGAACGACACCCAGAAGACGGCCGAAGGGCGTGCGCGGCATCCTCTCTTCGAAACCGCCATTCACGACAAGGTTCAGCGCCCACCAGAACGAGGGAAACCAGGCTTCGTTCAGCTTGCGGTCGAAATAGGGTTGGGCGCGGCGCTCAAAGCTCCACATCAGCATGCCACCGCCCAGCAGGATGGCGAATGCCAGGCCAATGGCGATGAACAGCTCTGTGGAGAAAAGCGCATGCAGAAGCGACGGCTGCCGCTTGGCCTCAGATGGCACCATGATCTGCAGACCCGCCTCAAAGATCGGTTGGGTGAAGTCCATTTGCGTTTCCCGCTGGGCAGTGATCGAGATATTGGCAACTGCAAGATCCGCAGATCCATCCCGCACCGCGTCCAGCATTTCCGAGAATGAATCGACCCGATTGACAGTGTAATCCCAGTTCAGCGACTCGGCCAACGCAGCAAGCAGATCCATCGAAAAACCGGTTTCCGCACCGTTCTCGACATAGGAAAACGGGGGGCGGGTCACCGTTGTGACCGTGAGGGATTGTGCCATGCTCTGCTGTGCTAGGACGGCGAAAGTCAGGCAGATCAGTGCGAAGAATGCGCGCTTCATATTCATTCACCTGTTTCGCGGCCCAGTAACGCGATTGTACAGTGGGCCGCAAGATGGTCGTGGGGTAAATCGCTATGAATTATTAGGGTGTCGCTTTTATATCTTCTCAGTTGGTTGAAAGGTTTTTTTGTGGATTGGGGTTGGAAAACCGGCCAATTCGTTGAATCTGTGCGTGAACCCGCGAAAGACACTGTTCCAGAGGCCATTGCATGACCGATCCCGTTCAATTGACTGCCGATCTGATCCGTTGCCCATCGGTCACACCTGCCGAAGGCGGCGCGCTGCTGCTGCTCGAGGCGGTGCTGGCGGATGCCGGGTTTGAATGCACGCGTGTCGACCGCGGTGGCGTCAGCAACCTGTTCGCACGGTGGGGCCGGAAAGGCCATGCTCGGAGCTTCGGGTTCAACGGTCACACGGATGTTGTTCCGGTCGGCGATGAGTCCGCTTGGACGATGCCGCCTTTTGGGGCCGAAATGCGGGATGGTGTGATGTATGGGCGCGGCGCAACGGATATGAAATCCGGTGTTGCGGCTTTTGCCGCTGCGGCAATCGATTTCGTACGTGACACACCGCCGGACGGCGCCATTATCCTGACCATAACCGGCGACGAGGAAGGCGATGCGCTGGATGGCACGACCGCCTTGCTCGATTACATGAACGGCGCGGATGAACGTATGTCAGTCTGCCTGGTGGGTGAGCCCACCTGCCCGAGCAAGATGGGTGAAATGATGAAGATCGGCCGTCGCGGATCGATGACTGCGTGGTTTACGATCACAGGTGTTCAGGGCCATTCGGCCTATCCAAATCGTGCCAAAAATCCTTTGCCAGCTATGGCACGGCTGATGGATCGGTTGGCGGGTCACGAACTGGATCAGGGCACGGATCACTTCGATGCCTCGACATTGGCAGTGGTGACAATCGACACCGGGAATGCGGCAACCAACGTAATCCCGGCGCAGTGCAAGGGAACAGTGAATATTCGATTCAATGATCTGCATTCCGGGGCCAGCCTGAGTGATTGGCTGAAACTGGAGGCAGATCAGGTGGCCGCTCAGTTCGGCGTTGAAATAGATGCCAAAATCAAGATTTCAGGCGAAAGCTTTCTGACTCCGCCGGGGCCATTGTCGGATCTGGTGGCCAAGGCGGTGAAGGTAGAAACAGGCGCAACGCCCGAGCTTTCGACGACCGGTGGTACGTCGGATGCGCGTTTCATCAAGAACCACTGCCCGGTTATTGAGTTCGGTCTGGTCGGGCGTACGATGCATCAGGTCGACGAGTGTGTCGAGGTGGGCCAGATCGAACAGCTCAAGTCGATTTATACCCGTATCCTGACCGACTATTTCGCCTGACCCATGCAACGCACATTGGTGATCATGGTAAAGGAACCTCGTCCGGGCCGCGTCAAAACGCGGCTTGGACGAGAAATTGGCATGGTCGCAGCCGCGTGGTGGTTTCGGCATCAGACCCGGTCCTTGATCCGGCGGCTGCGCGATCCCAGCTGGCACATCGTGCTGGCCGTCTCGCCCGATCAGGAAGGTCTGAAAAGTCGCGTCTGGCCAGCTGACCTGCCGCGCGCGGCGCAGGGGCGTGGGGATCTGGGGGATCGTATGGCGCGGATGCTGCGCGGGATGCCCAAAGGTCCGGTTTGCCTGATCGGCGCGGATATACTAGGGATTTCGCGCCCCCATATTGCCCGTGCTTTCGATGCATTGGGGCATTCTCAAATGGTGTTTGGGCCAGCCCCAGATGGTGGCTATTGGCTGGTCGGAGCGCAACGGTATACAGGCTTGCCAGCGGGTCTGTTTCGCAATGTACGCTGGTCGTCGGAACACGCATTGGCTGACACGCTTGCTTCGATCCCAGGCTGCCGTGTGTCTTTGCTTGATCAGTTGCGCGATGTCGATACGGTTGCCGATCTTAAGCCCTGAGGTTTTTTGGTCATGACGCGGTCGCAAACGCATGCTAGGCCGGACGTATGACTCGAATTCCTACCAAGCAAGAGGTCCTTGACTGGATCTCGGCGAACCCCACCCTGACCTCGAAACGCGATATCGCCAAGGCTTTTGGCATCAAGGGCGCGGATCGGATTGATCTTAAACGCATCCTCAAGGAGCTTGAGGCCGAAGGGCATCTTGAAAAACGCAAGCGCAGCTATCGCGACCCGGATCGTCTGCCGCCGGTCAGTGTGTTGCAGGTAAAAGCTCCGAATAAGGATGGAGACCTGTTTGCGCGGCCGCTGGAATGGCATGGCGAGGGGGTCGAGCCCGTCGTTTTGATCATTGCCCGCGCCAGTGACCCGGCGCTGGGCGAGGGTGACCGCATTCTGGCCCGTCTGACGGCCGTGCATGAGGAAGACCACAATTACGAAGCACGCCTGATCCGTCGTATCGGGACGAACCCTCGTAAAATTGTGGGTATCTTCCGGAAAGGAGCCGAAGGCGGGCGGATTGTTCCGATCGACAAGGCGGGCCAAACCGAATGGCTGGTCGCGGACGGAGCCGTTCTTGGGGCCAGGGACGGAGAACTGGTCGAGGCCGAACAAGCCGGACCGAAGAACCGCATGGGGCTGCCACGCGCGCGCATCATTGAACGGTTGGGTGATCCGACTGCGCCCAAGGCTGTTTCGTTGATCGCGATCCATCAGCATGGTATCCCGGATGATTTTCCTGACAAGGTGATTGCTGAGGCCGATCAGGCCAAACCCGCCGGCCTGACAGGGCGCGAGGATCTGCGGGATTTGCCGTTGCTGACCATCGACCCATCGGACGCGCGTGATCATGACGACGCCTGCTATGCCCATGCTGATGACGACCCGAAAAACCCGGGCGGCTATGTGATCTGGGTCGCGATTGCCGATGTGGCCGCCTATGTGCGCCCGGGCAGCGCGCTGGACCGCGAGGCGCGCAAGCGGGGCAATTCCAGCTATTTCCCCGACCGTGTGGTGCCGATGCTGCCGGACCGCCTGTCGGGTGATCTGTGTTCGCTGCACGAAGGCGTGCCGCGCGCCTGCATCGCGGTGCGGATGCAGATCGACGCCGATGGCAACAAGATCAGTCACCGGTTCGTGCGCGGTCTGATGCGCTCGGCCGCCTCGTTGAACTATACAGAAGTGCAGGAGGCCATCGACGGTAATCCGAACGACCGCACAGGGCCGTTGCTCGAGACGGTTCTGAAACCGCTCTACGCCGCGTATGACGCGCTGAAAAAGGCGCGATCCGCACGGCAGCCCTTGGAGTTGGACCTGCCTGAACGCAAGATCGTGCTCAGCGATACAGGTGAGGTCGAAAGCGTGGCTTTCCGCGACCGATTGGATGCGCATAAGCTGATCGAAGAATTCATGATCCTCGCCAATGTCGCAGCTGCCGAAACCCTGATCGCCAAGCGTCGCCCGCTATTGTTCCGCGTGCACGAGGAGCCCGCGCCCGAGAAGCTGGAAAGCTTGCGGGAAACGGCGCTGGCGGCGGGGTTGAACCTGGCTAAAGGGCAGGTCCTGCAAACCCGTCATCTGAACGCACTGCTGAATGCCGCCGCCGGGACCGAGGATGCCGAGCTGATCAACCTCAGCACCTTGCGGTCGATGGCGCAGGCCTATTACAGCCCGGAAAACTTCGGCCATTTCGGGCTGGCGCTGCGCAATTACGCGCATTTCACCTCGCCCATCCGGCGCTATGCCGATCTGATCGTGCATCGCTCGCTGATCTCGGCTCATGGCTGGGGCGAGGACGGGCTGACCGAGGACGAAATTGCCCGGCTCGAAGAGACGGCCGCGCACATCTCGGATACCGAACGCCGCTCGATGATGGCTGAACGCGACACGACCGACCGCTATCTGGCCGCGTATCTCAGCGAGCGTGTGGGCAACGAGTTCACCGGGCGGATCAGTGGTATTGCCCGGTTCGGGGCCTTTGTGAAAATGGACGAAACGGGCGCGGATGGTTTGGTGCCCGTGCGGTCTTTGGGGCGTGAATTCTTCCATTTTGATCGGGAGGCCGGAACGCTGATGGGTTCGGACACCGGACTGATCATCGCCATCGGCCAGCGGGTCACGGTGCGGCTGACCGAGGCGACGCCTGTGACCGGCGGGTTGGAACTGGAACTGCTGTCCATCGACGATCAGGCCCTGCCGCGCGGGCGCGGGCCTGCCAAGCGGTTGACGCGACGCAAGGCAGCCAGCACCAAGCGCAAGAAGGACAAGATCAAGCGCAAGGTCGAACGCAAGCGCCGTCAAAGATGATAGGTCAGCGCCCGGGCAATCAGCCAGCCATGGCGGGTTTCATCGATCTGGCCTGGGCCATCGAACAGAATGGCCCGGTTCCCGTCGATCCGGTCCTCTCCCGGGAAAGCTGAGGTGAAATCACCGATCAATCGGCTTTGGCAGTGTACGAACAGCGCGAAACCTGCTGATTTGTGAGCCCCCAGCCGGATCGTTGATCCTTTGGGGGCAAGGTAGGCGGGCTGGCCCCAGCGCAACTCCTCACGCAGTGGATTGGCAGCGGGCAGAGAGTTTGCCGTTTCAAAGATCAGATCGCGAAGCGCCAGAGCCCCGACGCGTGCTTGCGGGGGCAGGGCTTCAAAGGCCGAGGCGACTGAGGGGTCATCAAACGGTTTCATGCAATCGGTATCGCCTGTTCCATCCGGTCCACGTAACTGTTCAACAGGTTATCCTGTTTGATCCTGCGGGTCAGTGGGGTATCTGCAGGCGTTGCACGCATAGCGGCGAGCATCGGGCCGACGCTCATGTCTGCTGATGTCGGTTGATCCGCCAGCAGGAAGCGGGATTGCCACAGATAGGCCGAGATCGACTCGAGATCGCGTTCGACCCGGTCCATACGCTCGGGCAACGAGAACCGTCCGATCCCTTGTGACGAGATCCCTTTCAGAACGGATTTTCGGATCGCATTGGACACCGGCTTTCGGATTATGGCTGGAATTCCAGTGAAAAAGTTTTCGCGAAGGATTGGCCAGACCTCATTATTGCCCCAGCGGTCCAGAACGATGTGGAAATACAGATGCTCTTCGGCCATGCGCACCAGCGCGCGGGATTGCGCTTTTTCCACATCCGAAAGCCCCTGATCGAACTCCGCCCCCTTCTGTTCCAGCCAATGGCGGATCAGATCGCTGTCCGGTATCAACCGCTCTGGCGTTCGCAGCACTGGTAGTTTTTGATGCGGCATCTTGCGCGGGTCAAGCATGTCCGAACGCTGCCAGACCTGACCGGAGTGTTGAAGCATCAAGGCTGTCTTGACGCAGAACGGGCTGGCGCTGAACAGCCCGAAGGCAGAAGGATAGGTGAGAAGGGTCAGCATCGCATGGCTCCGTATTTTTTTGACGTGCCAGATGAATAAACCGACCTAATGACAGTTTCTGTCACTAGGGGTAGGCTAGGGTTCATCATGTCCCGCACCGCCCGATTGTTCCAACTGATGCAAGCCCTGCGTTCTGGCCCATCGCCCAGAACGTCTGAACAGTTGGCACAGGATCTGGGTGTTTCTGCCAGAACAATTCACAGGGATATTGACGCGCTGCGTGGTCTGGGGGCCGTTATCGACGGTGAAGCGGGGTTTGGATTCACTCTGATCGAAGATGCCACACTGCCGCCATTGGGTTTCACTGATGACGAGCTTGAGGCCCTTGTTCTCGGCCTTCGCGAAGTACAGGTGATTGGTGATCCTGCCTTGTCAGATGCAGCCAGCGCCGCCCTACGGAAATTGCAGGGGCGATTGCCACAGCGTCAGTCCCATCGGCTGAGCCACGCGGTTCTGGCGGCAACGCGGTTCAATCGCCCGCCCGCGCCGACAATCGACGTGGCCGTTTTGCGGCAGGCGACGTGGGACGAACGCGCGGTCGAGTTCTCGTACACGGACGCAAAAGGCGATGCCACACAAAGACGGATCAACCCGCTGAGCATCGTCTACATGGATCGATCAAATGTGTTGCTCGGCTGGTGCCACCTAAGACAGGATTTTCGCGTCTTCCGGTTGGATCGTATGCAGGACATGTCTGTTACAGATCAAAGCTTTAGACCGAACCGCGTGCCCATGCTGCGCGAGGTTTTGGCGCAAATCCGCGCAGAGCGCGACGCACAGGAGCGCGAAGTGGACGTCTGAGACTTTATGATTCACCGATTTTGCGCTACCCTGAGGTTGAGCAGTAATCAGGAAAAATCGGAATGCATAAATGCGTAGGCGGCGTCATGACCGTCGCATTGTGGGCATCCATAGTGCAGGCGGAAACATCAGAAAACACGAAATGGCCAGACAGTGCAGTGACCGGCGAAACGATCCAGCTGGCCTCGGCGGATGTGACGGTTTCGATCCGTCCGGTCCCGCGCCCGGCCGTTGAGGCTTTGCGGGTGTCCGCGGCAGTGAGCGCACGGTTTCAGGCCTGGCTCGGTGCGTTTCAGAAACGCGCGCAACAGCAGGGCATAACGGAAAGAACGTTGAACAGGGTGTTCTCGGACATGACCTTTGACGAGGATATCCTGAAACGTGACCGCAATCAGGCGGAATTCTCGAAACCGATCTGGGAGTATCTGGATTCCGCAGTCTCGGACTCGCGCGTTTCCAATGGTCGTGTCGCCATGCAGCAACATCGGCTGGTGTTGAAGCAAATCGAGGCTGAATATGGCGTTGAAAAGGAAGTGGTCACGGCAATCTGGGGGCTGGAAACATCTTTCGGCTCTTATCGTGGCAGCAACCGGACGCTGAGTTCCCTGGCGACACTGGCCTTTGATGCGCGGCGGGCGCAGTTCTTTGAAACTCAGTTGATCGCCGCCCTGAGGATCGTTCAGGCTGGGGATGTCACTGCCGGAAACATGCTGGGCAGCTGGGCAGGCGCGATGGGGCACACGCAATTCATGCCGACCTCATATCTGGATCACGCGGTTGATTTTGATGGCGATGGTCGGCGTGACATCTGGTCGGACGACCCGACGGATGCTCTGGCCTCGGCCGCGTCCTATCTGGCGCGGCACGGATGGAAAAAGGGGCAGCCCTGGGGCGTTGAGGTGCGCTTGCCTGCCGATTTCGATTACGCGGCAGCCCGTCGTGACTATACCCTGCTGCCGTCTGCATGGGCCGCTCGGGGTGTGGTGGCCGGGAACGGCCAAGCCGTGCCGGATCATGGGAAGGCGGCGATTCTGCTTCCGGCAGGGGGGCAGGGCGTAGCGCTGATGATTTTTGACAATTTCAGCGTGATCGAGGCCTATAACGGTGCCGATGCCTATGTGATCGGTATCGGACATCTGTCCGACCGGCTTGCGGGTGGTGAACCGTTTCAGTCCGACTGGCCCCGAGGTGAGCGGGCGCTGAGCTTCACCGAGAAAAAAGAGTTGCAAACCCGGCTGACCCAGGCCGGGTTTGATACGAAGGGTATCGATGGGCGCACCGGGCCGAACACCATCAATGCGGTCCGCGCTTACCAATTGGCGCGGGGCTTGATGCCGGACGGCTATCCAACTGCGGAACTTTTGCAGCGGCTTCGGTAGAAAAAATAGGGCGATCCAAACGGGTCGCCCCCTTGAAAAAGCCCGTTCTGATTTCAGGATGCGGCTTTCATCAGTCCCTGAGCAATGATCTCTGCCTGTGCTTCGTCCAGCGACTTGTGGATGCGCACGAACATTTCGTCGATATCCGCCGGGGTCAGGATCAGCGGCGGCGAGATGATCATACGGTCGCCCACATGGCGCATGATCAGATTGTTGGCAAAGCAGCGGTCTCGGCAGATATAGCCGACCGTGCCGGGCTCGGACGCGAACTTGGCGCGGCTGGCTTTGTCGGGTGTCAATGCGATGGACGCCATCATGCCAACGATCTTCGCCTCGCCCACCAGCGGGTGATCGGCCAGGGCTTCCCATTTCTCTTTCAGATAGGGGGCAGCAACATCGCGCACATGCTCGACGATCTTCTCTTCTTCGAGGATACGTAGGTTTTCCAAAGCCACAGCAGCCGCGACCGGATGGCCGGAATAGGTGTAACCGTGATTGAATTCGGTGCCGCCAATGACTTCGGCAATCTCGTCATTCACGATGGACCCGCCGATCGGCGCATAGCCCGAGCTGAGCCCCTTGGCGATGGTCATGATATGCGGTTTGATGCCCACGGTTTCGGATCCGAACCAGTTGCCGGTACGGCCGAACCCACAGATCACTTCGTCGGCAATCAGCAGGATATCGTATTTATCGCAGATACGCTGAATTTCCGGCCAGTATGTGTCCGGCGCCACGATTACACCGCCCGCGCCCTGAACCGGCTCGGCGATAAAGGCCGCAACACGGTCTTCACCCAGTTCCTGAATGGCTTCTTCCAGCTCGCGCGCGCGGGCCAGTCCGAACTCTTCGGGCGACATGTCGCCGCCTTCGGCCCACCAGTTCGGTTGGTTGATGTGGTGAATGTTCGGGATCGGAATGCCGCCCTGCGCGTGCATGCCTGCCATACCGCCCAGCGAAGCCGACCCGACGGAAGACCCGTGATACGCGTTTTTCCTGCTGATGATGATATTCTTGTCCGGCTGCCCCTTCTCGGCCCAATAGGTGCGTACAAGGCGGATGTTGGTATCGTTGGCCTCGGACCCGCCGGCTGCGAAGAAGACTTGGTTCAGATCACCCGGTGCCAGCTCGGCGATCTTGGCGGCCAGTGCGATTGCGGGCACGTGGGTCGTCTTGAAGAAGGTGTTGTAGTAGGGCAGTTCTCGCATCTGACGCGCGGCGACATCGGCCAGCTCATCACGGCCATAGCCGATATTGACGCACCAAAGACCTGCCATAGCGTCCAGAATTTCCTCACCTTCGCTGTCGGTCAGGTAAACTCCGCTGGCGCGTGTAATCACGCGTGCCCCTTCCTGTCCCAGCGCGCCATTGGCCGAGAAAGGATGGATGTGATGCGCCGCATCCAGCGCCTGCAATTCGGCGGTCGGCATATGGTTGGTTATGGTGGACATCGGAGAATCTCCTACAAGAACGCAGTTGCGGTTCACAATATGATCAAATTCACTGCTGTCAATCGAATCGGGTTGAGTTAGGTGGAAGTTAGGGCGTCCGCCATCAATTCCATGCCTTGCTCAATGTCCTGTGTCGTTGCTTTTGCGGCTTTTTCGGCGTCTCCGTTGCGCAAAGCGGAAATGATATCCTTGTGTCGATCCGGCAGACTTTGAGTTCCGAATCGGCCACATACGACACGCAGCGACGGACCGAACCGCAACCAAAGCCTTTCGGCCAGATCGCTAAGAATCGGTGCGTTTGCGTGTGAATACAAGGTTTCGTGGAACGCCTGGTTCAGGCGCAGATATCCACCCACGTCTCCGTCGGCAATCATTCGGTCCAGATGCATGTCGAGACGCTCCAGATGATCAATATCTTCGGTTTGCAGATTCGACGTCGCGCGCCTTGAAAGCTCTGATTCTATTGCGGTTCTCGCAAATATCATTTCCTGGATGTCACCTGGTGAAAGCAGTGGAACACTCACGCGCCGATTGCCTTGAAACACCAATGCTCCATCCGAGATCAACCGGCGGATGGCTTCGCGTACCGGGGTCATGCCAACGCCAAGCGAATCAGTCAGGCCCTGGATCGTGACAGGCTGACCAGGAACCAATTCCCCGAACAGGATCTGTGATCTGAGTTTTTGGTAAACCTGCTCATGCGCGGGCTGTTTCCCATTGTCGATTGTCGACGCAGATGCCTTATTTTTGATCAAATCCAATTGGTTCTTCCTATTTCGACTAACCCTGACTTGTCAGGTGACAGACCTCGTGAAACCATACGCTGGATCGAGGAAAAACGCAAAACTTGATCAAATCCAAAAAAACGGGAAAATAGCCGTACACTTGCAGGGAGAAGAATATGACAATCAAAACGCTGACCATGACAGCGGTCATCGCATTGGGGACTTCGGCGGCATTCGCCGAAGAGGTGCGTGTATATAACTGGTCTGACTACATCGACGAAGAATTGCTGAGCAAATTCGAAGAAGAAAGCGGTCTGACTTTGATCTACGATGTGTTCGACAGCAACGAGGTTTTGGAAACCAAGATGCTGGCCGGTGGTTCAGGATACGACGTGGTGGTGCCATCGGGCACATTCCTGCAGCGCCAGATTCAGGCGGGCGCGTTTCAGGAACTGGATATGGCCATGTTGCCGAATGCTGGAAATCTGTGGGACGTGATCCAGGAACGCACCGCAGGATATGATCCGAACAATGCCTACTCGATCAACTACATGTGGGGAACAACGGGCATCGGTGTGAACGTCGACAAAGTCAAAGAAGTCTTGGGTGACGACGTGGCCCTGAACAGCATGGATTTGGTTCTGAAACCGGAGAACATGGAAAAGCTGGCCTCGTGTGGCGTTCATTTCCTTGATGCTCCAGCCGAAATGATACCGATGGCCTTGCAGTACATCGGTGAAGACCCCGACAGCCACGACCCGGAAGTGATCAAGAAGGTCGAAGACGTTCTGACAAGCGTTCGTCCCTACATCCAGAAGTTTCACAGCTCGGAATATATCAACGCGCTGGCAAATGGTGATATTTGCGTAGCCGTGGGTTGGTCCGGAGATATTCTGCAGGCGCGGGATCGCGCGGCCGAAGCCGACAACGGTGTGAACATCGAATACCATCCGTTCGCAGAAGGCTCGTTGATGTGGTTCGACCAGATGGCAATTCCTGCCGACGCGCCGAATCCAGATGGTGCGCACAAGTTCCTGAATTTCATTCTGGATGCCAACAACATGGCCGCTGCGTCCAACTATGTGTACTACGCCAACGGCAACATGGCGTCTCAGGAGTTTCTTGAGGAAGACGTGATCGGTGATCCGGCAATATATCCGGATGAAGCTACGATGCAAAACCTGTACATCACGACTCCGTACCCCGCGAAAACACAGCGGGTCGTGACCCGTCTTTGGACCAAGATCAAGTCAGGCACCTGATCCGGTTTATAAGCGCGGGGCGGTAACCAGACCGCCCCGCCGCACTATTGTCCAAACTGACCATGCGGGGGCTGCTTTGAATTCTGATGTCTTTGCGCCGTGGGAAGACCCACAGGCGAAACCTTTGATCCAGTTCCAGAACGTGACCAAGCGCTTTGGTGAGTTCACCGCGATCGACAACCTGTCGCTGGATATCTTCGAAAAAGAATTCTTTGCTTTGCTCGGCCCTTCAGGGTGCGGCAAAACAACGATGATGCGGATGCTGGCCGGGTTCGAGACCCCGACCGAAGGCCATATCCTGCTGGGCGGGCAGGATATCGACCCCATCCCGCCAAACAAGCGGGCCGTGAACATGATGTTCCAGTCCTATGCCCTGTTCCCGCATCTCAGTGTCTGGGAAAACATCGCCTTTGGTCTGCGACGGGACAACATGCCCAAGCACGATCTGGAAGACCGGGTGGAAGAAATGCTGCGCCTGACCCGGCTGGAACAGTTTGCCCGTCGCAAACCCCATCAGATCTCGGGTGGTCAGAGGCAGCGCGTGGCACTGGCGCGCTCATTGGCCAAATCGCCCAAGCTTCTGCTGCTGGATGAACCGTTGGGTGCGCTGGACAAAAAACTACGACAAGATACCCAGTTCGAGCTGATGGATATTCAGGAGAAGACGGGTACCACCTTCGTCATCGTCACCCACGATCAGGAAGAGGCTATGACAGTCGCCAGCCGTGTCGCGGTGATGGATCAGGGCCAGTTAAAGCAAGTGGCCACACCGGATCGCATCTATGAAAACCCTGAATCTGTTTATGTCGCTGATTTCATAGGAGATGTGAATATCATCGAAGGCCGCGCCACTCCATCCGGAGAGGGCGCTTACCAGATCGTTTGGGCCGAAGGTCAGGCACCTTTGACGGCATCATCGCCTGCTGGTTTCTCAGACGGTCAGTCCTGCCATCTGGCGATCCGCCCCGAGAAAGTGACGATTTCTGCCGAACGGCCCGTTGATGCGGTCAACGCTGTTCAGGGCAAGGTTCACGACATTGCCTATCTGGGCAATCTGTCCACCTATCACGTTGAATTGGCAAACGGCACGATCATCAAGGCACAGACGGCCAACACCCGTCGCATCTCGCGTCGTTCGTTCACCTGGGAAGACCCGGTCTGGCTGTCCTGGACAGCCACGGCTGCGGTTCTGCTGGCCAATTGATGCGCCGTGCCATTCTGATCGCCATTCCTTACGTCTGGCTGTTGGCTCTGTTTCTGGTGCCGTTCTTCATCGTTCTGAAGATTTCGCTGTCGGACATCGCCCTGGCCATCCCGCCTTATACGCCAACTTTGGACCTGTCCGCTGGCTGGACGGGGATCAAAGATTTCTTCGGGCAACTGGACTTCGAGAACTATGTCTGGCTGACGGAAGACGACCTGTATTGGAAAGCCTACCTGTCCAGCGTGAAGATCGCTTTGATTTCGACCTTCCTGACCCTGTTGGTGGGTTACCCAATGGCCTACGGTATGGCCCGGGCACCTCAGGAATGGCGACCGACACTGATGATGCTGGTTATCCTGCCCTTCTGGACCTCATTCCTGATCCGGGTTTACGCGTGGATGGGTATTCTGTCGAACGAAGGGTATCTCAACCAGATTTTGCTGTGGACCGGTATAATCTCGACCCCGTTGACGATCCTGAACACTTCGACCGCCGTCTATATTGGCATCGTTTACACTTATCTGCCCTTCATGATCCTGCCGATCTATTCGGCGTTGGAGCGTATGGACGGATCGCTGATCGAGGCGGCGGAGGATCTGGGATGTTCTCGTTTTCAGGCCTTCTGGCTGGTGACCATTCCACTGTCCAAGCCTGGCATCATCGCGGGGTGTTTCCTTGTGATGATCCCCGTGATCGGTGAGTTCGTGATCCCATCACTTCTGGGCGGTTCGGGTACGCTGATGATCGGCAAGGTTCTGTGGGAAGAGTTCTTTTCGAACCGTGACTGGCCGGTTGCAAGTGCGGTGGCCATCGTACTGCTGCTGATTCTCGTCATTCCTATCGTGCTGTTTCAGCGCAACCAGCAGAAACAGGCGGAGGCAGAGGGATGAACAGATTAAGTTGGTTCAACACGGTTTCGCTGACGCTGGGATTTGCTTTTCTGTACATCCCGATGATCATCCTGATCATCTTCAGCTTCAACGAAAGCAAGCTAGTCACGGTCTGGGCCGGGTTTTCGACGAAGTGGTACGGAGAGCTTCTTCAGAACGAGGCGTTCCTGGATGCCGCCTGGGTCACGATCCGGGTCGCGGTCTTTTCGTCGACGCTGGCTACGATTCTGGGAACGGCCGCCGCTTATGTGATGGTCCGCAGCGGGCGCTTTTTTGGCCGGACACTGTTTTCCGGCATGATCTATGCGCCGCTGGTGATGCCTGAAGTGATCACCGGCCTGTCGCTGCTACTGCTGTTTATCGGCATCGGCCTGGATCGGGGTATTCTGACCATCGTGCTGGCACACACGACTTTCTCGATGTGTTTCGTTTCGGTTGTCGTATCCTCGCGCCTCATAACTTTTGATCGCTCGCTGGAAGAGGCTGCGCTGGACCTTGGATGCTCGCCCGCGCAAGCCTTCCGTCTTGTCACCCTGCCGATCATCGCACCTGCGGTAATCTCGGGCTGGTTGCTGGCCTTCACCTTGTCACTTGATGATCTGGTGATTGCATCGTTCACTTCGGGGCCGTCGGCAACGACATTGCCGATCAAGATATTCTCGGCCGTGCGCCTTGGCGTCAGCCCGGAAATCAACGCGTTGTCGACGATCATGATCGCTGTGGTGACAGTCGGGGTAATCACGGCTTCGCTTGTGACCAAACGCGCGATGGTGCGGCAGCAGCAGGACGAAATGGCCGCAGCGCGCACCGAATGAAGCGGATATTTCCAGACTACGCCTATGGCAGCGAACCTCGCGACGGCTGCTGGTGGGACGAAACTGTTGCCAGCCCGGATTGGCCAAAGGTTCAAGGCGGCATGCATGTGGATGTGGCCATCATCGGTGGCGGATTTACAGGCGTTTCTGCTGCCTTGCATTTGGCTAAGAACGCTTCGGTTGCGGTGTTCGAAGCCGGCGCGCCGGGGTGGGGTGCTTCGGGCCGCAATGGTGGGTTTTGCTGTCTTGGGGGTTCAAAACTTGGCCACGAATCCATGGAGCGTCGATTTGGCAGCGACGCCGCTCGGGACTATGCGAAAGCGGAACAGGCAGCGGTTCAACTGGTCGCTGATCTGTTGGCACAGCATCAGATCGATGCGGATACCCACTCCAACGGGGAAACCCAAATGGCGCATTCCAAAAGGGCAATGGACGTGTTGCGCCGGAATGCCGACGAGAAGGGAACCCTGCACGAAGCCGGAGATCTGCCTGCGAAGGGCATGGGTGGCGCGTTTCATGGTGCCTACACTTCGCCGATCGGTTTCGGATTGAATCCCCGCAAATATCTGTTCGGGATTGCCCGAGCCGCCGAAGCAATGGGCGCATATCTGTTCCAGAAATCCCCGGTTCTGAGCGTTGAAAAAACGGCGTCCGGCTTTGTGTTGCAAACGCAGAGCGGGCCAGTCAAAGCGCAGGCGGTGTTGGTGTGTACCAACGGATATTCCAGCGAGGATATCCCGGCCTGGATGTCCGGACGATACATGCCTGCACAGTCGACCGTTTTGGTAACGCGTCCCCTTGGTCGAGCCGAGCAAGTGGTACAAGGGTGGTCTACGGATCAGATGTGCTATGATACGCGCAATCTGTTGCACTATTTTCGCCTGATGCCGGACGGGCGCTTTCTGTTTGGGATGAGAGGCGGCTTGCGGTCATCGGCCGGGGCTGAAGCGGCCATTCGGCAAAAGGTCCAGCAGGATTTCAAACATATGTTTCCTGCTTGGTCGACGGTCGAGGTCACTCATATCTGGTCCGGTTTGGTGTGCCTGTCACGGGCCCTGACACCTTTCGTCGGCCCCGTTCCGGAACAACCGGGGATGTTTGCCGGGTTTGCATATCACGGCAATGGCGTCGCCATGGGCACGTACTGTGGTCGAGCATTGGCGCGCTTGGTTCTGGGGCAGGACGCCAGGCTGCCAGCCGTGATGACGCAAAAACCAGGTCAGTTTCCATTGGGTCGCTGGCGCCGTGTGCTCATGCCGCCAGCCTACGCCATGTTGGCGCTGGCCGACCTGCGATGAGGCGGGGCGTTACAGAATTGCGGTTTCCAAATTCAACCCTGTCACATAGTCGGGCGCACCGTTTTCGGCGCGCCAGAGGCAATACGTTGCCATGCGCCACGCATACCACGGTTTGAGCTGTAGATAGCGCGCGACGATTTCGGGTCTGCCGTAGGCGGAAAGAAACTGGTCTTCCTCTTTCTTCGACAGCGGTGAGCCTCGGTAAAGTTGCTGCATCGCAGGCGACAAAAAGAGCGCAAGGTCTTCGCAAGGATCGCCAAGGGCTGGGCATTGCCAGTCGATCAAAGTCAGACCACCGGTCGCCACCAGGATGTTACCTGCCACGGGGTCGCCATGGATCAGACAAGTCTGTTCCGTAGGTGTGACAGAGGTTGAAGGTTGCAAATCTGCGAGTTTGCCACGCGTGTTTGACGTACAGCCCTGCAGAATTCTGTTTCCATGAGCTCGCAAGTCTTCGCTGCCATTGCATCCGACTGGCGCTTGGACGGCGATGGACAGGGAATGAAGCTTGCGCAGCAAGGCACCGACCTGGGCTGACCCCTGCCGCCAGGGTGCTCCGGGTGCGTGGTCGTAAAACACCCAACTGGCTTCATTGTATTGCCCTGTGGCACGCAGCCTTGGCACGAAACCCGTGGTGCCAAGCGCCTTCAGGCATTGGACTTCCAACTCTGCATCATTTCGAAACAATGGATTGCGCAATGCTGTGCTGTAGAGTTTCAGGACCTTGTCGCTTGCGCGGCCCTTGACCTTCCAGACCCTGTTGGTGCGCCCGCCGTACAAGGTCTCGAACCGAGGATGTGCGTTGACCAATGCTTGCGCATGGAGATGGTCAACCAGATCTCGAGGGGGGGCAGACAGGTTGGGCAGAGGTTCCATCACTTTTTCTGGCGAGTCGATTTGCCAAGCTTTGGCCTGTCCGGCCCGGTAGATCAAGCACCAGTTCTGACCGCAGTGACCTGAGTTGCGGGAATTACCTGACCGCCTTGCAGGGTCAATAAAACAGCATCGATGCCTACCTGTGCTTCGATGACGCGACCGTAGGTGGCGACAGGTTTCTCGGAGAGCAACTCATCGCCTTTGTAGCATTCAAGGGTTGCAGTGTAGTTGCCTGATGCCACTGGATTGCCTGAAGAATCCACCCCCGCCCAAACAAACTCCTCAGTCGTCGTGGGCACAGTGACTTTATCGATCACCGTACCGTCACTGTCGCGGATCACCAATTTGGTTGCGTCCGCATCAGGGTCGGCCTGAGCAAACAGTATCACCGGCTGGCCTTCAAAGTGAAAGGCCGAGGTTGAGCGGACGTCCATGCCCACCCAGCTTGCAAGTTCGTTCAGTTTCGTACCGCCCAATGCGTTGGCCAAGGTGGACAAGAGGTCATTGGTCTGGACTTGTTGCTCGACCATCGAGAACTGCGCCAACTGAGACGCATACTCGGTCGAATCCATCGGCTCCAAAGGATCCTGATTCTTTGCCTGCGCCGTTAGCATCAGCAAGAATGTCTCAAAGTCCGAAGTAATCGCAGACTTCTGTGATGCCCCGGCCTTTTGTTGATCCGCAACGGGCTGCGTGGTGTTGAAAGGCGTAATCATTGGTCAAAACCTCATGTCGATGCCCCGGCCCGAGGCCAAATTCTGTGGATGGGAAGTTGTGCGATCGATCCGTTCGTGCGGCGCAGCTTCTGAACGTGATGGGGATTGGGTGTCTGGGTCGTCTGCACCCTTTTGATGTGCGCCAGAACCCCAAGAGGTTCCCAGATCAAAGCTCAGATCCCCATAGCCCAGTTTCTGAAACTCTTCTGTCAGAACGGATAAATGACGTCGCATTAATTCGAGGGTTTCCGGACGCTCGGTCGCAATAGTGATTTGCAGGCCGTCCTCCCGGCCATTCAGAACAATGGAAACACGCCCAAGCTCTTCCGGATTCAGCGCAATTTCCGTTGCTCCTGATCCGGTACGTGTCTGGACCGCTGCTGCCAGCTGACCAGCCATCGCCCGGGCGATTTCTGCTCGGGCGGCAGAAGACGGACTCGTGAGTTGAGGCACAGAATCGCGTGAGGTCAGCGGCAAAGGTTCCTCTCTGGCGGCATGCAGGGCCTCAGCCTCGACAACGGGTGCCACCGGTTCGAATTCAACAGCAGTTGCCATCAGCTGAAGCTGCGCCACCGAGGGCGCCCGGTTAGGCGTTGGTGGTTTAGGCGTGAGAATGTTCACTTCGGGCAACAGTTTCTTTTCAGGATCCAGAGGAAGCGGGATGCCCCCCATTTGTTCGACCGTGCCTTTGGTCTTTACCAGCTGATCAAACACTTGGCCTTTTTCGGTCATGTTTGTCATTTGCGCAGGTTGGGGCGTCGGATCCTGCGCCTTCTGCGAGAGCGGCGGAACCGGGAAGGACGAGTCGCTTTGCAGGGACAGTCCTTTTGATACCAATACCTGTGGTTGATCCGGTATTTTTGAGGGTGCTTGATTTGCCTCCGCAATCTGAACCGGCACCATCGTTATCTCGTCTAAGCCGGGGGTTTCGAGGAATGCAGAAAGGATTTGCTGTTCACCGGTGTGTTCTGAAATCGGGGAGGGATGGGCCGCTGCTGATGCCTCAGCCGTTGTCCCCGGCACAGGCTCGGGCTCCGCTTCGACATTTGTCAGCTCGGAATTGATGGCAGGGTTTTCGCCTTCAGGAAGGCCAGTGGCGCCAACCTCTTGTCCGAGGACGTCCTGAAAGCTCTCCGAGCCAGTTTTTTGGCCCGGAGCTTTACGAAATGTGGCGGCTTTCTCGGTTGAAGTCGGCGTTGCGTTCGCCAGCGTTAGGGGGTTGGGCATTTGCTCCGGCTCCGTGTGTCTGGTCGGAACACTGCCTGCAGGAAGTTACGTTTATTTTAACCGCTTTCGCCTTTGATCGAGAAAGTTCGAGGCAAATTCGGAGAAGGCCATGAAGGTTTCCACCCTTCCTCACGTATCTCAATCACCATTATCCCAAACCCGACTGAAAGATGTGGCCATAGAGCTGGAAGCCGCGTTTCTAGGTGAAATGCTGAAATCTGCCGGGTTGGGCAAGACCCGCCAGTCCTTTGGTGGTGGCGCAGGTGAAGATCAGTTTTCTTCGATGCTTGTTCAACATCAGGCGCAGCAACTGGCCCGGTCCGGTGGCGTGGGCCTTTCCGAAATTCTGTTCAAGTCACTGATGGAGAAAACCGATGACGTCTAAGGCCGATGCAGTGTTGATCAAGTCTTTGGAAGAAGTCCTGGATTTGGAACGTGTCGCACTTGTGCAGGGGGATCTGGACCGTTTGTCCAGCATGGCGCCTGAAAAAGAGAAGCTGATCGGTGCAATCAATGATCTTCAGGTGCTGGAAAGCGAGGCACTGATTCGCGTTCAACAGAAAGCCGAACGCAATCAGGCGCTGCTGAACAGCGCGGCTGAAGGCATCCGAGCAGTCGCCAGCCGAATGGGTGAACTGCGGCGTGTTCGGCAGGAATTCAGCACCTATGGTGCAGACGGGCAGCGGAGTGAATTTACGGTTCGTAACACTGCAAAGCTGGAAAAGCGGGCGTAGGTAGAAGTTTGATTCAAATCCGAAATTTTGGGTTGCGCGTTTTAGCACTCCGTTAGGGGATCGGGTTCAAAAGTGGTGCTGCACCTGAAATCAGCAGGTGGCGCGAACGGCCACGCGGCGCGTCGCACAGGTCAGAAAGACACCAATGCCTGCAAATAGTGCGGGGTGAAAATGGGCAAAATGGCCCGAACGGAAAAGGATGAAAGCTATGTCCAGCATTCTGACAAACAATGGCGCGATGGTTGCGCTGCAAACTCTCAAGTCGGTCAATAAAAACCTGGCGATGACCCAGAACGCAATCTCGACCGGCAAGGATGTCGCAACGGCCAAGGACAACTCGGCAGTATGGGCGATTTCCAAAGTGATGGAGTCGGACGTCAAAGGTTTCAATGCCATCAAGGACAGCCTGGCGCTTGGCGAATCGACCGTCGCCGTTGCCCGAAATGCCGCGGAAACCGTCACTGATCTGCTGACACAGATGAAAGGCAAGATCGTCGCCGCGCAGGAAGACAACGTTGATCGAGGCAAAATCAATGATGACGTGACTGCTCTGAAAGATCAGATCGCGTCCGTTGTCGGCGCAGCGCAGTTCAATGGCCTGAACCTGGTTGACGGCTCTGCCGGTTCCGCATCGGTTCTGGCGTCGTTGGATCGTGACAATACCGGGGCCGTGACCGCATCGTCGATCACCGTTGCAGGGCAGAACCTGTCAACCGGCGGTTATGTCACCAAGCAGGTCTTTGACGGTTCGACCGGCGCATCGACAGGCAACGATCGCGTTGGCGCAACCATCGACAACGGCGCGACCGCTGCAACGGCGCTCGTCACCGACGAATCCAGCGGTGCCTTTGCTGCCGGCGACAAGGTCGTCGTCGCGATTAACGATCAGGTTGTATCCTATACCGTGTCTGCCGAAGACGCTGCTGCGACAACAACCGGTGATCTGGTTGCCGTTGGATTGAAATCGAAGATTGAAGAGCTTGGGATTACCGGTCTGACCGTAGACTATGACTCAGGCACCGCCGGAACCTTGTCTGTCACCAACAGTACGGGCTCTGACATTTCGTTCTCTGCTCAATTCGTGAATGCCGGTGCAGGTGGTCTGGGCGCGCTGGCCGGTATTGATGTCTCGACCGGCGCGGGTGCGACCGCTGCCCTGGCTGCCGTTGAGTCGCTGATCGATACTTCGATCGACGCATCAGCTGCTTTCGGTTCTTCCCAAAGCCGGATAGAAACTCAGAAAGAGTTCATCTCGAACCTGTCCGACTCGTTCAAGTCAGGTATTGGCTCGCTGGTCGATGCGGACATGGAAGAGACGTCCGCGCGGCTTCAGGCACTTCAGGTTCAGCAACAGCTGGCAACACAATCGCTTTCGATCGCCAATCAGGCGCCGCAATCGATACTGTCGCTGTTCCGCTAAATCGCGAAACCGGTTGGGGCGCGGTTTTCGCGCCCCATCAATGACTGCCTGAAGACGGCTCTTTGGAAGGATTTCAAGTGACACCACAAGCCTTAGCCCATCAAACCTACGCGCAAACCGCCGCGCCAACGCGGACGCCTCGCGATTCGGAATACGAAGCGATTTCCAGGATCACACGGCGCCTGAAGGCGGCAACTGCACAAAAGGCAACGGACTTTTCGGCATTTGTTCAGGCCGTACACGAAAACCGGCGGCTATGGGGGGTGCTGGCAACTGGTGTCGCCGCTTCCAATAATGCGCTGCCCAACGACCTGAGAGCCAGAATCTTCTACCTTGCTGAATTCACCGAGCAACACAGCAGCCGAGTTTTGGGAGACGGCGCAACCGTTGAACCGTTAGTGGAAATCAACACAGCCGTACTGCGCGGATTGCGCCAGATGAGGGCAACTTGATGAGCGGTCTGGTCCTGAAGCTTGCCCCGAAAGAAAGGGTTCTGATCAACGGAGTTGTGATCGAGAACGGGGATCGTCGCGGCCGTTTTTCGATCATGACGCCGCAGGCCAATGTACTGCGACTGCGGGACGCGATTCATCCTGACGAAGTGAACACGCCAGTGCGCCGCGTCTGCTATGCTGCTCAGCTTGTATTGTCCGGCGACATGGAGCCGGGGCAAGCGCGTCAGCAAATGTTGCGGCGCGTGGAAGAGCTGAGCCAGGTTTTTACGGACGCTGATAGCCGACGGGTATTGGCCGAAGCCACTGATGCCCTGGTCGCGGAGCATTATTACAAATGCCTCAAATCCCTTCGCTCGCTTCTGCCACGGGAAGAGCGGCTGATGGCTTATCAGCAATGACATCTCAACCAGTCATCCCAAGCGGCGGGATCGTGGGCTGGCGGTTCTTGCAACGTACCTATGAGGGCCAGTTCCAGAGTTTTTCGTCTTCAGCGGTGAATGAGAGAGAGACCAAGTACTTTCTGGACAACATCGGAGAAATTCAATCCGCCAAAGAGCTGGTGTCGGATCGCAGGTTGTTGCAGGTCGCTTTGGGTGCGTTTGGGCTGGAAGGAGATGTGGAAAACCGGTTTTTCATACAGAAAATCCTTGAGGATGGTACTCAGGCGGATGACGCGTTGTCCAATCGATTGGCAGACAAACGATACCGGGAGTTTTCGGATGCCTTTGGATTTGGTCCCGGCGCTGTCCGCAAAACGGCGCTGGCTTCAAACATGGACCAAATCGCTCAGGCCAATTTGACCGCCCGGTTTGAAATTGCTGTTGGCGCGTCAGATGAGACGATGCGTATTTCGCTCTATGCACAACGGGAGCTTTCGGATCTCGCCAAAAGCGCCTCCAGCGCAGATACAAAGTGGTTCGATCTGATGGGGCTGCCACCCTTACGCAGCATGATGGAAACCGCACTTGGTTTGCCGTCGTCTTTTGCGCAGCTGGACATTGACAAGCAGCTGGTCGAGTTTAAGGACAGGTTGCTCAAACTGACTGGCTCGGAGGATCTGGCACAGTTTTCGAATCCAGACTCCATTGAGAAACTGACCGACACTTATTTGGCCAGAAGCCAGATTGCCCAGCTTCAGAATACGATCTCGCCAGCGCAGACGGCATTGATCTTGCTGGGAGCTGTTTGAATCGGACGTTCTCGGATCGACTTCGTTGATGGTGCTTAGTCGCGACGGCATCACGTCAATCGAAAAACCTGCTTTTCTTAAGCACTGCAAACGGAAGGCTTCAACCGTTCAGAATCTCATCGGCTGCTGTTCGTAAAGCATAAGATCTGACGGGTTGGGACACATTGTGCAGATTGATGTCGCCCAGCGGCACGGCGTTGGAACAGGCCGGTTCGATGTCTTCGGAAACGACAATGCGGTGCCCTTGCGTCTTGCCGAATTCTCCCAAACGCGCTGCGATGTTCGCGGCCTGACCGATAACTGTGAAGTCAAGGCGTTCACGAGACCCCACATTGCCGTAGGTGACACGCCCATAAGCGACGCCGATTGAACAGTCGCAATGCACGTCTGTGCCTTCTTTGCGCAGCTCACCCAAAGTTTCTACGATTTTGATCGCCGAGCGCTGGGCATTGGTGCGGGCTGCACTGGCATTCTCGTCCGTTGCCGGGAAAACGGCCAGCACAGCGTCGCCGATGAATTTCAGAACTTCTCCGTTATTGTCGTGAACAATACCCGAGACTGTTTCAAAGAACTCGTTCAGGAGATTGATATACTCGCCCCGGCCCAGCTTCTCTTCCAGGCTTGTTGAATTGCGCAGATCACAGAACATGATTGCGGCGTCGATCTCATCCCCGTCACCCCGCCTGATTTCGCCGCCCAGCACACGCGCGCCGGTGCGTTTGCCGACATAGGTTTCCAGCAGGACCTGCGCGTTTTCGCGCTGCATGAACACTTCGTAGAAACGGGCAATGACAGAGGAACATTCAAATACAAGGCCCAGATTTTCGGTAGTGAACCCGTCCGGGTGATCGCAGGTCAGCGTCAGAACATTGGTGCGCCCGTCGGAAAACGGCAAGGGCATGGCCACGTAATCCGTCGCGCCCTTGGCCCGCAAATCCTCCATGATCGGGAAGCTGTTATGCGGGTTCTCATCGTTCAACCTTTGCCGCACGCCACCCAGACCGTTCGAGACATGTCGCAAAGGGCTGTTGATGAACGCCGGGTGATCATAGATTTCGTATGTCGGGGCCCGGGTCAGAATCTCGTCTTCATCTTTTTCCCAGATATAGTGCTTTCCCGCGATAAGCGGGTGCAGAGACCAGGCCAGAATGCTCAGCCGTTGTATCGCGATGCCATGCTCCAGCATCTTCTCAGCCAACGCTTTGGTAAAGCTCTCGGGTGTTATCGCGGTCGAAGCACCACGCATCAGCCAATCGATCAGCGGCCCGCTGATACTACCGTCATCGGGTTCGCGAAGGTGGTTTTCGCCCAAATCGATTTTCGTATAGGCGCCGGGCACAAACCCTATGCAGCCTTGTATGGCCACGCTTTCGGGCAGGGCTTCTTCATAGGCCCAGACAGAATTGGCCAGATTTTCCGAACCCAGATTGATGTCGTGGTAAGTGGCAGTGCCTTTGAACGGGCAGAATGTTTGCAGGTCTGTTTCTTCGCTCAGATCAACACAGACATCCGCGCGGGGAACATAGATCGTGGGAGGCAGGCGCGTTTCATACATCACCTTGGCATTTGTACTTTCAGCCAAAAGCACATCGTTTCGGTAAATGGCAATTCTGCCATTCAGCGATTCAACCGATATTCCATACCCATTGATCTTTGGTGCGGCGTGGACGTTCACATGCGACCTCCCTTGCCTGGGGTTGTTCTAGAATGGGGCTTTGCATCGCACATTCCAAGAGGCGGCGAAGGGAAAAGTGCCAACTCATACGGTCACACAGCAAGGCTCAGACCATCTGTATGACGTCTTTTTCGATGGACAGCATATAGCCTTTTTTGGCGATGTTCTTGACCAGAAGCTCACTGACCATCTGGTTGCCAAGCGCATCCCGCAACCGTTTGATCCGCGTCGCGCCCGCAGCTTCGTCGCAATCGGCTGCATTGCGGCCGGAAATCATGGCTTCGATCTGGGCACCGGACAATACCTCGTCATCCAGCCGGGATTCAGCCAGAACCGACAGGGTTTCCATGGCGGCAGGTGTGAGTTTGAAATCCATGTTGTTTAGGTAGACAGTATTTTCTTCGCGGCTGATCAGCAGGGATGTCACTTGAATGCCGGTGCGTTCGATTTGCGCCATGCGCCGGTTCAGCAGAACCAGCATTACCAGAAAGACCAATGCCGAGACCATCATCGCACTGGCGAAAACCAGCAACACGAAGATCACCATCCGATAACTGGACAGGGTGTCCGCGAAGGCGGTGCCAGACTGGGCCAGAATTTCAAGCAACCGGATTTCAGTTTGCGAGGTCAGATCGGCCTCGACGAATAATCGCTCGACCCGCGCGTTGAATGCGTTGGCGTCGGGCAGGGTCCAGAACAGGAAAACCGCGGCGGTGATCAGAATGGCGACAATAGCCGCGATGCCCAGCACAACCAGCCTGACACCAGACCGACGCGCATCAGAAACGGAGATAGAATTGTCCGGCATTGCCCTTCCTCTGATCCAACCCTTCCGGCCCGAAAACGGACTGCACTTCAAGCAAGGTCCAGCCTGACGCGCGCAGGCGCTGGGCGATTTCTGCACGGGCCTGGCCCTTATCGCAGTTCGAGACCTGAATGACTCCGTAATGCAGACGCAGTGGATTGTCTTTCTTAGCCTTGTAATCCGCGTAGCAATCCGCGGCAGACGCGGTGGAGCCAAGCGATATCAGGACCGTAAAGGTCAGAGAAGAGAGTATCTGTTTCATAGGCCGCATCCTGCGCATGAGTTACTGCGATATTCAATAACCCAAGGGGTTTGCGGCCTCTGATATCCGATAACACCGGGCGGTTATTGCTTGTCTGAGCCGACCGCCCCCAGTGTCAGGGCAATCAGGACGCGCTCCGTCACACGGTCGCCCAAACACTATGAAGGACACGCATCATGCACAAGAAATTCATCACTTTCATCGTTGTGACCGCAGTTGCAATAACCGGGGTTTCTGCTTCTCAGGCACGGGCTGCTGATGCAAAGGACATTCTTGGCGGGCTGGCTGCCATCGCGATTATCGGTGCCGGGGTTCACTACTATAACAAGGAAAAGAAAAAGGATCGGGCGGCTCGCCACCAGACCTATACCCCTGCACCGTACACGCCGCAGCCCGTGCGCCCGCTGCCGCCGCGCGTGGCGCGATACGATCTGCCCCAGCGTTGCCTTCGTACATTCAACGGGTACTCACAGGATCATCCGTTACTTGGGCCGAAATGTCTCAAGAAGCACTACAAACATGCCAATAGCCTGCCGCAAGAGTGCAAGGTCGGTTTCTGGAACGGCCAAAAGGTCAAGCGGGCGTATGAACCCGCGTGCCTGCGTCAGAAAGGATACCGTGTCGTTTATCA
The DNA here is from genome assembly GCF_059609765.1 of Ruegeria sp. YTSC106. Lineage (NCBI taxonomy): Bacteria > Pseudomonadati > Pseudomonadota > Alphaproteobacteria > Rhodobacterales > Roseobacteraceae > Ruegeria > Ruegeria sp. YTSC106. The sequence continues at coordinate 45,493 of NZ_JBXWMI010000014.1, forward strand.
GTAACATCGGTTGAGCAGGAGCGGTGCCAAAGAAGCGCCGTGTGAGAGAGGGCGGTGTGGGCTGCCCTCTCTTTTTTCTTGCGGCGCTGTGCGAAACGCGGTTTTCCAAGGGTATGACAAAACCAGATTTCGAACTTGAGCAGGCGCTGCTGGACCGGGGCCATTTTCGCATCGCGGGTGTGGATGAGGTCGGGCGCGGCCCTTTGGCGGGACCAGTTGTCGCCGCGGCCGTGATCCTGAACCCACAGGCCATCCCCGAAGGGTTGAATGATTCCAAAAAGCTGACGGCCAGACGTCGGGCCGCGCTGGATGCAGAAATTCGACACAGCGCTGAGTTCGCGGTGGCCGAAGCCTCGGTCGCCGAGATTGACGAGATCAACATCCTGAGGGCATCGCATCTGGCGATGGTACGTGCGGTTGAGACGCTGTCGCCGGCACCTGATTTCCTGCTGATTGACGGAAACATGATTCCGTGCGGCCTGAAGATTCCGTCGCAGGCAGTCGTGAAGGGGGATGCACGGTCGGTGTCGATTGCAGCCGCCTCGATCCTTGCGAAAAACTGGCGCGATCAGGTGATGGTGGATTTGGCGCAACAGCACCCGGGATATGGATGGGAAACCAATGCCGGTTATCCGTCAAAACAACACAAGGAAGCGTTGCAAAATCTTGGCGTGACCCCACACCATAGACGTTCGTTCAAGCCGGTGCACAACATCTTGTATCAAGAGTAAATCGTAAGTCGCTGATTCAAAAAAGAAATTGACGGCGAATCGTCTTTGACTCATCCTAGTCTCAACCAAATGAGCGCAAAAGCGCCGTGGACACTTGAGGCAGTGATATGACGACAACCACCAAAAAGGGCGCGAAAGCGCCCCCTTTAAACACGATTCTATCTGGGGACTGCATCGACGTGATGAACAGTCTTCCCGAGGCGTCCGTTGACCTGATCTTTGCGGATCCGCCCTATAATTTGCAGTTGAAAGGCCAACTGCATCGCCCGGATAACAGCCAGGTGGATGCGGTCGACGATCACTGGGATCAGTTTTCCAGCTTCGGCGCGTATGACGAATTCACCCGCGCGTGGTTGAAGGCGGCGCACCGTCTGCTCAAACCAAACGGCGCGATCTGGGTGATTGGCTCTTACCACAACATTTTCCGTGTAGGTTCGGCGTTGCAAGACGCAGGGTACTGGATTCTGAATGACGTTGTCTGGCGCAAATCAAATCCGATGCCCAACTTCCGCGGTAAGCGTTTCACCAACGCGCATGAGACGATGATCTGGGCGTCCAAACGTGAAGGGGCCAAATACACTTTCAACTATGAGGCGCTGAAGGCCCTGAACGAAGGCGTTCAGATGCGCAGCGACTGGGTGCTGCCGATCTGCACCGGGCATGAACGTCTGAAGGATGAAAATGGCGACAAGGCGCATCCGACGCAAAAGCCGGAATCTTTGCTTCATCGCGTACTGATCGGGTCGACCAATCCCGGCGACGTGGTGCTGGACCCGTTCTTCGGCACCGGCACCACTGGTGCGGTTGCCAAGATGCTGGGCCGTGAATTCATTGGCATCGAGCGCGAGGAAAGCTATCTCAAGGTGGCCGAGAAACGCATCGCCAAGGTGCGTAAGTTCGACCGTGAGGCTCTGGAAGTAAGTGCGAGCAAACGTGCCGAGCCGCGTGTTCCGTTCGGGCAGCTGGTCGAGCGCGGCATGCTGCGCCCTGGCGAAGAGCTGTATTCCATGAACCAGCGCCACAAGGCCAAGGTTCGCGCCGATGGCACGCTGGTCGGCGACAACGTCAAAGGCTCGATTCATCAGGTAGGCGCTCATCTGGAAAATGCGCCGTCCTGCAATGGCTGGACCTATTGGTGCTTCAAGCGCGACGGCAAAACGGTTCCGATCGATGTCCTGCGTCAGCAGATCCGGGCCGAGATGAACTGATTTCAAGAACACCGCCGGTGCCTGTGGCCTGACACAAGGCACTACGCCTTGCCCCGCCGATCCTACGGCGGGGTCTTTTGTTTTTGGATCAACAGTGATTGCATGAAGACAACCCTGACACTGCAAGAAAGATCACGGCCATGACCGAGACAACCGCGCAGCCCCGCCGCAGTCTGTTTTTCACGGAACCTGACACGTTCGATCTGGACAATAAGTACACGGAGGCCGCGTTAGAGCGGCACAAGCGCGAAGGGCTTGAACTGGCTGTACGCGCGCGCTGGGTGGCCATGGCCCTGACCGGGGCTCTGCTTATTTTTCTGAACCCGCAATGGGATGTGCTGTGGTATCATTTCATCCTGCTGCTGATCTGTGCCAATGGATGGCTGATCCGTAGCGCGGGCCGGGTGGGGCAATCCCGGGTCGAGCTTCTTTTGATCTTTGTTGATCTGTTGATCATGACCCTTGGGATGATCGTACCCAACCCGTTCAGCGATGATGTCCGGCCGCTGGCCATGCAATATCGGTTTGACAACTTTCAGTATTTTTTCGTCATTCTGGCGGCTGGAACCTTGGCTTATTCCTGGCGTACGGTGATTGCCATCGGTTCGTGGACGGCAATGATGTGGACGATCGGGTGGATCGTCGCCTGGTGGGTGGCCACGCCTATTCCGGAGATCAGCGAAAAGGTTGCAGAGGCCTTGCAGGGCTACCCGGATGTCGCCGAGCTGTTGGATCCCAACAATTTCATGATCCCTCAACGTATTCAGCAGGTTATCGTGTTCATGATGGTTGCAGTAACGCTGGGCATCTCGATGCGGCGACTCAATCAATTGTTGATGAACAACGCGGGGCTGGAAAGGGAACGGGCCAATCTGTCACGGTATTTCTCGCCCAATGTGGTAGATGAGCTCAGTCAGAACGATGAACCGCTGAAACAAGTCCGTAAAGCGGATGTGGCCGTTCTGTTCATCGATATTGTCGGGTTCACCAAATACGCCGCCGGACGGGATCCCTATGAGGTGATCGAGGTGCTGCGCGGGTTTCATGCCCGTATGGAAACCGAGGTATTCCGGCACCATGGGACATTGGACAAATACCTGGGCGACGGTTTGATGGCGACCTTTGGCACGCCGGTGCCAACGCCGCTGGACGCGAGCAATGCCCTGGAATGCGCCCGTGCGATGATGGGTGGAATCGACCGTTGGAATCTGGAACGCCGCAGGGCCGGAGAGCCCGAAATCCATGTCGGCGTTGGGGTGCATTACGGCTCGGTCGTACTTGGGGACATCGGTGCCAACCGGTTGGAATTCGCGGTGATTGGCGATGCGGTCAATGTGGCTGCCAAGCTTGAAGCGCTGACGCGAGATTTCAAGGCGCGTGTCATTGTCAGTGATGCCTTGCGCCTGCGAGTTGCGGAAGAAAACCCGTCGATGTCGGAGGCCATGGCCGGTTTTGTCGCCTATCGCGACCAATCCGTTCGAGGGGTAGAGGCACCTATGGATGTCTGGGTGATGAAAAGCTGAGGTCCTCCCGCCCGTCAGAACCGCATCGAGGATGCAGTGCAGACAGTTGGGCCAAGCAGCGCGCCTGTGCGCGCTGCGGTCACGCTTTGGGCATGGGGTTCAGAGATTTGTTGTAGGGGTGCCAGTCGGTGATCTCGGGATAATAGTGGCGTCGCCACGCGCGAACGCGCGGGTTCATGACTCGCCGCCACAGCGGAGGGATCATCGCGGCCACGGTCATGACGGGATAGCCATAAGGTAATTGCGGGGCTGTGTCCGACGCGTGATGTTGCAGCAGCGGAAACCGGCGGTTGGGTTTGTAATGGTGGTCCGAATGGCGCTGAAGGTTGATCAGCAACCAGTTCGACGCTTTCTGCGAGGCATTCCACGAATGGCGTGGCAGGACATGCTCGTACCGTCCGTCGCCCAGGTGTTTTCGGGTCAGGCCGTAATGTTCCACGTAGTTGACCAGCTCGAGCTGCCAGATCGCGACACCAGCCTGTAGCAGAAACAGCGCCACGCCGGACCATCCTCCGATCAGGCCGGCCAGTACCAGCATCCCACCCTGCAGCGCCCAGTACCGCCAGAACGGGTTTGATCGATCTGTCCACGGTCTGTCGACGCGGGCTAGCTTGTCGCGCTCGGCGCTGAAGGCCGAAACCCAGCATTGCCACAGAACGCGGGGATAGAAGCGATGAAACCCTTCGTTGTAGCGCGCCGTTACCGGATCGCGCGGGGTGCCGACATGGCGGTGATGGACCAACAGGTGCTCGGACCGAAAATGAGAATACAGCACCATGGCAAGAAGGATGTCACCCAGCCAGCGTTCCAAGCGGCTTTTCTGGTGCATCAACTCGTGGCTGTAATTAATCCCAATCGTGCCCGAAATGACGCCCATGCCAAAGAAGAGGCCGATTTTCTCAAGCGTTGACAGATGGGTGTTGTGGGTTGCGTACCAGATCAGACCAAAAAGGGTGATGAACTGGATCGGGACCCAGAGTTTTGTCAGCAAAATGTACCATTGCAGCGCCGTGTCAGGTGCCTCGGGGTCGGCGTTTTGAGTGTTGAGCCCGGTGATCCGGTCCATCACTGCAAAGACCCACCAGGTTGCGGCAGGAACCAGCAGCAGTGACCATCCACCGGTAGCAGCTGAAAACCAGACCAGCGGAACCAACAGCAGCGACACCCAGAAAGGAGATGCAGATTGCCAGCGGGACAATGTGCCTGTTGCGATCATCTTTTCTGCTCCGACTTTATGAGCATACCCTAGCCATGACCTGAAGACTTGCACAGCGGACTTATTGTCCTCTCCACAGATCAAAGACCTTTCGCATTACTGTTGGCAGGTCGCTGGGTCTGAAGCTGTGCTTGTCTACCACGGTCAGATGTTTGGGTACGTCCCGATGGACGGCATCCGTGTTCCAGATCCGCAGAATCAGGTGGAAATGTGTAAACGTGTGGCGCACTTCGCCCGGCAAGATTTTCCATGTCGAAGGGAACGGGGCACGTTCGGTGGGGTCATCGTTCCATTCTGATCCGGGCCAACCCAGCATTCCGCCCAGCAGACCTTTGTCAGGCCGGCGTTCCAGCACCATGGCACCGTCTGCCATACGCGCGACATACACGTGCCCATAGCGGGTCGGCTTGGGTTTTTTGGGTGTTTTTCTTGGCAGGTCGGCTTGGGTTCCTGCGACGCGACTCTGGCAGGGTTCACGCAGGGGGCAGATGCCGCAAGCCGGTGACTTCGGCGTGCAGATGGTGGCCCCCAAGTCCATGACCGCCTGCGCGTAATCGCCAGGGCGTGAGGTCGGAGTCAGAGCCGACGCTTTTTCTTTCAGCACGGGTTTGGAGCCGGGCAACGGGTCGTGAATGTCATAGAACCGGGCCATGACCCGTTCGACGTTCCCGTCCAGCACGGTTTCGGGCTGATCGAATGCAATGGCCGAGATCGCAGCCGCTGTATAGGGGCCAATACCGGGTAGTTCCAGCAGGGCTTCAAAGTTGTCGGGAAACCGGCCATCGTGATCCTGCGTGACAGCACGCGCGCATTTCAACAGATTGCGGGCGCGAGCGTAGTAGCCAAGCCCGGCCCATTCTCCCATGATCTGTTCGTCCGGTGCGGCGGCCAGGGCCTGAACCGTGGGCCAAAGGGTGGTGAAACGCAGGAAATAGTCACGCACCGCCGCAACTGTTGTTTGCTGTAGCATCACTTCGGACAACCAGACCCGATACGGGTCCGGACGAATGCCGGCGGCGCGATCCGCCGGACCCGTGCGCCATGGCATTTCGCGGGCGTGGCGGTCGTACCACTCCAGCAACGCATCACTGACGGTCAATTCAGCAGAGTCACGCAAGTTTTATCCATCTCCCTGTCGGGTTTCTCTGGCACCCGGTGCCCTGCTCAGTACAATAGAGGTGTAGGAGCTGGAAACCAGATGCAACGCAGACGTTCTTCGACCCGTGGGTTCAAACGCACCGCGTCCTTGCTGAACGATCAGATCAGGCGCGCCGGGGAAAGCCGGGGTTTCGCCGTCTCTCGGCTTTTGACCCATTGGGCCGAGATCGTCGGCCAGGAAATCGCCGCCATCGCACGCCCAGTCAAAGTGGGTTATAGCAAGGGCGGTTTTGGTGCGACCCTGACCGTTCTGACGACCGGGCCACAGGCTCCGATGCTGGAAATGCAGAAGGAACAGCTTCGCGGCAAGGTGAATGCGGTCTATGGCTATAACGCCATCAGCCGCGTCCGCATTACCCAGACCGCTCCGACCGGATTTGCCGAGGGGCAGGCCAGTTTCGACCACAAGCCGAAGCAGGCTAAACCCAAGATTGCGCCTGACATTGCCGCCGAGGCTGACAAAGTGTCACGCAATGTAAATGATGAAGATTTGCGCGCGGCCCTTGAACGTCTCGGGCGCAACGTTTTATCCAAACAGAAACGCTAAGAAAGGGCTGAGAATGAGCCGTATTGCAACCGTAATCTGTGCGGCTGTCGCCGTAGCCGCTGGCGGCTATTGGCTGACACAGTCGAACACCAACGTCACCCTTCCGCTGGTCAGTGCTGCCGAAGCGCAGGAGGCAGACCTGGATACTTCGACGATCGTCGATATGGTCCAGGGCGCTGAGGATGCGCCTGTCGAAATCATCGAATATGCATCCTATACCTGCCCGCATTGCGCAAATTTCCACACTGGCGCCTATAAACAACTCAAGAAAGACTTCATCGACACCGGCAAGGTCAAATTTACCTACCGTGAAGTCTATTTTGACCGCTACGGCCTTTGGGCATCGATGGTGGCCCGCTGCGCCGGCCCCGAGAAGTTCTTCGGTATCACAGACCTGATCTACGAAGGGCAAGCCGAATGGTCACGTGCTGGTGGTCCGGCCGAGATCGTGGACGAGCTGCGCAAGATCGGTCGTCTGGCCGGTATCGATGGCGACCAGCTTGAGGCTTGCCTGCAAGATGGCACCAAGGCGCGGACATTGGCTGCGTGGTATCAGGAAAACGCCGAACGTGATGGCATCCAGGCGACTCCGTCGTTCCTTGTGAACGGCAAGAAAGTCGACAACCAGTCCTACGCTGACTTCAAAAAGCTGATCGAAGACGAATTGGGTGGCTAACCACCCTTTTCCGGTTGGCCCTGTCTGGGCCGACCGGGCCTATTTTGGTGAAGGTGCTGCGTTCAGCAGCATTTCCCTGACCTCGTCAGCTTGGCCAATATGCAATCGAACGGGCAGAGTGATAACTTTGCTCCGAAAGGCCGGAGGCAGGCGTACGGCATCTTTCTCAGTTGTGATCATCTGAGCACCTAGCTGGCGCGCCTCGTTTTCCAGTCGGGTCATCAGGGCCTGAGTCAAGGGCTGGTGATCGTCCAGAGCTTCGGCGCGGACCAACTCCACGCCTAGCTGCCGCAGGGTTTTGAAGAATTTCTCGGGATGGCCGATACCGGCAAATGCCAGACCGCGTGTTCCGGTCCAGTCCATGCCTGTTTTCAGGGGTTCGATTGCACCAGTGACATGGGGAACGGACAACTTGTCGCCCCACTGATCGGTGAAAGCCTGTTGTGCAGCCTCATCACCCAGAGACAACACAAGGTCGGCCCGTTTCAACCCGATGTCGACCGGTTCCCGCAGCGGACCGGCAGGCAGACACAAGCCGTTTCCGAACCCGCGTTGTGCATCCACAACAATGATCGAGAAATCCTTGGCAACCGAGGGATTCTGAAAGCCGTCATCCAGAACAATTACCGAGGCCCCGGCCCCGGCAGCTGCACGGGCGCCTGCCGCCCGATCTTTGGCAACCCAGACTTCGGCGAACATCGCCAGAAGCAGCGGCTCGTCCCCAACTTCGGCAGCATTGTGCTTGGCCGGATCAACCCGCACCGGCCCCTCCAAAGAGCCTCCGTGCCCCCGCGTGACGACATGTGGTTCATGCCAGCCATTTCTAAGTTGTTCGAGAGTCCAGATCACCGTGGGCGTCTTCCCGGTTCCACCGGCATTGAGGTTGCCGATACAGATCACTGGCACACCGGGCTTTTCACCGGTCTCCGAGGCGATCCTTCGCGCGGTTGCCGCTGCATAAAGGCGTCCAAAAGGCGCCAGCAGACGCGCCCTCAGATCCGGTTGGTCCGGGGTCGTGTTCCAGAAATCAGGTGCCCGCATGATCCGCACTCCGCTGATCCAGAATATCCTGCACCAATTCGATCAGGGCGTCAGCCTGTGGTGCGCCTTCGGTTAACAATTGCCATCCCGCCAACGCCATGTCAGCCGCATGATCCGGGGCCAGAAGCTGCACAACGGCGTCGCCCAGTTCGGTCGCCGTTTTAACCTCCTTGGCAGCGTTCACTTGTTGCAGGCTGTAATAGAATTCCTGATGTCGATGCACATACGGTCCGAACATGATCGCAGACCCCAGCGCGATTGCTTCGGACGGGTCTTGACCGCCCGCTCCGCGTTCAAGCGAACTGCCCATGAAGGTCACTGCTGCCATGCGATGCCACAGGCCCAGATTTTCGGGGTCCGATGTCAGGACCACCTGAGTGGTATCTTCAATCAGATCCCCTTCATCCCAATTGACGCAGCGCAGGTCCATCGATTCCAATCGCCGTCTTAACGGCATCACTTCTGGTTCATCTGCGACGTGCAGCACCAGAACCAGCCGATGCAGCATCCGCAGCGCCTGACGGTGGGCTGTCAGGACCGAGATAAATTCCTTGTCCTGAACCCATGCCGCCAACCAAACCGGGCGCCCCGCAAGCGTGTGAGTGGTTTCAATAAGCTCGTCTTCCGGCCAGGGCCGGGGGTCGGGGCTGATCCGCAAAGGCGGTGATTCCGCAACTTTTCCGGATTGAATGCCGAGACGGCGGATCTGTCGCGCCGTCTCGGCGGATGGCGTAAGAATCTTGCGGAAACAGTCAAAGGTCACCCGTGTGATGTCCGGCAGCCAGCGGGCGTTTCGGGACAGTGTGACGCTGAACTGAGCGTCGAACAAGACCAGCGGGATCGCCTGTTCGTCAGCGCGCGTGATGATGTTGGGCATCAGGTCGCCACCGACCCACACCCCCATGTTCGGACGCCAGTATTCGACAAACTCGCGGGCTGCTCCACTCTGTTCCTGCGGCAAGTTGATCAAAGGGAACTTGCAATCCGGCCAGTTGGACAAATCCTCATCCGGGGGGACTGTGAGCAGGAAATTCAGATTGGCCCTGACCTGCAGCAACCGACGGCAGAAGTCGGTCACTGCCCGAAGTCGATCCGGAGTGGCAACCTGTATCCATACCAACTCTCCTTCGGGGCGCGGCATTTTCGATTGCGGCGCAACCCCGTTGCGCATCCCCCATGACAACACCCTGTAGGCGGCCAGGCTGAGCGAGCGCGGTTTGCTCATGTTCCGATTCCCGGCCCGGCCGGGTCCAGCAATGCGGACAGTTGCTGGTGAATCGCGGTGCTGGCTGCGATCACGCCGTTCAGCCTGGGGTGCGCATTGTTGAAGATCAACTGTTGACCCGTACGGTCCGAACAGATTCCGCCTGCCTCTTGAATGATCAGGTCGCCTGCGGCAATGTCCCATTCCCAACTGGGGCGAAGGGTCAGCATGCCATCGAACCGTCCCTGTGCAACCAAAGCCATGCGATAGGCAAGCGACGGGCGGTACGCGCGTTCGAACTCTGGTGCCTGCGCGTTGCGCCAATGCCGTGCGTCAAGGTTTGGCTTGGCGGCCAGAATTTCTGATTGCAAAAGCTCTGCGGTAACGGAGGTCGTGATCGTCTCACCATTGAGAGTCGCGCCCTGACCCTGTGCCGCCGTGTACAGCAAATCCCGCAGCGGCAGGTAAATGACCGCCGCCGTCACCACGCCGTCATCGGCGACGGCTATGGAATGTGCCCAGGTGCGCGCGCCTTCTGCAAAGCTTCGGGTGCCGTCGATCGGATCGATGATGAAAGTGTTGCTGCGGTTCAGCCGGTCGGGTGAGTCTTCGGATTCCTCACTGAGCCAGCCATAGCCCGGCCGCGCTGAACACAACCGCTCCTCCAGCATCGCGTTGACAGCAAGATCCGCTTCGGTCACTGGCCCGGCGCCGTCAGGCTTGTCCCAGCGCTGTGCTTGCGTGCCGGAATAGCGTGTGGCGATCTTGCCGGCCTCCAACGCCGCCTCGATCAGCAGGGGCAGGTCAGTTGCCGGCAAGTGTCATTCCTTCGATCAGAAGCGACGGAACCACGCGCGACAGATACGGGCGGGCATCATTCGCCGGAATGATCCTGCGCAGCATGTCCCGTAGATTGCCCGCGATGGTGCATTCATTGACCGGATGCGTGATCTCGCCACTCTCGACCCAGAACCCGGATGCACCCCGGGAATAGTCACCGGTATTGGGGTTGATCGTCGATCCGATCATGGATGTGACCAACAACCCGGTTCCCATATCGCGCAGCAGATCGGCACGGCTGTGATCGCCTTGTGTCAGACTCAGGTTCCAGTTGCTGGGAGAAGGCGGGCCCGAGACCCCGCGTGCAGCGTTACCCGTGGACGCCATATCCAGTTTTCGCCCGCTTGACAGGTCCAGCGTCCACCCGGTCAGGACGCCGTTTTCCACGATTGCCCGGCGTTGTGTCGGCAAACCCTCGGCATCAAAAGGGCGCGAGCCCGAGATGCGTGGCCGATGCGGGTCTTCGATCAGAGACAGGTGCACGGGCAGAACGTCCTGCCCCAGACAATCCTTGAGCCAGGATGCGCCCCGCGCAATTGCCGCACCATTGCTGGCGGCCAGAAGGTGGCCGATGAGCGAAGATGAGATTCGTTCGTCAAAGAGAACGGGAAAATTACCCGTTTCAGGTTTGCGCGCACCAACCTGTTGCACGGCGCGTTCGCCTGCGGTGCGACCGATCTCATCCGCGTTGCGCAAGTCGGATTGGAACGTCCGGCTGTCGCCGTCATAGTCCCGTTCCATCCCGGTGCCTTCGCCCGAGATCGCAACACAGGATATCGACCGGTTACTGCGTTCATATCCGCCGGTAAACCCGTTTGTGGCGGCCAGATGCACACGGTGGGTTCCATAGCTTGCAGCCGCATCTGACACTTGGGTAACACCGGTAACGGCCAGCGCTGCGGTCTCGGCCGTCAGAGCATCCTGCATCAGGGCTTCGGCAGACGGGGCCGGGGCAGAGTCTGTCAATTCCAGTGACTCTATGTCCCAGTCTGTGACCAGCTGGTCCTTGTCAGCCAGCCCGGAAAACGGATCTTCGGGGGCTTCCTTGGCCATCGCAACGGCTCGTTCCGCCATTGCACGCAAGGTATCCGGCCGGCTGTCGGAACTGGACACAATGGCAGATCGTTTGCGCAGAAACACCCGCAATCCCAAATCAGTGCCTTCCGAGCGTTCGGCATGTTCCAGCGCCCCGCCCCGCACTTCGACCGAAACAGAGGATCCGTCGAGAACGATGGCATCCGCCGCGTCCGCGCCTGCCTTGCGGGCCGCGTCAAGCAAGTGCTGGCTGATTTCTTCTGGTGTGCGGGTCATGAGGCCTCCGGGTTGGTTGCCAAGGACCTAGCCTTGGACTGCCCGTCTCGCAAGACCTGTGACCAGATTGTATGTTGAGGATCGCGGTGAACCCGTGCCGTTTCAGAGGTTTGTGCAAGGGTCGGCAGGACGGAGAAAGGGCCGCATGTTGCGCGGCCCTTTCCTTTGATTGTCACTTGATACGCTGACCATTCGCCAGGATCTGACCGTCTTCGGTGAACTCGATCTTCGAGTTCAGAGTGTCCGGTTCTTCGCCCGGAAGAGCCATCAGACCCATCATCATACGGGCACCCAGCGCGTCTTCGTCCGAGATGATTCCCATGCCGATCAGGGTGTCGATCAACTGGTTGGCTCCAACCAGTTGCAGGTTCGCCACGCCGCTTGGGCTGGGCAGGCCATCAAACTCTTCGGTATTGGTGTTGTCGAAAGCAAAATCACCGTCACCGGTCAGTTTGGCGCCAACCAGCGAAACCAGCAGGTCGTTGATCTTCAACGAGTGCAGTTCTCCCGGCGCTTCGTCGGATTCGACGTCGATTTCAGGATCGAATATGTTCATCAGCACTTTCGCAGTACCCGTCGCATCCAACGCAATCGTCGCAGGATCACGCGGCAGTGCGCCCGCAGGATCGAAAATGCCCCACAATATGTCCGACATGGTGAAATCAGTCAGGTTCAGCCCAAAGCCGAAGGGTTGAACTTCGTCCGATTGCTGGATGGGGAATTCGAAGTTCAGGCCAGCCTTGGCCATCGAAAGCTCGATCGGGAACGGCAAGCCCGCCGTGGTAACGGCCATCTTCGTGCTGTTCTGGTCAATGTCATAGACGATACGCTCTGCATCGATGCTGGCTGCAAATCGCCCGCCTTCGGATGTGCTGTTCATCGAGAACGCCTGACCTTCGCTGGTCCCGCTCAGATCAGTGCTGCCGGAAGCATAGGTGAAGGTGCCGTCAAACGAGAAACCAGCCTTGTAAAAGGCTTCTGGGTCCGAAAAGTCAAAATCCGGGGGGATCACGTTGTTGCCTTCAAATGCCAGTTGATCCAGTTGACCGTTGATCAGCCCGTTTTCGCCGCTTTCAGGATCCTGAAAGTTCAAATCATAGGTTAAAGTGGCTGCGTTGAAGGTCTGGCTGATATTGCGATTATCGCCGATCTGCATCCGCGAGCTGCCGGACAGATCGCTTGCTTCGGCATTTATGCCAAAGACTTCATTCGGCAAAGGCTGGCCGTCGACCTCAATCGAGTCCAGTTTCACCCCCAGCTGGTCAGCCGTGTAATCATAGGTCATGTCTTCTGGCGTGCCTGAAACGACCATGTTCAGTTGGCTGTGGGAATAGGTGACGGTGGCCGCAAAATCTTCATCTTCGGCCTGTCCGGTGACTTCCATGGGAAAGCTTTCCGGCAGTCCAATGGTAACGGTCCCGTCATCATTTTCGGTCAGTGTCATTTCTGGCATGACCATCCGAAACTGCCCTTCCTCTTCGGGAAAGGCCACTGAAAGCGTCATGTTTGAAATTGTGGTAACGTCGCCTGCGGTGCTTTCGTCCCCTGTGATGGTGTAACCCATCGAGGTGAAATAACTCTGCCAGTCGGACCAGACATCATTGGCTGACAGGTCGGCAAACGCCCCTTGGGTGGCAACGGCATAAGCCAGAGCAGCGCCGCAACTGCGGCGAAGGAAAACGGACATAAGGTAACCCTTCTTGATCAATTTGTGGCGCATGGTCGGGTTTGCAGCCGGTATCGTCAAGGGGGCAAGGGCTGGACCCTTTCCCCGTTTCCGCGTTACGGCTGTAGCCGACAGAGATTGCAATGCGTGAGGAGGGGCAAATGCAGGAAAAAACTGTTCTCATAACCGGGGCCAGCCGTGGAATTGGGGCCGAGGCAGGGCGCGTTTTTGCCGCAGCTGGTGCCAATGTCGCATTGGTGGCCCGCAGCCATGATCAAATTGACGCGCTGGCCGCAGAATTGGGCAATCAGGCCATCGCACTGGCCTGTGACGTCAGCGATTTCGCGCAGGTCGAGCAAGCCGTGGCCACATGCGTGGACCGGTTCGGTGGGCTGGATGTTCTGATCGGCAATGCGGGTGTGATCGATCCGATCTTTCATCTTTCGAACGCTGATACAGCGGCGTGGAGCAAGGCCATCGACATCAACCTGAAAGGCATTTTCTACGGGATGCGCGCGGCGTTGCCGGTGATGCGGGCCGCTGGAGGGGGGAGTATTCTTACGATCTCGTCCGGTGCAGCGTCGAACCCGGTCGAAGCCTGGAGCCATTATTGCGCCTCGAAGGCTGGGGCCAAGATGCTCACCGAATGCCTGCATCTGGAAGAAGCCCATAATGGTATTCGCGCCATGGGTCTTTCACCGGGGACGGTGGCCACCGAAATGCAGCGTTCGATCAAGGCCAGCGGCATCAATCCCGTCAGTCAGCTGGACTGGGATGTCCACATCCCCGCAGATTGGCCCGCACGGGCGCTGCTGTGGATGTGCTCCGATGATGCAGATGAGTTCCTTGGCACTGAAATTTCGCTGCGGCTTGATGACATTCGCAAGCGGGCCGGGCTGATATGATCGAATCGACCAAAGAGGACGGCCTCTGGATTGTCACGATCAATAACCCTGACAAAGCAAACGCCCTGACGGGGGCCATGCTGTCAGAACTGGCCGAGATTGCCGAGTCTGCGAAAGACGCGAAGGCGTTGATCCTGACCGGCGCGGGCAAAGTGTTCAGCGCCGGGGCGGATCTGGACGAGGCACGCGCCGGTCTGGCCAGGTCGGATGTCTGGGAAAGACTGTCTGGCGCCATTGCCGCGCTGCCCTGTCTGACCGTCGCCGCACTGAACGGCACCTTGGCCGGCGGGGCCAATGGTATGGCACTGGCCTGTGATCTGCGCATTGCCGTGCCGTCGGCTAAGTTCTTCTATCCGGTGATGAAGCTGGGGTTTCTGCCACAACCGTCCGACCCCGCGCGGCTGGCGGCTCTGGTCGGACCGGCAAGGGCCAAGTTGATTCTTGTGGCCGGTCAGAAAATCACCGCGCAGGAAGCGTATGAATTTGGCCTGGTGGACCGGATTGTCGACCCCGATCACCTGATGCAAGCCGCACGCGATCTGGTGGCCGACAGCGTGAACGCCGACCCCGAGATCGCAGCGGGAATCGCAAGGTTGTGCTCATGAGGCTGTCTGCACTACGCGTGCGGGTCGCTGATCCGGATCGGCTGGCCACGTTTTATCGCGACGTTCTGGGCATGTCCGTTCGCGAAGCAGAAACCGACCGTCGTGTCGGCTATGACGGCGTAGACGCAGACATTTTGTTGCTATCGGGTGGAGGAGGGTACACCCATGACCAGGGGCAGCGGTACTGGAAGATAGGAATCACTGTACCGGATGTCGATCTTGCCGCGGCTCATCTGCGCAGGTTTGACGTTCCAGTGAGCGCGCCGAACCAGTTTCTGGACATCGGCTACATGTGCCATCTTGCGGATCCCGAAGGGTTCGTCATCGAACTGCTGCAACATGATTTCGAAGGCAACCGACCGCCGCATGCGGCGGACCCCGACGCGCCCTTTGCGCAGGCTCGGATCGGCCAGATTACCCTTCGAACCGGCGATATTGCCGCCGAAGACGCGTTCTGGCGTGCCCAGGGCATGTCGTTGTTGTCGATGCAGGAGGTCGCCCCCTACGGCTTCGATCTGCATTTCTATGCCTTTATGGACGAAACCCCTCCCAATCCTGATCTTTGGGCTGTTGAAAACCGCGAATGGCTGTGGAAACGCGCCTATACGACGATGGAATTCCAGCATATTGCGGGCGCACAATTCGCCCATGTGCCGGACTTTCTGGGTATCGAGATCGAAGGTCTGTCCGAACCACTGACAGATACTTTCGGCGACCCGATCCTGCCGGGCTGATCACCTCCCGCGCCGCTTGCCCGGAACTTTCGAACGAAACCCGGGTGGGCGTTTGCGAACCCAGATCAGAAATTTCTCAAGCCTTGGATGCGCACGCAAGGCCTCGACCGTGTTGAAACTGCGCGCCAGTTCGGCTTCGGTCAGGGTGGCGTGCACCTCTTTGTGGCAGATCTGATGCAGCAGAACGGTCGGTCCGCCCTTGCCTCCTTTGAGTTTTGGGATCAGAAGATGCAGGCTGCCACCCCCGTCGGGGATCGGGCGGCCGCAAAGCGGGCAGATCGGATCGCTGTTCGTCATGACGATATGAAACTTGCGCCTGTGACGGGCGAAGGCAAGAGGGTGCGAATGGCGCAGGCAGTGGTGATCGGAGCAGGCCCCGCCGGGTTGATGGCAGCCGAGCAACTGGCAGCAGCCGGGCATTCCGTATTGGTGGCCGAGGCCAAACCTTCGGTCGCGCGCAAGTTCCTGATGGCCGGGAAGTCGGGTCTGAACCTGACCAAGGACGAGCAGCTTGATGACCTGATCCGCGCCTATGGAGTGGCGGCGGATTGGTTGCGCCCGATCATTTCAGCCTTTGATGCCGAGGCGGTGCAGCGCTGGGCGCGTGATCTGGGTCAGACGCTGTTTGTCGGCTCGACGGGGCGTGTATTTCCTGAATCCATGAAGGCCTCGCCTTTGTTGCGGGCCTGGCTGGCACGGTTGGGCGAGTCCAGGTTCGAGGTCAGGACCCGCTGGCGTTGGACCGGCTGGGACGGTGAAGCGCTGGTGTTTGACACCCCGGACGGGCGGCGCAGTATCTCAGCGGATGTCACCGTGCTGGCACTGGGCGGCGCAAGCTGGGCCCGCCTTGGCTCGGACGGTCACTGGGCGCAGATATTGGGCAGTAAAGGTGTGGCTCTGGCTCCGTTTGAACCTGCGAACTCAGCTATTTCAGTCGATTGGAGCTCTCATATGCAGCCTCATTTCGGGGCCGCATTGAAATCGGTCCGATGGATTGCAGGCGACCTTGAGAGTCGAGGAGAGGCAGCGATTTCCGAGACCGGTCTGGAGGGCGGCGGGCTTTATTCTCTGACACCGGCCTTGCGTGCGGGGAAGCCTTTGTTTGTTGATCTGATGCCCGATCTGGATCGACAGGTTCTGCTGGCGCGGTTTTCTGCAAAACGGTCGAAAACAACGTTATCCCAGTGGATGAGAAAGTCGCTGAACCTGTCCGCTCAGAAAATCGCCCTATTTCATGAAATGGCAAAACGCGGCGGCCACTCTCAATCCGTGCAAGTGAGCATGTTGAAAAAGCTGCCAATCCGGCATGCCGGACTTCGCCCGATGAATGAAGCCATTTCGACCGCAGGTGGTGTGAAACGGACAGCGCTGGATGACGGGCTGATGCTGACGGCCCTGCCGGGTGTGTTCTGCACAGGTGAAATGCTGGATTGGGAGGCCCCAACCGGGGGATATCTGCTCACGGCTTGCTTTGCTACTGGGCGCTGGGCCGGTCAGGCCGCCGCAGATTGGCTTGAAACGGCCAAGTGATTTAGCGGGATCGCGCCAACATCGCCAAACGTATCATCGCGCGTTCCACCAGCGCCATGGCAGGGGCTGTTTGCCCGGCGGACCGCAGCGACAAATCCGTATCCGTCAGAACCGTCAGCGCAGTTTGCAGCTTGGCCGCCCCCCAACCCTGCGCCTGCCGCAAGATGCGGTCACGCCGTTTGCCATAGACAGGTGGGCGCAGCTTGCCGATGCCCTGCGCCGCACCACCGGGATCCGAGGCGCAGGCATAGAGCGTCCGAAAGTGCCGGGTCGCCCCGATGCAGAGTGTCACGCCATTGGTGCCTTGTGCCTGCAACCTTCGGATCAGCGGCCCGATCTCACCCGCGCGGCCTTCGGCAACAACGTTGAGAACGTCATCCAGCGCCGCTTCGGTAGAGCGCGGCGCACACGCTTCGATGTCGTCGATGGTCAGTTCAGTGTTGTCGCCGCGCTTGTAAAGCGACAGCTTCTCAACGGTTTGGGCAAAATCACCGGGGCTGAGGCTGACGGCCAATTCGCTGATCGCAGACATGACATCGCGAGGCACGTTCTTCATACCCGCTTCGGACAGAACTCGTTCTACTTCGGCGCGCGACGGAGGATCGTCATAAATGCCTACCGCATACGCCGCAGGGTGCCCTTCAAACGCTTTGCGAATTTTCGAGCTGGGCTTCAGCTGTCCCGCCGTCACGATGATCTGGGCGTCGCCGGGTGCCCAGTCCTCCAGCGCCGTCAGAATCGCAGGTGCTGCGGTTTCTGTAACGTCTTCCACAAAAACGGCGCGTGGGCCGGGAAAAAAGCCGACCGCCTTGACCGCATCCAACAGCAGAGCGGGGTCGCCGCGCAGATCGCCACCCGGCAGGCGGGTCAGACGCATTTCTTCTTCGGCTCCGGGGCCAAGCAGAGAGGCCAGCACCTGTTGCCGCTTGAGCGCAACGCGCATCGCATCCGCGCCATAGATCAGCAGCCCGATCTTGTCCGCGTCTGGCTTGGCAAAGTACCCATCAGCCTCGCGCGGGCTCAATTTCATGCGGCCAGATCCGGTGTAGCGTAAAGACGATTCATGATCTGACTGGATAGAATCACCATCAATCGCTCTTTGGCGTCGCGCTCATCCGCCAATGTGGAAACGGTCGACCCTGCGGCAGAATAGGACACAAAGTCCGCCACCGAGCCCGAGGCGATGATCTGACCGGTTGCGTTGGACCGCAGGGCATACTGCGCGCTTCCGTCGATGGTGTAGCGTTGCGTTTCGTTGGTTGTGGTGATTGCGGCGCCCCGTGTTACGGTCGAAACCTGAACATCCAGCTTGTAGTCGTTGACCGACCCGGCGCTTCGTCCCAGTTGCTGTTCCAGATTTTGGACCAGCAAATAGCTTTCCACGGTGTTGGGGGCGGACACTTCGACACGGCCGTACAAGGCCGAACCCGATCCGCCAGGTGCATAGACAGGCTCAAAGCCGCAGGCGACCAGCGCCAGCGGCATCAGTAAAAAGGTTCTGCGATCAAACGACGACATTCACAATCCGGCCCGGAACTACGATCACTTTCTTCGGCGCGTTACCTTCCAGCGCCTTTTGGACAGCTTCGGTGCTGAGCGCGATTTTTTCAACCTCAGCTTTGTCCAGATCTTTGGCCACGCTGATTTCCGCGCGACGCTTGCCGTTGATCTGAATCGGCAAGGTGACGGTGTCATCGACTAGCATCGCCTCGTCGGCGACGGGCCATGGCGCAACAGCCACAAGGCCTTCGCCGCCCTGATGGGCCCAAATATCTTCCGCCAGATGTGGTGTCATCGGCGACATCAGCTGTGCCAGCGTTTTGATGGCCTGCTTTTGGGCCGCAGCACCTGCCTTGGATTTTGCCAGGGTGTTGGTGAAGGCATAAAGCTTGGCGATGGCTGCATTGAAGCCAAAGCTTTCAACACCCAAAGTCACGTCGCGGATGGTTTTGTGCATCTCGCGCAGCAGATCCTCATCCCCTTCGCCCGTGGCGTTCGGGTCCATGGCACCGATCTTGTCACAGAGGTTCCAAATACGGTTGAGGTGCTTGTACGCGGCCTCAGCCCCCGCAGCGGTCCATTCCACGTCCCGTTCGGGCGGCGAATCGGATAGAACGAACCAGCGGGCTGTGTCGGCGCCGAAGGCCGAGATGATGTCGATTGGATCTACAACATTGTTCTTGGACTTTGACATTTTGGCTGACGGTACTGTTTCCACAGCCTTCGTCGCATCATGTTTTACAACTGAGTAGTTTTCTGAGAACGATAAATCTTCGTTGTAGTCAGCTTTTAGCACTCCAACTCGCTTGCCATCATACAAGCCAACGATCACATCTTCGGGGTAGTGAAATACCGCCTTTGTTACGCCGATTTCCTTTTCTTCGCCGTCAATTACGTCCGATCGCTTAAAGCGTTTTCGGGTAAAATAAATTTCATGCGTGACCATGCCTTGGGTGAACAGCGCGTCGAAGGGTTCGATGGCTTTGTCCGGCAAATGCCCGGTGATGTTCATCGCGCGTGCGAAGAACCGTGAATACAGCAGGTGCAGAATCGCGTGTTCGATACCGCCGATATACTGGTCGACATTCATCCAGTATTCCGCCTCGGCCAGATCAGTGGGGGTTTCGGCACGTGGAGCGGTGAAACGGGCGAAATACCATGAGGAATCGACGAACGTGTCCATCGTGTCGGTCTCGCGCAGGGCGGGGGCACCACAATTCGGGCAAGCGCATTCGCGCCACGTCGGGTGACGATCCAGCGGATTTCCCGGTTTGTCGAATGTGACATCGTCGGGCAGGCGAACCGGCAGATTCTCTTTCTTTTCAGGGACCACACCACAGCTGTCGCAGTGAACGACAGGAATCGGACAACCCCAATAGCGCTGACGGCTCAAGCCCCAGTCACGCAGACGATACTTGGTTACTCCTTCGCCCCAACCGGCTTTTTCGGCAAAATCGACGGTGGCGTTGATCGCTTCTTCGCCGGTTGCTTCGGTCAGGCCCGCGAAATGGTTCACCCAGCGGACTTTTTCGGTCTTTGGCGGGACAAAGGCGATCTTATCGACCGGCGTGTCGTCGTCCAGCGCAAAGAACGTATCGACCACGGGCAGATCGTATTTGCGGCAGAAATCAAGGTCGCGCTGGTCATGGGCCGGGCAGGCAAAAATCGCGCCGGTGCCATAATCCATCAAGATGAAATTGGCGATCCAGACCGGCAGTTCCCAGTTCGGGTCCAGCGGGTGCTTGACGCGGATACCGGTGTCAAAGCCCAGCTTTTCCGCGGTTTCGATGGCTTCTTCCGTGGTGCCGCCCTTGCGGCATTCCTCAACGAATTCAGCAACTTCTGGGTTTTCGGCCTCAAGCTGTTTGGCGATCGGATGATCGGGCGAGATCCCCACGAAGGACGCACCCAGCAGCGTGTCGGGGCGCGTTGTGTAGACGGTGATCGGTTCCCCACCATCCGTGCGCTCGAACCCGAATTGCAGGCCGCGCGACTTGCCGATCCAGTTTTCCTGCATCAGCCGAACCTTGGCGGGCCAGTTTTCCAGCGTGTCCAGAGCGTCCAGCAGTTCTTCGGAATAATCCGAGATCTTGAAGAACCACTGTGTCAGCTCGCGCCGTTCCACCAGCGCGCCCGAGCGCCATCCGCGCCCGTTCTCCACCTGTTCATTGGCCAAAACGGTCATGTCGACCGGATCCCAGTTCACCACGGCGTTCTTGCGGTAGACCAGCCCGGCCTCGAGCATGTCGAGGAACAGTGCCTGCTGCTGGCCATAATATTCCGGGTCACATGTGGCGAATTCACGGGACCAGTCGATCGACAGGCCCAGCGGCTTCATCTGGGCGCGCATGTCGGCGATATTACCGTAAGTCCACTCTTTAGGGTGACCGCCAATCGCCATGGCAGCGTTTTCCGCCGGCATCCCAAACGCGTCCCAGCCCATTGGGTGCAGAACATTGTGCCCGGTGGCCAGCTTGTGCCGCGCGATGACGTCGCCCATCGTATAGTTGCGCACATGCCCCATGTGGATTCGGCCGGACGGGTAGGGGAACATCTCAAGCACATAGTATTTCGGCTTGTCCGCCTTGTGGTTGGCGGTGAAGATTCCTGCCTTGTCCCAGGCCTCTTGCCATTTTGCTTCGATTTCGGTGGCCGAATAGCGCGACATTGTGCGGTCCTTCGTGAATGAAAACGCCGGGTAGGAACCCGGCGTGGTATTAGTGTGATTTTCGGCGGGTTGCTAGAACTTGTTGTCCTCGATGCGCAGCTGACGGGCGCGGGACAGAATCGCATCCTCCACGGCACGTGTTGTTGCCGCGCTTACCGGGGCGCCACCGCTGGATTGCAGGGCGACGGACAAAGACCGGGCTGCAAGCGCCGGATCGCTGACGTGTACGGTCGCCCTGTATGACCGGCCACCACCCGGAGGGGTGCCGTAACCTGTTACGATCACTCCGGTAAACGGATCGACCTCCTGCACTGGCAGGAAATTCAATATGTCCAGAGAAGCTGCCCACAGGTACCGGTTTACATTGGTGGTCTGCTCGGCCGTGCTGCGGTCAAAAATATCCCACAACGTTGAACGTTCGGGATCGTTCAATTCGCGTTCATCGGAGTTACCGCTGGCGGGATTGGGGGAATATGTCGAAGTGGTTCGATTCTGCCCGCATGCCGCAATAGTGGTGGTCAGCATGATTAATCCCAAAATCGTAGGCAGGCGCATTGTCAGCAGGTCCTGTTTCACTTGTTGTGCAGTATTCAGGGCATACTCCTAGCCAAGGACCCTCGCTGCAACAAGCCTATTCTTCTGAAATGTAAGTGTATCACCCGCATCCGGGCGAAAAGGAACTGTGGCATCCTTGCACCAATCTGACCCCAATGACGTGACCGGGTTTATGCCAAGCTTGCGCAACAGGGGCAAAAAGAGCGAAACGGTGTCCGTGCTGAGACATATGCCTAGGCATGTGTCGAGTAGATAACTCTTTTGAATGAAACCGAGGGAAACAAGATGAAAAAAGTTCTCTTCGCATCGACGGCGCTGATCGCGACCGCAGGCGTTGCAGCAGCTGAAGTTAACTTCAGCGGTTATGGCCGTTTTGGTATTGGCTACACTGAAGATCGTAGCGAAACCACCATCGTTCGTGGGCCTGGCGCCGATGGCCTGAACGGGACAGCCGACGACGTCCTGGCAAGCTCGACCGCTCAAACCGACGACGTCATTCTGGTATCGCGCTTCCGTCTGAACATCGACGGCATCGCAGAAACCGATGGCGGCGTACGTTTTGAAGGCCGTGTTCGTCTGCAGGCCGACGAAGACGCCAGCAACGGTGAAGCAAACTCGGCCGGCCTGAACGGCGCACGCTTCTCGGTCATCTACGGTGGTCTGCGTGTTGACGCGGGCAACGTCGCAGGTTCGTTTGACAACCTGGCAAACTACTACGGCAACGAAGTAGGTCTGGAACTGTTCGCTGGTCAGTACTCGGGCGTTAACTATAACTTCCTGGCGTACTCGTCGACCGGTTCGGGTGCGAACGCTGTGTTCTTCCAGTACTCCGTAGGCGACTTCTCGTTTGGCGCATCGTATGACCAAGCACAGGCTACCGTTATCGGAGCTGGTGGTACAACTTCGACCACCGTTGACGCAGACCGCTGGGACATCAGCGCAACCTACACCTTCAACAACATCACTGCCGCTGTTGCCTATGGTCAGACCGACGCGGGTGTTGCCGGTGTAAGCGATCCGAGCCTGACCGTTCTGACCCTGGGTGGCGAATGGGGTGACTTCTCGGGTACTCTGTTTGTCGCGGACGACTCAACTGGGGTTGCAGCGACTGACGGTACTGCATGGGGTCTGTCGGCTGCCTACAACTTGGGCGCTGCAACCACCCTGCTGTTCACCTACGGTGACGGTAACGCCTCTGCTGACCTTCAGCAGGTTGCTATCGGTGCGATCTACGACCTGGGTGGCGGTGTATCGCTGCGCGGTGGTCTGGGTGTAAACGACTGTGACTCTTGCGCAGACTCGACTATGAAGGCTGACTTCGGTGCTCAGTTCAACTTCTAAGCTGATCTGAACCGTAAGGTTTAAGGGCGGGTCTTCGGACTCGCCCTTTTCTTTTGTGCTGACTTGGTGTTTTTCTGCGCCAAAGACAGATTGAGGGCCCCATGTCGTTGCAAGAGATCACCGCGCGTATCGCCAAAGCCGAAGCCAAAGCACAACGGCAGGACGGTTCGGTAAAATTGATTGCCGTGTCCAAGGTGCAGCCCAACGAACGGGTTCAGGCTGTTCTTGAACAGGGGCACAGGTGTTTTGGTGAGAACCGGGTGCAGGAGGCGGCCAGCAAATGGCCCGCTTTCAAAGAGCAGTTTGATGCTGTCGATCTGCATCTCATCGGCCCTTTGCAGACCAACAAGGCCAGGCAGGCAATGGAACTGTGTAATGCGATCCATTCTGTCGATCGCCTCAAACTGGCCAAAACCCTGGCGCGGCTGGCGCAAGAGGTGGGATGCTGCCCCGACCTGTTCATTCAAGTCAATACGGGTGAAGAAGCGCAAAAAGCAGGCGTTCTTCCTGCGGACGCGGACGGGTTCATCGCGGAATGCCAGTCTTTGGACCTTCCGGTGCGTGGGTTGATGTGCATCCCGCCGGTCGATGAAGAACCCACACTTCATTTCGCGCTTTTGGCCAAGATCGCCGCACGCAACGGGCTTGAGGGGTTGTCGATGGGTATGAGTGGTGATTTCGAGCAGGCCATCGCATTGGGCGCGACCCATGTCCGCGTCGGATCGGCCATTTTCGGCGAGCGGGTCAAACCTCTGGGATAATCAGGCGCGTTCCAAGGGAAATTCGCCCTGCAATCCAGTGCAGATGGTCCCGACGGAAGGCAATGCAGCCTTCGGTCGGGTAACCGGGCCTGCGCCATTGGTGCAGAAAAATCGCCGATCCCATGCCGGGAACCGCATTCGGCCAGTTCCAGTCTGTCAACAGGACCAGATCGTAAAGCGGATCGGCCCGGCGCAGTTTTTCATGACTGAACGCATAAGGGGCAGACACCATGTGATTGTAATGGGTGTCCTCTACGTCATCCGACCATAAGTCCATCGGCCCAATCGGGATCGCCCAGAAGTTGGGTGCGATCAGCCGATCAGGTCGGTAGAGCATTCCAACGATTCGATGGCATCCCGTAGGTGTCGCCCCATCGCCCTCGCGTTTCGTGTTGCTCAATCCGCCTTTGCCAATGGAACAGGCGAAAGTCCTGCCAAGAAAGCGAACGCCACGCGGGGAAAGCACAAGATCGTCTGGGGTCACAGCAAGTGCCCGGATTTCGCGGCTTTCGTGGCCAGGTATCCCCGGTTATGCGCGGTTTCGCCTACTTTCAATGGTACACGTTCGGTTACGGCAATGCCTGCCCGCTCCATCATCGAGATCTTGGCGGGGTTGTTGGTGAGCAGGCGCACCGAATTGAAACCCAGAGATTTCAGGATATCCGATCCAAGTCGGAAATCGCGCTCATCATCTTCAAAGCCGAGCCTGTGGTTGGCTTCTACCGTGTCAAAGCCCTGATCTTGAAGAAAATAGGCTCGCATCTTGTTGGCCAGCCCGATACCGCGCCCTTCTTGGTTCAGGTACAGAAGAACACCTGCCCCTTCGGCCCCCATTTGTGCCAGGGCGCCGCGCAATTGCGGACCGCAGTCGCATTTCAGGCTGCCCATCAGATCGCCCGTGAAACAGGCAGAATGCAACCGGGCCAGAACCGGCTTGTCCCGATCCGGGCGGCCTATTTCGACCGCGTAATGTTCTTCTCCGCCATCTTCGGGGCGGAAAACATGCAGGCGACCGGCCTCGGACACTTCCATCGGAAGGCGGGCGACGACCACCTCATGCAAGGCGCTGCGGTCCGCAAGATGCGGCGCGGCGCGTGTGTGATCAATGCAGGTCAGGCCATGCGAAGCGGCCAAGGCCCGGCCGTCTTCAACTGGCACGACGACCGCAGCAGGAAGAATGCGAGCCGACTTGGCCAACGCAATTGCTATGCGGTGCAGATTGGCGTTACCGTGGCGCTCGGTCATCAGCGGCCCTTTCATCGGCGCGTTCAGATCGTCTGAGGGATCGGCAACCGCCTGCACCCATGTGATGTCTGCATCAGCGGGAATCGAAACCCGCGCGAGATCACCGTCATAGGCCCGCGCTTTAAGAGTTTCAGCCCGCCGCCCGGTAATGGCCACCACTGGTTCCCCGAGCTTTTTCAGATCAGCCAGGCGCTGTGGGCTGAGCGTTTCCGCAGAGATCGCCACAACGCTAAAGCCTCTGTCATCGGTCAGCACCACAGGAACGCCCATGCGCAGATCGGCCCGGGCCCTGGCCAGAAGTTCGGTGATATCGGGAATGAGACTCATCTATGTTACCCTATAACGCTGAGCCCTTCTCCTAGCTCTTTCGAAAGGAAATGTGAAACATTTCTGCCAACTCTGACACGAAGGCGTGAAACCGTTGCAGCAAATCTTGTTGATTGCATATTCCGCGCGCAAGTGATGGAAAAGCGTTTGGAGGACCGGGAAATGGCTCAACTCAAGAAAATCCTGTTGGTGGACGATGACGAGGATCTGCGCGAGGCGCTCAGCGAGCAACTTGTAATGACCGAGGATTTTGACGTTTTCGAAGCGTCAGACGGCCAGTCCGCAATGGAGCGCGCGCGCGAAGCGATCTATGATCTGGTCATTCTTGATGTTGGTCTGCCCGATACCGATGGGCGGGAACTGTGTCGCCTGATGCGCAAACAGGGTGTCAAAAGCCCGATCCTGATGCTGACCGGTCATGACAGCGATGCCGATACGATCCTTGGCCTGGACGCCGGCGCGAACGATTATGTCTCCAAACCATTCAAATTCCCGGTGTTGTTGGCCCGTATCCGCGCTCAGCTGCGGCAGCACGAACAATCCGAAGACGCGGTATTTGTGCTTGGCCCCTACACCTTTAAGCCAGCGATGAAGATGCTGATCACGGAAGAAGATCGCAAAATCCGTCTGACCGAAAAAGAAACCAACATCCTCAAGTTCCTGTACCGTTCGACCGATGGCGTCGTGGCGCGGGATGTGCTGTTGCACGAAGTGTGGGGTTATAATGCCGGGGTCACGACCCACACGCTGGAAACCCACATCTACCGTTTGCGTCAGAAGATCGAGCCCGATCCGTCCAATGCGCGCCTTTTGGTCACAGAATCGGGTGGATATAGGCTCGTGTCTTAACTGGTTGTGGATTGATGTGGATCAAAGTGATACTCTGTACTCATAATTAGGTTACTCCCAACCCGTGCATGTCCGGGTTATGACATGTACCTCCCTGTTGGACTGCCGGGCCGAATGGCCCGGCTTTTTTTTTCGTTGCTGAGGGAAGGTTTCCACACAAGTCAGACAGCCGCATTGACCGATATTTGACCAATGATGGAGGTGAGCTCTGCGGCGGTTTACCCTTCCGCTGGGGCAACGGCGCGCAGGTAAAGGTGCCACGTGGTGTGGCCAAGGATCGGAAGGGTAAAGATCAGCCCCAGAAACGCCGGAACCAGCGACAACAGCATGGTAACCGAGATGATCGCCGCCCAGCCGAGCATGACCACCGGGCTTTCCGATACGACGCGCAAAGAGGTCAACATGGCGGAAATGAAGTTGGTCTCTCGGTCGAGCAGCAAAGGCATGGCGACGACGGTCACCGAAAACAGTACGGCCGACAGGAATGCGCCGACACAGGTGCCTACGGCAAGGAATACCCAACCCTGCGGTGTGAAGAATACGGCGTTCAAAAACCCGTCGAAATCCGAAAAGGATGCGTTCTGGAGGATGATCGCCAGCCAAAGCCGAACCTGGTAAATCCATACCCAGAAAATGAAAAGAGTGACAAAGGCCATCCAGCCCATTTCACGTTTGCGTTGATTGGCCATAACGGTCAGGATTTCAGACCAGCCAAAGCTTTCACCTTTCTGCAAACGGCGCGACATTTCATAAAGCCCGGCGGCGGCAAAAGGTGCGATCAGCGGAAAGCCTACAATGGCAGGGATAATCATCCAGATCTGGCCAAGCCAGATCAGGGCCCAAACCAACAGAATTCCGAAAACCGCAAAGAAAAGGCCGAAGAAACCGCTCATGACAGGACGGGCCAGAAAGTCGGAAAACCCTGCCTTCAGTGACGCTGTGATATCATCTACAGTGACCCTGTTGACCTTGGGCATGGCCTGCTGCTGTGGCGTCAGGTTTTCCGGCGGCGTGGAACCTGCGGATTCGGATGCCATGACACACTCCTCCCAAAGCATAGTGCCGGTCGGGTCTGTTCGCGAACAGACCCAGCGGTGAAACAGACATTCCTAATTCGCGCACAAGTCTGCATCAGGCGAGGTATCAGGGCAAGGGAAAGCGCGACGGCGAAGCTCGTTGACCTGCCGACGGATAGTCAAGGCATGAAGCTGCCTTTTCTCGTGGCAACTGGCTTTGTGCCACGCTAACCTGCGCCAATCGCGACAAAGGAATCCCCGACATGCCTTTCACCCTTGCCACATGGAACATCAATTCTGTTCGCCTGCGTGAGCCTATCGTGCTGAAATTGCTGCAGGAAGAAGCCCCAGATGTATTGTGCCTGCAAGAATGTAAATCACCGGTTGAGAAAATCCCGACCGAAGGTTTTGCCGAACTGGGTTACACGCACATGATTGCGCGAGGGCAAAAAGGGTACAACGGTGTCGCCATCCTGTCGCGCCTGCCGATGGAAGAGGTTGGCGATCAGGATTTCGCAGGCCTCGGACATGCCCGCCACATTGCCGGTCGGTTGGAAAACGGTGTCACGATTCATAACTTCTATGTTCCGGCGGGCGGCGATGTGCCGGACCGGGACGTGAATGAGAAATTCGGCCAAAAGCTCGACTACCTCACTGATATGCGCGATTGGTTCCGTGCGGAAAAGCCGGCTAAATCCATCCTTGTCGGCGACCTGAACATCGCCCCGCGTGAGGATGACGTTTGGTCACATAAACAACTGCTGAAGGTCGTCTCGCACACGCCCATCGAGGTCGAGCATCTGGCCGAGACACGGGAAGCAGGCGGCTGGGTCGATATCACCCGTCAGGATATTCAGGAAGGACAGCTTTACAGCTGGTGGTCCTATCGCGCCCGGGATTGGGATGCGGCAGACAAGGGGCGTCGGCTGGATCATATCTGGGCTACGGCCGATATCTCGAACGCGGGCCATTCCAGCCGTATCCTGAGGGATGCCCGTGGGTGGGAAAAACCCAGCGATCACGCTCCGGTCTTTGCCAGTTTCGACGTCTGATCCGCAACTCAGCCCTTGGTTTCCGCGGCCAGCGACTGCATATAGGGCGCAAATTCGAACGAAAGAGTGATTGCCATGGACCTTCTGAACGGCGGAGACGCCCCAGCAACCGATCTGATCCAAGACGGGACCGAGGCCACTTTCATGGCCGATGTGGTCGAAACCTCGCAGGAAACACCTGTGATCGTCGATTTCTGGGCGCCTTGGTGTGGCCCGTGCAAAACCCTTGGCCCGATGCTGGAAGAGGCTGTGACAGCCGCGAAAGGCGCGGTGAAGATGGTCAAGATCAATGTGGATGAGGCGCAGACAATTGCTGCGCAAATGCGCATCCAGTCGATTCCGACCGTCTATGCCTTTTTCAAGGGCCAGCCGGTGGACGGGTTTCAAGGCGCGTTGCCGGGATCCGAGATCAAGGCCTTCGTGGACCGTGTGATCGAAGCCGCAGGTGGTGAAAGCCCGGGCGGCCAGTTGGAGGATGCCGTGCAGGCTGCCGAGGAAATGCTTGCCGAAGGTGCGGCTGCGGACGCGGCTCAGACTTTTGCCGCAATTCTGGGTGAAGATCCAAACCACGCCGCGGCTTATGGTGGGCTGGTGCGGGCGCATATCGCCACCGGTGATCTGGAGCAGGCAGAGGCGATCCTGAACGGCGCTCCGGCCGAGATTTCTACTTCGGCCGAGCTGGAGGCCGCACATGCGCAACTGGAACTTGCCAAGCAGGCGGCAGATGCCGGCCCCGTCGCCGAGCTGATGGCAGCTGTCGAGGCTGATCCGGACAACCATCAGGCCCGCTTTGATCTGGCGCAGGCGCTGCACGCGAACGGCGATGTGGAAGAAGCCGTGGCACAATTGCTGGAACTGTTCCGCCGGGATCGTGAATGGAATGAGGGCGCGGCCAAGACCCAGCTTTTCACGATCTTCGATGCGCTCAAGGCCAATGACCCAATTGTTCTGAACGGACGCCGCAAACTCAGCTCGATGATATTTGCCTAATCTTCGATCAGAGCTAGAATTGGGAACATGATGCATCCCGCCGACCTGCCGGATACAGTATCCGTTTTTCCATTGCCCGGGGCACTGCTGCTGCCCCGCTCGCGCTTGCCGCTGCACATATTCGAGCCGCGCTATCTTCAAATGCTGGACGATGCGCTGAAAACCAAGGAACGGTTGATCGCGATGGTTCAACCCAACCCCTCGATCAGTGATGAAGACAAGCTGCACCGTATCGGATGCGCAGGGCGGGTGACGCAGTTTTCGGAAACGGAAGATGGCCGCTACCTGATCACGTTGACCGGTGTATCCCGGTTCAGGGTCCTGTCAGAGCTGGACGCTTTCACGCCCTACCGGCGGTGCGCAGTCTCGTGGGAAGGGTTCGACCGTGACCTCGGCAAGGTTGAGAAAGACAACGAGTTCGACCGCGCAAAGTTCCTGACATTGCTGGAGCGTTTCTTTTCATCCCGCCAATTGTCCACCGATTGGGACTCGCTCAAGGACGCCGAGGATGAGCTTTTGGTGAATTCTCTGTCGATGCTTTTGGATTTCGACCCCGAGGACAAGCAGGCCCTGCTGGAGGCCCCCTGCCTTCGCACCCGGCGCGAGACTTTGGTGACGCTGATTGAATTCGCCATGCGTGGCGGATCGAGTGAGGAAAAACTTCAATGACAGACCCTGAACACGCCTTTGATCGCCACATGCTCGAGGCAATGATCTGCCCGCAAACGCATACGACGCTGCACTATGACGCCGAAAAGCGAGAGCTTGTTTCAAAGGCCGCCGGTTTGGCTTTTCCGATCCGTAACGGTATTCCGGTCATGCTGGTCGATGAGGCACGGAAGCTGGATTAAATCGAGCGCCCCTGCAACAGCTTGGGCAAATCACCTGTCAGCCCGGCAGCTTCGCGAACGAAACCGCGACGCAGTCCGGGCAAAGCGCCGACAACTCCCATGCCAATGTCACGTCCAAGGCGCAGCAACGGATTGTCGTTTGAAAACATCTTGTTGAAGACATCCGTCGCCATCGCCAGCGAGGCCGTGTCGAAACGGCGCCATTCCTGATAGCGCTCCAGAACGATAAGCGAGCTGATATCCTCGCCGCGCCGTCCCGCCAAAGTCAGAACTTCAGCCAGGGCGCCGACATCGCGCAGGCCGGCATTCAGGCCCTGACCGGCAATGGGGTGCATTCCGTGCGCGGCATCCCCAACCAACGCCATGCGATCACTGATGAAGGAATTGGCGATGGTCAGGTTCAGCGGGTAAGTGAAACGATCACCCGCCAGACTGATTTTGCCTAGAAAATCGCCAAATCGCGGGCGCAGCGCTTGCACGTAATCACCCTCGGGCAGGGCGTTGATGTGCTGTGCGGTTTCGGTGCGTTCGCTCCAGACGATGGAACTGCGATTGCCAGTCAACGGCAGAATCGCCAGCGGACCGGGTGGCATGAAAAACTGATGCGCAATGCCATTATGTGGCAGCTCATGTTCGATGGCGCAGACCAATGCCGTCTGGCCATAATCCCAACCGGTGCGTTTGATGCCGGCCCGTGACGCGGTTCCGCTGCCGCGACCATCACACCCAATCAGCAGGCTGCCGCCCAAGGTTGTGCCGTCGTCCAACGTCACGGTCACTTTGGCAGTGTCGGCCTGTTGCGAAACGACGGATTTACCGCTTACTTGGGTGATGCGCGGCTCTTCGGCCATCGCGTCCAGAAAAGCACGGCGCAGGTGACGATCCTCGACCATATACCCCATCGGGCCTTCTTCGATCTCGGCATGGTCGAAATGCATGAAAAAAGGCGATGGTCCTGTTCCGGCATGACCATCTGTAACCTTGATTTCCAGCATTGGTTGGGCGTGTTGCGCGACGCGGCCCCAGACGCCGATGGCATCCAACAACCGCTGTGAGGCCAGAGCCAGCGCATAGGCACGCCCGTCGAATGCCGCGTTCTTGCGCACCTTTTCGACCAGCGCATCGATCACCGTGACCGAGTGACCGGTTTGTGCCAGTGCCAGCGCCAAAGCAGGGCCGTTTAGCCCGCCGCCCACGATCAGAATGTCAGAAGCCTGTGTCATGCCCTGCAATATGCGCGCCCTTTCGGGATTGTCCATGTGCAGTCCTGTCGCTACCGTCACCCAAAGCCGAAAAATCAGGAGGGGTAAGATGCAGGACTGGTTGACCATGACCGCGTGTGATTTGGGCCGTGGCGTTGGCATGGGCCAGATCGATCCGGTCGAACTGACGGAAACCTACCTGTCCGCTATTGACGTTCATCCGCATCGGGACCGCATTTATGCCCGCGTCACCCATGACCGCGCCCGGGCTGAGGCTGAAGCCGCCCAGCAGCGTGCCAAACTGGGATTGCGACGGTCGTTGCTGGACGGGGTCCCGATCAGTTGGAAAGACCTGTTCGACACCGCCGGTACCGTGACCGAGGCCGGTTCGGCTCTGTTGAAGGATCGCGTACCAGATGCGGATGCGCTGGTGCTGGGCAACGCGACTCAGATGGGAACGGTTTGTCTGGGCAAGACGCATATGAGCGAGCTTGCCTTTTCCGGTCTCGGGTTGAACCCGATCACCGAAACCCCGCCTTGCATTCATGACGAGGCAGCAGTGCCCGGGGGGTCGTCTTCAGGGGCGGCGGCCTCGGTCGCCTGGGGGTTGGCGGCGTGTGGCATCGGGTCGGACACGGGCGGCTCGGTGCGTATCCCGGCGGCTTGGAATGGTCTGGTGGGGCTGAAAACCACTGCAGGGCGGCTCAGCCTGGAAGGTGTGGTACCGCTTTGCCTGCGGTTTGACACGGTTGGACCTGTGGCGCGTTCGGTCGAGGATGCCGCGCATGTGCTGGCTTTGCTCGAGGGGGGAACGCCTGCTGATCTGCGTGGAGCTTCGCTGAAAGGACGCCGTTTTGCCGATTTGCAGAACATCGCCAAGGACGACCTGCGCGACACGCCGCGCAAAGCGTATGACGAAGCCGTTGCCAAACTTGCGGACGCGGGTGCCGAGATCGTGCCGTTGGAAGTGCCCGAGTTGAACGAAGCCATGACGTTGACCAGCATCGTATACACGACTGAGGCCTATGGGCTGTGGCGCGATGTCATCGAAGCCAATCCCGAAGCGATGTATCCCGAGATTCTCGAACGATTCCGCATCGGCATGGGATATTCGGGCCCCGATTATGTGGCCGCCTGGGCCAAGCTCAAGGCGTGTCGCAGCGCGTG
Source organism: Ruegeria sp. YTSC106 (assembly GCF_059609765.1). Taxonomy (NCBI): domain Bacteria; kingdom Pseudomonadati; phylum Pseudomonadota; class Alphaproteobacteria; order Rhodobacterales; family Roseobacteraceae; genus Ruegeria; species Ruegeria sp. YTSC106. The sequence continues at coordinate 77,912 of NZ_JBXWMI010000014.1, forward strand.
GGACGCAGCAACCGCGGCGTTTGATGCGGTTCTGGCGCCGACGGCTCCGATTTTGCCACCCAATCTGGACCGCTTGCTCAGCGATCACGACTACTACGTGACCGAGAATCTGCTGGCCCTGCGCAACACGCGTATTGGAAATCTGATGGGGCTTGCGGCGCTGAGCCTGCCCACCGGAACCCCCGGTTGCGGGTTGATGATGCTGGGTTATCCAGGGTCGGAAGAGGCGTTGTTGCGGCTTGGTTCGGCAGCGGAATCGGTGCTGGCCTGAATGCCACAATCCCCTGATTCGGAACCTCTTTGTCTGGACGAAGAGGCCCACGGACTGTAATCTGCTAAAAAAACGGGGCACCAATGACCCCGATGTTGAGGCAGTATTATGGATTTCCCCGAGCGGTTTTCGAACCTACCGGCTTATGCATTCCCGCGTCTGCGCGCTCTGTTGGATCGTCACCAGCCGGGCGGTGATGTCGTTCATATGACCATTGGTGCGCCTACCCATGACTTTCCGGCTTGGGTGACGGATGTCATCATGGAAAACGCCGCCGGGTTCCAAGGATATCCCCCGAACGAAGGCTCGGATGACCTGCGCAGTGCGATCACGGGCTGGATCAAGCGGCGATATGGGGTTCAGATGGACCCTGATGCCAACGTGATGGCGTTGAACGGTACGCGCGAGGGCCTATACAACGCCGCCATGGCTTTGTGCCCGGAACAGAAGAATGGTGAGCAACCGATCATCCTGTGCCCGAATCCGTTTTATCAGGTCTACATGGTCGCCTCGCTGTCAGTTGGCGCGCAGCCATACTTCGTGCCAGCCACCGCCGCGACGGGCCATCTGCCAGATTATGCTGGCCTACCTGAGGACGTGCTGAACCGTACTGCCGTGGCCTATATCTGTTCACCGGCCAATCCTCAGGGGGCCGTTGCCTCGCGCGATTATTGGACCAAACTGATCCGTCTGGCCGAGCAGTACGATTTCCGCATTTTTGCGGATGAGTGTTATTCCGAGATTTACCGGGAAGAAGCGCCGACAGGGGTTCTGACTGTAGCGCAGGACCTGGGCGCGGACCCTGAGCGGATCACGCTTTTCAACTCGCTGTCCAAACGCTCGAACCTGGCGGGGTTGCGCTCGGGTCTAATCGCGGGCGGCACTGAGACGATCAAACAGGTCAAGCAATTGCGCACATATGCCGGATCGCCGCTGCCACTGCCGTTACAGGCAGCCGCTGCCCGGGTGTGGGCAGATGAGACTCATGTCGAACAAAACCGCGCGCTGTACCAGGAAAAATACGCCATTGCGGATGAAGTGTTTGCTGGCGTGCAGGGATACATGTCACCAGAGGCAGGGTTCTTTCTGTGGCTGCCGGTCGAGAATGGCGAAGACACTGCATTGAAGGTCTGGAAAGAAACCGGCGTTCGGGTCCTGCCGGGCGCATATCTTTCCCAAGGCGATCCGGGACAAAACCCGGGCACAGGCTTTATCCGGGTTGCGTTGGTGGCCCCAAAAACAGAGTTGCAGCGTGGTCTGATCACACTCCGCGACTGCATCTATTCGTGAGGTACGAGGGCAAAATGGCATCATATAACGCGCGCAACCGCGATCCATTGCTGGACAGCACAACGCAGGCAGCCTTGGAGCGACGTAGCAAGGAGTTGATTGGCATCGCCCTGATCCTGTTGGGTTTGGCAGCGGCCGCGATGATCTGGTCCTACACACCCGATGATCCCAACTGGATGGTGTCGACCGACGCGCCGGTGCAAAACTGGATGGGGCGGATTGGTGCCTCGATCGCTGCACCCTTGTTTATGATCGTCGGCTGGGGAAGCTGGGGCATCGCGTTGATTCTGATCGGATGGGGTCTTCGGTTTGCCGGCCATTTTGGGGAAGACCGTGCCATCGCGCGTCTGATCTTTGCGCCGATTTGGATCGCTGTTGTGTCGGTGTATGCCGCGACGCTGGTCCCGGATGCCGATTGGCGTGCCACTCACAGTTATGGTCTGGGCGGATTGTTTGGCGATACCGTCATGGGCGCGTTGCTGACCTTGCTGCCGATTTCGTCACATTTTCTGGTGAAGCTGATGTCTCTGGCCATGGCGGTCGGGATGATCGCGCTGGGCATATTTGTTTTGGGCTTCACCAAAACTGATGTGAAAAAGGGATTCCGAGCCTTCTTGCTGGGTCTCGTTATGGCATACGACATGCTGATGACCCTGATGGGGCGTGGTGCGGCCTCGGCTGCGCAGGCTGCGCGAGATCGCCGGGCACAGTGGGAAGAGCGCAAACTTGCGCGTGGCGCGGCGGCCGAGGCCCTGTTTGAAGACGATCTGGCTTATGCCGATCCAACCTTTGAAGAGCCCGAGCTGGAAAGCCCGGAACCTGCGGTAAAAGGCGGCCTGCTGTCGCGAATGCCGTCGCTTATCCGCCGCCCTGACCCTATGCCCGAACCTGAGCTGGTCGATCCGGAGCCCATCATGGGTTTTGACGAGATGCCAGGTGAAGATCGCATCCGGTCGAAAATCTCGGCAGCTGTGCGCAATCGCAAAGTGGCCACCGGTGAGGTGACGCCCGAACCCGATCCGAACCTTCCACTGACCAAAGGACGTGGCCGCCGCCCCGGCCCGTTGATCCTGAACACAAGCCAGCCGGATGGCCTGCCGATGGAACCGCCGGTGACAGCCACGGGTCTGCCGCCCGAACCACCCGTAACAGCGGATGACATATCAGAATGGCAGGAGTCCGAGCCGGTCGAATACGCGCCCGAGCCAGTGCAGAACCACTATGCGCCCGAACCGGACGCGGACGATGACCCGGTCTTCGAGGATGTAGAAGAGGCTGTTCTGCAACCACGCCCGGCGATGAAAATCCCGGTGGCCGAACCGCGCAAGCCTGTGGTTGCGCAACCGGTACGCCGCACACCGCAACCGTCACGCCGTGCACAGGCCGAAGCGCAGCCTGCATTATCCTTTGAAGAGCGGCACTCCGACTTCGAACTGCCACCTCTGGGCCTCTTGTCGAACCCGTCCAGCATTCAGCGCCACCATCTGAGCGATGAAGCCTTGGAAGAAAATGCGCGGATGCTGGAAAATGTTCTGGATGATTACGGCGTCAAGGGCGAGATCGTCAGCGTTCGCCCCGGCCCGGTTGTCACCATGTACGAGCTGGAGCCTGCTCCGGGTCTGAAGGCAAGCCGTGTGATCGGCCTGGCCGACGACATCGCACGCTCAATGTCGGCGCTGTCGGCGCGGGTTTCGACCTTGCCGGGGCGTTCGGTGATCGGTATCGAACTGCCGAACGAGAATCGCGAAATGGTGGTTCTGCGCGAAATCCTCGCCAGCCGTGACTTTGGCGATGGCAACCAGGCGCTGCCCCTGGCGTTGGGCAAGGATATCGGCGGCGAATCCGTTGTAGCGAACCTGGCGAAGATGCCGCACTTGCTGATAGCGGGCACCACCGGGTCAGGTAAATCGGTGGCAATCAACACGATGATCCTGTCGCTGCTGTACAAGTTGACGCCGGATGAATGCCGTCTGATCATGATCGATCCCAAGATGCTGGAACTGTCTGTGTATGATGGCATCCCGCATCTGCTCTCACCCGTTGTGACCGATCCGAAAAAGGCGGTCGTTGCCCTGAAATGGGTCGTGGGCGAAATGGAGGATCGCTATCGCAAGATGTCCAAAATGGGCGTTCGCAACATCGCGGGCTACAATGGCCGTGTGAAGGACGCTTTGGCCAAGGGTGAAATGTTCAGCCGCACGGTGCAGACCGGGTTTGACGATGAAACCGGCGAACCGACGTTCGAAACCGAAGAGTTCGCGCCCGAGGCGATGCCCTATATCGTCGTCATCGTCGATGAGATGGCAGATCTGATGATGGTTGCAGGTAAAGAGATCGAAGCCTGTATCCAGCGTCTGGCGCAAATGGCGCGGGCCTCGGGCATTCACCTGATCATGGCCACACAGCGTCCATCGGTCGACGTGATCACCGGTACGATCAAGGCAAACTTCCCAACGCGGATTTCGTTCCAGGTGACGTCGAAAGTCGACAGCCGCACCATTCTGGGTGAAATGGGGGCCGAACAGCTGCTGGGACAGGGTGACATGCTTTACATGGCCGGAGGCGCCAAAATCACCCGCTGCCACGGTCCGTTTGTGTCGGACGAAGAGGTCGAGGAAATCGTCAACCACCTGAAGCAGTTCGGTCCGCCGGATTACGTCAGCACGGTGCTGGATGGCCCGGCCGAAGATAAGGCTGACAATATCGATGCCGTTCTGGGGCTGAACACAGGTGGCAATACGAACGGAGAGGATGCGCTCTACGATCAGGCGGTGGCGATCGTGATCAAGGATCGCAAATGCTCGACCTCGTACATTCAGCGAAAACTTGCCATCGGCTACAACAAAGCTGCGCGGCTTGTTGAGCAAATGGAAGACGAAGGCGTTGTTTCGTCAGCAAATCATGTCGGGAAACGCGAAATCCTCGTCCCCGAACAGTAAGATATTTAATAACAAGGGCAGAAGGCCTATCTGTACGGCATGAAACAGATTGCTTTTGCCCTTGCTTTGACACTGGCCGCACCCGCCGCATGGGCTGCGGACAAACTGCCGCTTTCGCAGATTTCCAATTACCTGAACGGGTTGAAGACGGTTCAGACGACATTCACGCAGGTGAATGATGATGGCTCACTGAGCACCGGAAAGCTGTGGATGCAGCGACCTGGAAAGATGCGGTTTGAATATGACCCCCCCAACAGTGCAGTGGTTCTGGCGCGTTCGGGGAGTGTTCAGATCTTTGATCCGAAATCGAACCAGCCGCCCGAGCAATACCCGCTTAAACGCACGCCCCTGTCCATCGTGCTGGCGCGCAACGTGAACCTGAGCCAGGCGAATATGGTCATGGGTCACAGCTTTGATGGGACGGCCACGGTTGTCACCGCGCAGGACCCTAAAAACCCCGAAGCGGGCCGGATCGAACTGATGTTCACGGACAATCCGGTCGAGCTGCGTAAATGGGTGATCCACGACAATGCCGGCAGCCAGACAACGGTATTGCTGGGCGCCCTGAATGAAGGCGGTCGCCTTGATCAGAAGCTGTTCTCGGACAAAAAGAGAAGCGGGTCAGGCAATCGCTGACCCGCTTGTATGTATCATTATCGGCAGTTCGCCAACTGTGCCTGATATAGCTGCGCGCGTGCGTCCACGTCATTGGCAACGTTCAATAACCAGGATTTGTTGTTGTAGCTGCCACGCGCGTAGCCTGTATGGCCTTCATGATAGGCCAGGTATTGATTGCGCGTGTCGCTGGGATGGATGCCGTTACGCTCGTAGCTTTTGTTCATGTACCAGCCGATAAAGTCCGAGGCGTCGCGGATGCGATCCCGCTTAGCCCGGCGTTTTCCGGTTTCGCGCTGGTATTGCTCCCACGTACCATCAAGCGCCTGACCATAGCCATAAGCGCTGCTTTGACGGCCCATCGGGATCACGCCCAGAACATATCTGTGCGGCGTGCGCGCGTCATGCTTGTACCGGCTTTCCTGATAGATGGTCGCCATCTGAACGTGAACCGGAACGCCCCATTTGCGCTCGGTATTCTTGAAGGCCTTGATAAAGTCGGGTTTTTCACGCGCAATACTGCACGCGTCGTTCAATCTGCTGGGCGGCTGTTTGGAGCCGCCCCCACAGGATGCCAGAAGCAGCACCCCTAGGAGTACGAAAAGAATTCTGCTCATGTGCCTCGTGCCTTTTTTTTGGGTATTCTAGCGCAGATTGAGCGCTGAGGAAATCACAATCGCTATAAAATGATTGCCAGAATAGCCGGTAACGCCGCTACGGACAGCACAGTGGACACCATGACCATGCCGGCGACGGCATCGGAATCGGCACCAAACCGTTCGGCCAACAGGTAAGAGGTCACGGCAACCGGTGTACAAATCTGAAGAACCAGAACGCCAAATGCGATTGTATCCAGATCAAACCATCCTCCGATCCCCCATCCCAGCGCAAAGCACACCGCCAGCTTCAGCGCCGACAGCCACAGCGCCTGCCCCAGACTTCGCGAGGTCAGGCGGGCGATTGCCACACCCAACGTGACCAGCATCAGGGGGACGGCCATTTGCCCAAGAAGCTCAAGCGTGTTGGTCAGAAATGTCGGCGTCTGCCACCCCTGCGACAGAAATACGGCGCCAAGGATCGTCGCCCAGGCCATTGGTTGGCGCGCGACCTGTCCCCACGCACCTTTCCCGGCGACCAGATAAATCCCATAGGTGAAAGAAAACAATGCGGTGACTGACAGAAAGATGACTGCGTACCCCAGGCCGACCTGGCCAAAGGCAAAGATACATAGCGGCAGGCCGAGATTGCCGGTATTGCCGAAAATCAAAGGTGACAGATACGTTCGCGGGTCCAGTTTCAATCCTCGAACGATCAGCCAGAACAACACTGCCAGCAGCAGATTTGCAACCAGGGTCGCCATTGTGAAGCGCGACAGATCATTGCCCGGGATTTCAGTTTGCATGAGGGCAACAAAAATCAGGCTGGGCATTGCCAGCATCGTTGCAAAGCGGGTGACGAATTGCAGGCGGTATTCAAACCCCAGCTTGACCCAGGTAAAACCAACAGCCGCCAAGAGAAAAACCGGCGACACGATTTCGAACACTGTCAGTATAAGGTTCACAGACTGTTTCCCTGATTTTCACATCAATGGTTGGCTTTTCGGCCCGGAAACGGGTAAAAAAACGTTGGGGGCTGAAACAATGCTAAAGACACGTGCAAAATACGGCTTGGGCCAGGTGGTTCGTCATAAGAAACATCCTTTTCGAGGGGTGATTTTTGACGTGGATCCCGAGTTTTCGAATACCGAAGAATGGTATCAGGCCATTCCGGAAGACAGCCGCCCAAGGAAAGAGCAGCCGTTCTATCACCTGCTGGCCGAGAACGATCAATCCTTCTATGTTGCTTATGTTTCAGAACAAAATCTGGTTGCCGACTATTCCGGCGAACCGGTAGAGCACCCGGATATCCCCAATATGTTCGGTCCATTCGAAGACGGTTCATATCCTTTGCATTTTCACCTGAACTAGGTGAACCGAACGGGTGGCCACAGGGCCGCCACTGATCAATATCCAAGGGCACAGCCATCCTTGCGTGGGTCGCTTGCACCTTCCAAAATACCGTCGTTTCGGATTCGGATCGCTTGCGCTCCGCCAAGTGGCGTTTCCGGTACTTCAATATTGTGGCCGATATCGGACAATTGTTTCGCGACCTCCTCGGGATACCCGCGTTCCAGTTTCAGAACCGATCCGTCGAAAAAGGCGCGCGGCGCATCGATGCTTTCCTGCAACCCCAACCCGAAGTCAGTGAGGTTTGAAACGAAGCGCGCGTGTCCGGTTGGCTGATAGGCCCCGCCCATGACGCCAAAAGGCATCGCAACACGACCGTTCTCGGTCAGCATTCCCGGAATGATCGTGTGCATCGGGCGCTTACCGCCTCCCAGCTCGTTGGGGTGGCCGGGTTGCAATGTGAATCCGGCCCCGCGGTTTTGCAGCAATATACCGTACTTTTCTGATGCGATACCGGATCCAAAGCTGTGGAAAATAGAATAGATCAGTGAAACAGCCATCTGATCGCGGTCGACGACAGTGATGTACACGGTGTCCCTGTGGATGGCTTCAGTCAAAGGCGCCGCTGCGGGCATTGCATTGTTGGGATCGATGAGAGCCGCAAGTCTGGCGGCTACGTCAGGGTCAAGGAAGCGCTCTGTTCTGACCATATGGTCCGGGTCTGCGATGAACCGGTTGCGCGCGTCATATGCCAGTTTGGTCGCTTCTGCTTCGATATGAACCCTATCTGCGCCGACCGGGTCCATACTGGCCAGATCGAAGTGTTTCAGGATGTTCAGAAGCAAAATTGCGGTTGCACCTTGACCATTCGGTGGATGTTCCACCAGATCAACGCCGTTATAGCTTCCGCGCATCGGCTCTGTTTCCGTGCATTTCGTGTTTTGAAAATCGTCGGTGGTGTGGACGCCGCCCATAGCTGAAAGTGCTGCGATCATGTCGTTGGCGATATCGCCAGAGTAGAACGCATCACGTCCATGACTGACGATCTGACGCAGAACTTCAGCTTGTCCAGGCGCGCGAAAGACCTGCCCGGTTGTCGGGATCTGCCCATTGATCAAATAATGATCGCGCGCAGCTCCTTGCAGGGTTGCCGCCCCGGATTGCCAGTCGAAAGCGACCCTGGGTGCAACCGGAACGCCCTGTTCGGCATAGTGAATCGCAGGGCGCAGGATCGCCTCCAGCCCCAAACGCCCTTCGCTTTCCGCCAGGCGGCAGAAGGCATCCACGGCTCCGGGAATGGTCACGGCATCCGGACCGTCCAAAGGTATGGATGGCAGGCCTCGGTCTCGCAACATCTGTGATTGCGCGGCAGCCGGTGCGCGGCCCGATCCATTAAGTGCGCGTATCTTGTTTTCGCCTGCGCGATTGAACAGAACGAAACAATCACCACCCAATCCGGTCATCTGTGGTTCGCAAATTCCAAGAAGAACAGCCCCGGCGATCGCGGCATCCATCGCGTTGCCGCCTTGGCCCAGGATATCTATGGCCACCTTGGCCGCCAGCGGATGCGATGTCGCGCACATGCCTTGCGTGGCAAAAACTTCGGATCGGCCGGGACTGTGCAGATCACGCATGGCGAATTCTCTCTCTCTTTGGAACAAGGGAAAGCTATTCACTCATCAGCGATTGTCCAGCGATTTCAGGAGAGAATTTCCTCGGCGCCATTCACTGGGTGGGGGCTGTGATATGCGGCGCCGAGGGAAGCTATCTGAGCTACGAGTCACTGTATGGCGGTTGTTTGCGGCGCGACAATGTTTCGAAAATGACCTTATTGTGACCAATTGTGGTCGGTCATCCATTGGGTTCAAAGTCAAATCGCAGGGAAAGCCGATTGCATCCACTGCGCCGCTCGTACCGGATATCGCTGGTGAGACGATGTATCAGGAACCAGCCGAACCCGCCTTCGGGAAGCTCCTGGAGGTCGGATCCAAGTGGAGCAGGGGTGCCATCTGGAGGTCGGTATCCAGGCAGCGGCCGACCCGTATCCGAGATCAAGATGTCCAGAAGATCCCTGTCCAGTCGACAGGTAACCTGAACCTTGGCAGGGGCAACGCCATTATACGCGTGCTCCACGACGTTGTTGATGGCCTCAGCCAACGCAATCTTCACATCACCGGCTTTGTGGGGCGGCAATCCCCGCTCCGCCAGACCGACGCTGAGCTTTGCAATGCCCGCACTGGCTTCGGATTCGGTTGCAGGGAACGTCAGTTCCAGACAGGTCTTGTTTTCAATCGGCTCCACGCCATCTATCCCTTGCCGCCGTCAGGCGTCCGTCTCTGACAACGCGTCATCCAGTGTTTCAAAAAGCCTGAAAACCGTATCCATGCGTGTCAGGCGGAAGACTTTTTCGACCACTGGCTGCAATCCGGCCAGATCAAGCCTCCGATCTTTCCTCAGCTGTTTCATTGAGGCAACGATTGCACCCAAGCCGCTGGAGTCAATGAACTCGACGTCGGACAGATCCAGAACAATGCGATGAGCGCTGTCCTCGGTATTGGCGCGCATGTCTTCTTTGAACTGAATGGCCATTGCAGCATCGATCCGGTCGGCATGAACGGTGATGATCTGAGTTTCGCCGGTTGTCTTGCTGGTCAGCCCCATGATCCCGCCGCCTTCCAAACTGAAAATGAGTCGTAGAAATACGCTAGACGGCAATTCTTACCATTCGGTATTCAAGAGCCGGAAAGCAGGAGGAAAACCTGGATGAGAGACGTTGTTATAGCAGGGGCCGCCCGCACACCGATGGGCGGATTCCAGGGCATGTTTGATGGTGTTGCTGCGGCTGACCTCGGGGGCGAAGCAATCCGCGCGGCATTGCAGCAGGCGAGGGTGCAGTCAGTTGACGAAGTGCTGATGGGTTGCGTTTTGCCTGCGGGACAAGGCCAGGCACCTGCCCGGCAGGCAGGATTCGCGGCTGGGTTGGGCGAAGAGGTTCCCGCCACCACGCTGAACAAAATGTGTGGTTCGGGGATGAAGGCCGCAATGATGTCCTTTGACCAAATTGCCTTGGGCCATGCAGATACGATGGTCGCGGGTGGCATGGAAAGCATGACCAACGCGCCGTATCTTCTTCCCAAGATGCGCGGCGGTGCCCGCATTGGCCACGGCCAGGTGGTTGATCACATGTTCCTTGACGGCCTTGAAGATGCCTATGACAAAGGCCGTCTGATGGGGACTTTCGCCGAAGATTGTGCCGAGGCGTACCAGTTCACCCGTGAAGCACAGGATGAATATGCGCTGCAATCTCTGTCCAACGCGCTGTCTGCGCAGGAAAGTGGTGCATTCGATCAGGAAATCGCGCCTGTTACGGTCCGGACGCGAAAGGGTGAAATTCTGCTGGAGTCAGATGAGCAGCCCAAATCTGCCCGCCCCGAGAAGATCCCGACGCTGAAGCCTGCGTTCCGCAAGGACGGTACGGTGACAGCTGCCAACTCGTCTTCAATTTCAGACGGCGCGGCGGCGCTGGTTCTTGCGTCGGCAGAAGCCGCCGAAGCGCAGGGCATAACGGTTCGGGCCCGGATTTTGGGTCATGCGAGTCATGCTCAGGCCCCCGGCCTTTTCACGACGGCTCCGGTCCCGGCGGCGCAGAAGCTCTTGTCGCGCATAGGTTGGGGCAAGGATGACGTCGACCTGTGGGAAGTGAACGAGGCCTTCGCGGTTGTCCCGATGGCTTTCATGCACGAGATGAACCTTCCGCGTGACAAGGTGAATGTGAATGGCGGCGCCTGTGCCCTGGGTCACCCTATCGGTGCCTCTGGTGCCCGCATCATCGTTACTTTGTTGAATGCGCTGGAAAAACGAAACCTCAAGCGGGGTGTCGCGGCGATCTGCATTGGCGGAGGTGAAGGCACGGCCATTGCCATTGAACGCGTTTGACCCTGCTTCATTTTCCAAATACTCCGAAGGTTCGGGGACAGTGCTCTCGGCCATCCGAAGGGGTTGCAATCAATGACTGCCGATTACGAAACGCTTGCCAAGACCATCGCGGCCCTGACCGAAGGCGAAACGGATCAGGTTGCTCTCATGGCCACTGTCGCCTGCGAGGTTCACCATTCCGACGATCGTTTTGACTGGACCGGGTTTTATCGTGTCACCGAGCCGGGCATTCTGAAAATTGGCCCCTATCAGGGTGGGCATGGTTGTTTGGTTATCCCGTTCGAGCGGGGCGTCTGCGGTGCCGCCGCAAGAATGGGCGAAACGCAACTGGTGCCGGATGTCGACGCGTTTCCGGGTCACATCGCTTGCGCCAGTTCAACCCGGTCCGAACTTGTTCTGCCGGTGCGGGACTCGTCGGGCACAGTGATTGCCGTTTTTGACATTGACAGCGACCAGCCGGATGCTTTCACGCAACAGGATGCGCAAAACCTGGAAAGCATTCTGACCGCGGTGTTTGCGGCCTGCTAACCTCTGGCGTCGTTGCGGTCCTGCATCAAAACAGGGGATTTCCGGGCGATTGGACGGCCCGGCGGACTTCGTCTTGCAGGCTTCGAAGCGATCTCCTATCAAAATCCATAACGAAGTTTCGTTTTGGGGTGTTTCTCAGGGATGCAAGAGTCTGACATCAATCCGACGGTCGCGGATGAAGCGCCCAAAAAAGGGATCAGACGCGCCCATATGGCGACATTCCCTGATCGCGTCGGCGTATTGCCCCATTCGGTGGCAAGCATCGCGCCGCAGGTCGACAGGGTTTTCATCTGCCTGAACGAATATCAGGATGTGCCCGATTTTCTGGGCGAGTTCGATAACGTCACGGCCGTGATCCCCGAGCGGGACTACAAGGATGTCGGCAAGTTCATTTTCCAACCTGATCCGGAAGACACCGTTTTTCTTGTCGACGACGATATCGAATATGCGGACAACTATGCCCGTCAGACCATACGCCGGGCGCGGGGCGTCGGACTGGAAAAGCGTGTCTTCGGCTATCATGCCACGACATTCACAAATCCCACACCCAAGTCGATACGGCAGCGCACGTTGTTGCGCATGAACCAACGGCTGACCTACTCGACCAGAGTACACCAGTTGGGAACCGGAACCGTCATGTTGTCCGGGTCGCTGTTCCCAACGCTGGATTACATGGAGGGCAGCGAGAAGTTTGTCGATGTGCGTTTTGCCCGCTACTGTTTTGAAAATGACATCGAAATGTGGACGCTGCCCAGAAACCGCCGCCGCTTTCCCAGCTTGCTTGCAGGGCTTGAGCCGGAAAAGCGTGAAACGATTGCTGACAGTTTCACCCGTCGTTGGCCTCAACATGTGCTGGATGAAGTGAAGGTTTTTGCCGGCCTTCAATTCTAAAGCCAGACGGGCTGTCCAAGATCAAGGGTGATTCAGGACGTGCCCCCGGCGTGAAGGATCGCCGATGTCGCCGCAGCGCGACAGTGGAACGGCGTGTGATGTCTTTGCGAAATGATATCACTGCACGAAGAATGCTGAAATCCGGCTGCTGCTACCCTGCGACTGTTTGGTGTTTCAGGGCCTTACGCGCCAGCTGGCCATTAACTCCGTTGTCGGCAAGCTGTAGTGGTCAACGTCCAAACAAAAGCGGACGTGAAAAATCACTTGGAAATTTCACAAACTTGCTCCATCGTGAAAAATGAGGAAAAAATTTCACGAGATTCGGAGCGGCCTGTGAACAGCCAAGCCCCCCAAAGCGCGACACTAGGTGCTGACCTGCGGGCCTTGCGCAAGGCCCGAGGGTTGACCCTGACCGAGATTGCAACCCGGCTGGATCGCTCTGTCGGTTGGTTGAGCCAGGTTGAGCGTGACCTGTCAGAGCCTTCAATCTCGGATCTGCGCCAGATTGCCGAGTGCCTTGGCGTGCCCATGTCGATGCTGTTTGCGCATTCCGCTGCCCCCGCAGACGAACAGGGCTACGTTGTGCGTGCCGGGTCGCGTCGCCCGATGGGATCGGGCGAAGAAGGGCTGATTGAAGAGTTGCTGTCGCCGGATCTGACCGATGATTTCGAAATGGTACATTCCACTTTCGAGCCAAATTCACGGATGCAGACACCAGCCAACCGCCCGACGCAGGAAGTGGGCTACATGATCTCAGGCCGATTGAACCTGACGATCGGGTCGCGTGAATTCCTGGTGACTCCGGGTGACAGTTTTCGGATCAAACATGAACCTTATCAATGGGCTAACCCTTATGATGAACCTGCCGTGGCCATCTGGGTCATTGCTCCACCGGTGTATTGATGTCGTTTGAGGCCTGGACCATATTCGCGCTTTTCTGGGTGGTATTCGTCACCACACCGGGGCCGAATGCAGTCAACTGCATCTCGAACGGGATGAGCCTGCCGTTTTCGAAGGCCATGCTGGGTGTACTGGCCATCCTGACACAGGCCAGCATGTTTTTGATCCTGTCCGCGCTGGGCGTCACTGCCCTGATTGCCGCTTCTCCGACCGGTTTCTTCATGGCCAAGCTGGTCGGCGCGGGCTTTCTGATCTGGCTGGGCGTGCGGGGGTGGATGAACGCAACAAAGCCCGCACCGGTTTCGGAGCGCCCGGCCCGGCACGTTTATTTGCACGCGCTGGCAGTGGCCACGATCAACCCCAAAAGTGTCGCCGGATATCTCGCGGCGTTCTCGCAATTCGTTCAGCCCGAGGTTCCGATCTGGCAGCAGATGGTCGTGATCATGCCAACCGCGCTGATCATCACCACACTCAGCTATACCGGTTTCACCGTGTTGGGCGCCTTGATGGGTAAGGCGGCGCTGGGCGCGGTATTCAATATCTGGGTGCGCCGGGTGATGGCGGCCTGTTTCATAATCTACGGCGTGTTGTTGGGAACCAGCACCGCTCCAGCGGCAAGGGGGTAGTCATATGCACAACGGGTCCTGCCTTTGCGGTTCAGTTGCTTTCACCATCGACGGAGAGCTGTCGCCGCCCTCGGCCTGCCATTGCGGTCAATGCCGCAAACAGTCCGGCCATGTTTGGTCTTCGACCTGGACGCATCAGGATAACCTCAGCTTCACCGCCAGCGATACACTTGCGTGGTTTCGCGCTTCGGACACCGCCCGTCGCGGTTTCTGCCGTTCATGCGGTTCATTCCTCTTCTGGCAGCACAATGACGAAGACACGATTTCGATTTCTATGGGGGCCTTCGATTCGCCCACCGGATTACAACTCGCCCGGCACATCTTTGTGGCCGACAAGGGCGATTATTACGACATCACGGACGATCTGCCCCAACGGGCACAGTAACAGGGACCAAGACTCATGAGTGATTTTCCAACAAAAGCCCGCGTGGTCATTATCGGTGGCGGTGTGGTGGGGGCGTCTTCGCTGTTTCATCTGGCCAAGAAGGGTTGGACCGATTGTGTCCTTCTGGAAAAGAACGAACTGACCGCGGGTTCGACTTGGCATGCGGCGGGCAACGTTCCGACCTTCTCGAATTCATGGGCAATCATGAATATGCAGCGGTACTCGACCGAGCTGTATTCGCGCTTGGGCGAAGAGGTTGATTACCCGATGAACTATCATGTTTCGGGCTCGATCCGTTTGGCGCACAGCAAAGAGCGGATGCAGGAGTTCGAACACGCAATGGCAATGGGCCGCTATCAGGGCATCCCGATGGCGATGTGGACACCGGAAGAAGCTAAAGAGCGCTATCCATTCCTGGAAACGCACGATCTTGAAGGCGTTTTGTACGACCCGACAGATGGCGACATCGACCCGGCCCAGCTGACACAGGCGTTGGCCAAGGGGGCCCGGGACATGGGCCAGAAGATCATCCGCTTCTGCCCGGCGACCGGCGTCACCCAGCACGACGACGGAACCTGGACCGTTCACACGGACAAGGGTGACATCGATTGTGACTACGTCGTTAACGCGGCCGGCTACTACGCACAGCGCGTGGGGGAGTGGTTCAAGCCGTTCGGCGGTCGTACCGTTCCCGCAATGGTCATGAGCCACCAGTACCTGCTGACCGACGAAGTGCCTGAAGTCGAGGAATGGTCCAAAGCGAACGGAGGCAAGAAGCTGCCGCTGCTGCGCGATGTGGATATCTCCTACTACCTGCGGCAGGAAAAGAACGGCTTTAACCTTGGTCCTTATGAGCCCAACTGTAAGGGCCACTGGATGACCGAAGACGATGCAATGCCCGAGGATTTCTCGTTCCAGCTATGGAATGACGATCTGGACCGCATCGAGGACATCGTCACCGACGCGATGGAGCGGGTGCCGCTGATGGCAACCTCGGGTGTTGGACGTGTCATCAACGGACCGATTCCCTACGCGCCGGACGGCTTGCCGCTAATTGGCCCGATGCCCGGCGTCAAGAATGCGTTCGAGGCGCACACCTTTACCTTTGGCATCGCGCAAGGCGGCGGGGCAGGCAAGGTGCTGGCCGAGTGGATCGTTGATGGTGCGACCGAGTGGGACATGTGGGCGGTCGATCCGCGCCGCTATACCGATTACACGGATCAGGATTACTGCAACCGTAAGGGTATGGAAGTGTACGGCAACGAATACGCCATGCACTTCCCCCATCACGAATGGCCCGCTGCGCGCGACAAGAAACTGTCACCTGTCCATGAAAAGGTCAAAGCGCTGGGCGGCGTGATGGGGCCCTATAACGGATGGGAACGGGCGAACTGGTTTGCAAAGCCGGGTGATGACACATCGCTTGAGGCAACCCACACTTGGGGTCGGTCCGGCCCGTGGGAGCAGCGGATCAAAGAAGAATGCGAGGCCGTGAGAGACCATTGTGGCGTGTTGGACTTGCCTGGCTTCTCGCGCTTCATGGTCAAGGGAGACGGCGCCGCCGAGGCGTTGCGCGGCCTCGCAACCGGAGGATTGCCAAAGGTCGGTCGCATGAACCTCATCTACGTCTCTGACGACCGCGGCCGTATCCTGACCGAGATGTCCTGTATTCGTTTGGGCGAAGACGAGTTCATGATGATCACGGCGGCAACCGCGCAGTGGCACGATCGCGATATCCTGATGAACGTGATGCCTTCCACAGTGTCGGTCGAGGATGTCACCACGACACGTGACACCCTGATTGTCACCGGTCCGAAATCGCGTGAGATCCTCTCGGGTATGACAGATGCTGATCTGACCTTGGGTTGGTTGACCCATCAGTCTGCTACCGTTGCAGGCCAGCCTGTTCATCTTATCCGCGTCTCCTTCGCCGGTGAGTTGGGATGGGAAGTGCACGCTTTGAACGAGCATATGCCTGCGATCTACGATGCGATCATCGACGCCGGTGCCAAGCCGTTCGGGATGTACGCGCTGAACTCGCTGCGCATCGAAAAAGGCTATCGCGCGTGGAAAGGCGATTTGTCGACCGACTACTCGCTGCTGGAAGGCGGCCTGGAGCGATTTGTCAAACTGGACAAACCACAGGACTTCCCCGGAAAGGCAGCGATCCTGAACGAAAAGCAGCAGGGCGTTAAAAAGTCGTTCGTCACCCTGACTGTCGATGCGGGTGATTGCGATGCGCCGTACATGTCCTGTATCTGGCAGAACGGTGAGATCGTCGGCGAAACCACGTCCGGCGCATGGGGTTACCGCGTCGGCAAGTCCATCGCACTGGGCATGATCAAGGCCGAGCTTGCAAACCCCGGAACCGAGCTCGAGGTGGAAATCTACGGCCAGAAGTGCCGTGCTGTGGTACAGCAGGACCAACCGCTTTGGGATCCCGAGAACGAGCGGTTGCGCGCTTAACCCCTATCGGAGACGGCCATGAGCAATCGATGCGCCAAACCGGGACCGGGAGAGGGTCCCGACTATGACCGAGAGAACGACCACACCTACTTAAGGGTGTTGGGTCAAAACACAGACGTGGCGTTTGCGACTGTAGAAGACAATCTGAAGGCCAGCATCGCGCTTGGCCTTCATTGTCATGACAGCCGCGCAGAAACGTTCTGTATTCTGGAAGGCGAGGTTGATTTCCTGGTTGAAGGTGGATGGTATCGATATGGGCGGGAGATCACGATCCACGGTCCGGATCAGTCGGATGATGAGGTCTGAGATGACGACCGCTAAAACCATGTCGGGCGTCTACCTGACCGGCCACGGCGGACCCGAGGTTCTGGAATGGCGTGATGATATCCCGGTTCCTGAACCCGGGGCAGGGCAAGTTGTTGTCCGTGTCGCCGCTGCGGGAGTGAACAACACGGATATCAACACGCGGGTCGGTTGGTACTCATCGGATGTCACCGGTGCAACGGATGCCGTTGATCAGGACGTTGAAGCCGGTGGTTGGGGCGGTGCATTGCACTTTCCCCGCATTCAGGGTGGTGACCTGTGCGGCATTGTTGAGGCGGTTGGTGTCGGGGCAGGTTTCGAACAAGGCCAGCGCGTGACATGTCCGATAAACATTCCGCGCCCACGCCCTGGAAACCCGCAGGGCTTCATTGCGCTTGGGTCCGAGATCGACGGGGCTTTTGCCCAATACTGCCTTGTTGAAGCGGATGATCTTTATGATGTCAGCGCTTCGCCCCTTACGGACGTGGAAATCGCAGCCATTCCTTGCGCCTTTGGCACGGCCGAAAATCTATTGACACGTGCAGGTGTTACCGCAGGACAAAAGGTTTTGATCACCGGCGCTTCAGGAGGCGTAGGTCTGGCGGCGGTGCAACTCGCCGCACTGCGCGGGGCTTCGGTTTGGGGTGTGACAAGTGAGGCCAAAGCAGAAATCGTGAAGTCTCAGGGGGCAGAGAACACGTTTGACCGGAACGACCCGCTGCCGCAAGATATGTTCGATGTGGTGATCGACGTTGTAGGTGGCCCCGTATGGCCATCGCTGATCCTTTCCCTGAAACCCAGCGGGCACTACGCCGTTTCGGGGGCAATAGCTGGCCCGATTGTCGAAGCTGATCTGCGCGACATCTACCTGCGCGACATAACCATACATGGGTGTACGCATCAGGCACCCGAAGTCTTTGACCGTCTTGTGGAACTGGTGAATACCGGACGGATCAAGCCGCTGGTTTCCCGGACCTATCCGCTGAAGGATATTGGCATTGCACAGGCCGACTTTCAGTCAAAGACTCTTCCGGGAAAATTGGTATTGGTGCCCTGAGGAGTAACGACATGGCAGATATCACCCTTTTGGACGGCTCTATCGGGCAGGAACTGGTAAAACGCAGTGGCGATCGGGCGACACCGCTGTGGTCGACGCGCGTGATGATCGATCACCCCGATTTGGTCGGAGAAGTGCACCGCGATTATTTCCGCCGGGGTGCGACGGTCGCGACAACCAATACTTATGCCGTGCATCGCTCTCGTCTGGTGCGGGTGGGGATGGAAGATCATATGCCCACCCTGATCGACACTGCCCTGACACAGGCCGAACGTGCCCGCACGGAAACCGAGGGGCGGATCGCGGGTGCATTGGGGCCGTTGCTGGCATCATATCGACCCGATCTTAACCCGGACCCGGCAGACGCGGCTGAAAAGTTCGCCGAACTTGTGACCATGATGGCCGCTCGGGTCGATCTGTTTCTGATCGAGACCGTGTCTTCGATACAGGAAGCCGAGGGCGCACTGCGAGGCACGGCCGGATGCGGAAAACCGGTTTGGCTGTCCCTTTCGGTCAATGATGACGATGGCGGCTTTCTCAGGTCCGGCGAACCGTTGGCGGACATTGCTCCGCTGGTGAAAGAGTTTTCGCCCGATGCCGTGTTGATCAACTGTTCCCGTCCCGAGGCGATCCCGGCGGCGCTGGAGGTTCTGTCCGGCATGAATCGGCCTTTTGGGGCCTACGCCAATGGATTTACGCATATTTCAGATGGCTTCCTTCGGGACGCGCCGACCGTGGATGCCCTGCAAGAGCGCCATGACCTCAGCCCCAAGGCTTATGCGGACCAGGTGATGCGGTGGGTCGATCAGGGGGCAACGATTGTTGGTGGGTGCTGCGAAATCGGACCGGATCATATCGAAGAACTGGCGAACCGGTTGCGGGCCGCCGGTCATAACATCGTCTGAACAAGAAAATGGCGGCAAAACCAACTTCGGCAGCACCAAATCAGCCCATCCGGCATTTCGACATCCTTGTCGCGCCGGGCTTCGTGTTGTTGGAGCTGGCTTCGTTGGTTGAGGTATTGAGGCTGGCCAACCGTGTATGCCCAAGCCCTCCGTTCACCTTCACCTATCGCTCGCTCAAAGGTGGCCCGATTGCCAGCAGCAGTGACGCTGTGGTTCAAACAGAAGCGGTGCCGTCACTGCCTAAGGCGGACTACCTGTTCGTAATCGGCAACTCAGATCCGGATCACCCGGATTTGTCGTTGGGACGGGTGGTGTCGGACTATACCTTCCGGGACGCCAAGGTGTTCCTGCTGGCCGAAGCCGCCAGCCGCTATATCGACGAACAGGGTACAGACGACTTGGCAACCCATTGGGAGAACGCATCGTTCCTGCGGGAACGCGGAGCCCGGTTCGAAGCCAAACTGTCGATCGCAACCCAACAGGGCGCAGTGGTGACATGTGCCGGGATGGAGGCCACAACCGATATCGCCCTGGCAGTGATCGGACGTCATATCTCGGGACCTGCAAAGATGACCGTGGCCGACATCATGTTGCATGAGAACATCCGTGATTTCGCCTCGATGCAGCCATTCTCAGGCGCCAAGTTGACCGCGACGGGAGATTCGAAGCTGGATCAGTGCATAAAGCTCATGCAGGCCAATATCGAAGACCCCCTGCCGATCAATCAGATTGTCGAGTCGCTGCACCTGTCGAACCGGTCCCTTGAGCGTAAGTTCAAAACCTTTTTTGGAACCACTCCCAACGGTTTCTACCGGGAAATGCGACTGGCCAAGGCAAATAACCTATTGCTGAACACCACGATGAGCGTTCGCGAAATTGGATTGGCTTGTGGTTTTCCGAACGGTTTTTCGTCCGTCTACAAAAGCTTCTTTGGGGTCACGCCCTTTGTCGTGCGCCGGGAAAAGCGCGCGGCGACACATCGGTGAAAACTGCCGATTTCGTGACGTTTTTGGTGCATTTGTTGACGATCTTCCATGGCAACTTATTCCAAACCTGACACAGCGGAGAATTCAGGATGGTTGATCTTCCCAGCAAGGCCCGTGTGGTCATCATCGGCGGTGGCGTCATCGGATGCTCAGTCGCGTATCATTTGACCAAGAAGGGTTGGAAAGATGTCGTGCTGCTGGAACGCAAGCAGCTGACCAGTGGCACCACCTGGCATGCGGCAGGTCTGATTGCGCAGCTGCGCGCCACCGCAAACATGACCAAGCTGGCGAAGTACAGCCAAGAGCTGTATGGCGCGCTGGAAGAGGAAACCGGCGTCGCTACGGGATTCAAGCGGTGTGGGTCGATCACCGTGGCCCTGACCGAAGAACGCAAAGAGGAAATCTATCGTCAGGCTGCGATGGCACGGGCGTTTGGTGTCGAGGTCGAAGAAATCTCGAATGAGCGCGTGCAGGAGCTGTATCCGCACATCAATCTCGAGGGCGTCAAAGGTGCCGTCTATCTGCCGCTCGACGGGCAGGGCGATCCGGCCAATATTGCGCTGGCTTTGGCCAAGGGCGCGCGCCAGCGCGGGGGCGTGGTGAAAGAGAGGGTTAAGGTCACCGATATCGTCAGGCAGGGCCGGTCGGTTACTGGTGTGGACTGGGTCGCGGATGACGGCAGCGCCTCGGGCCATATCGAATGTGACATGGTGGTAAACTGCGCGGGCATGTGGGGCCACGAAGTTGGCCGCATGGCCGGTGTGAACGTTCCGCTGCATGCCTGCGAACACTTCTACATTGTGACCGAGAACATCGATGGTCTGACCCAGCTGCCGGTGCTGCGTGTGCCGGACGAATGTGCTTATTACAAAGAAGATGCAGGTAAAATCCTGCTGGGTGCGTTTGAACCCAACGCGAAACCTTGGGCGATGAATGGCATCCCGGACACGTTCGAATTCGACCAGCTGCCCGAGGATTTCGACCATTTCGAACCGATCCTCGAAGCCGCCTGCGAACGGATGCCGATGCTGGCCGAGGCGGGCATCCACACCTTCTTCAACGGCCCCGAGAGCTTTACGCCTGATGATGCCTATCATCTGGGTCTGGCGCCCGAGATGGACAATGTCTGGGTTGCCGCCGGGTTCAATTCGATTGGCATTCAATCGGCCGGTGGTGCAGGCATGGCGTTGGCTGAATGGATGGATACGGGCGAAAAACCGTTCGATCTGGGTGATGTAGACATCAGTCGGATGCAACCGTTTCAAGGGAACAAGCAGTACCTGTTCGAGCGCTCGAAAGAGACCCTAGGCCTGCTCTATGCCGACCACTACCCCTTCCGCCAGAAAGCCACCGCGCGCGGTGTTCGCCGGACTCCGTTCCACCATCACCTGCTGGAACAGGGCGCCGTGATGGGTGAACTGGCCGGGTGGGAGCGCGCCAACTGGTTCGCCAACGAAGGGCAAGAGCGCGATTACAACTACAGCTGGAAGCGCCAGAACTGGTTCGAGAATTCCGCGGCTGAGCACAGAGCTGTGCGTGAAAATGTGGGCATGTACGACATGTCTTCGTTTGGCAAGATCCGCGTAGAGGGTCCCGATGCCGAAAAGTTCATGAACTATATCGGTGGCGGCGATTACGCAGTGCCCAATGGCAAGATCGTCTACACGCAGTTTCTGAACCGTTCCGGCGGAATCGAGGCGGATGTCACCGTGACACGTCTTACCGAGACCGCCTATTTGGTGGTCACTCCGGCAGCGACCCGTCTGGCGGATCAGACCTGGATGATGCGCCATTCTGGCAATTTCAACGTGGTCATCACCGATGTCACGGCGGGTGAAGGCGTTTTGGCGATGATGGGCCCGAATTCCCGGGCCTTGCTGGAAAAGGTGTCGCCCAACGACTTCTCGAACGCGGCAAATCCCTTCGGCACCGCGCAGGAAATCGAGATCGGCATGGGCCTCGCCCGTGCCCACCGCGTCACCTATGTGGGTGAGCTTGGATGGGAGATCTATGTATCCTCCGACATGGCGGGCCACGTCTTTGAAACCCTGCACGAGGCGGGGCAGGACATGGGGCTCAAGCTGTGCGGCATGCACATGATGGACAGCTGTAGGATCGAAAAGGGCTTCCGCCATTTCGGGCACGACATCACCTGCGAAGATCACGTCGTCGATGCGGGTCTGGGCTTTGCAGTCAAGGTGGACAAGGGGTGCGATTTCATTGGGCGTGAGGCCGTGATTGCGCGGAAGGAAAGCGGTCCCCGGAACCGTCTGGTCCAGTTCCGCCTGACAGACTCCGAACCACTGCTGTTCCACAATGAACCGATCGTACGGGATGGGGAGTACGTGGGCTACCTGAGTTCCGGCAACTATGGCCATACTCTCGGCGGCGCCATCGGTTTGGGCTACGTGCCATGCCAGGGAGAGAAAGCCGCCGACGTTCTGGCGTCGACCTACGAGATCGACGTGTGTGGCGTGAAGGTCAAAGCCGAAGCGTCACTCAAACCCATGTATGATCCCAAATCCGAACGGGTGAAGGTGTGACCATGGTATTCGGTGGGGGCTCTGCCCCCGCCGCCTTCGGCGACTCCCCCGAGATATTTTCGGCCAGATGAAGATTGGTTCCCCTTGTTCATCTGGCCCCAAATATCCCGGAGCGCGAGGCAGAGCCTCGCATTTCAGACGTCACCTGAAAAGCGTGGTCCGATAACTCATCAAACATCGTTATGTGACACTTCACTGTTTTCAGAGTTTTCAACCTGTTCAGTTCTGCCGTAAACCGAACCGGTAGCAACCGGAGACCCGATGTGGCTGACCCGCTCTTACCTTCTCAGAACACGGACACACCAAAAGGACTTGCGTTGGCAGTCACGGCTTATGTCCTGTGGGGGTTCCTGCCTCTGTATATGAAAGCGTTGGATCATATGGGGCCGGTCGAGGTCGTGGCGCATCGTGTTATCTGGTCAGTACCCGTGGCGGGGTTGTTGCTAGTGGTACTGGGCCGAACCCGGGATCTGAAGGCTGCGCTTGGCAATCCGAAGATGTTAGGCATGGCCGCTTTGACAGCTGCGCTAATTTCCGTGAACTGGGCGATTTACGTATGGGCCATTTCTACGGGCAACGCGTTGGATGCAGCGCTGGGATATTACATCAACCCTCTGTTCAGTATTGCGCTGGGGGCGATCTTGTTGAGGGAACCCATGACAAGGACACAACTGTTCGCGGTCGGGTTGGCTGTGATGGGTGTGGTGGTACTTGTGGTAGAAGCCGGTCGATTGCCTTGGGCCGCTCTTGGGTTGATGGTCAGCTGGGGGTTCTACGCGTTTTTCAAACGCTCGCTGCCGATTGGGCCGAACCAGGGTTTTCTGCTTGAGGTCCTGATCCTTTTGATTCCGGCACTGGTTTATATCACCTTTCTGGGTGTGCAGGGCACAGGACATTTCGGCGTGGCGATGTCGGACACTCTATTGTTGTCCTGCGCCGGGGTTGTGACGGCCGTGCCGTTGCTGGTTTACGCAAATGGCGCCAAACTGGTGCGCCTGTCCACAATGGGCATCCTGCAATACATTGCGCCGACCATGATTTTCATTACAGCAATAACCCTGTTCGGTGAGAAGATAGACACAGGCCGGATGATTGCGTTCCCACTGATCTGGGCGGCTCTGGTTGTTTACTCGATCCCTATGATCCGGCAGGTGCGCACTCAGGCCTGAAGCAACAGACGCGCGGCTGCATCTGCCCAAAGCGCATACGCCCGGGGGCTGGGATGATAGCCATCCGGTGCAGCCAGCGCCGGGTCGTCCGGCAGGTCGAGTGGCAGGTGTTGAACATGCGGAAAAGCAGCCGCAACCTCTTGCAGCCCCTGGTCCAGGCGCGCGGCTTGGCATCCAAGCACCCAAGCCAGCGGCTGAGGCAAGGCCGGAAACCTGTTCATCTGCGGGACAGCGGTTACGACGATGCGACGAGCGCCCAGACCTTCGGAAAGTAAGCGGATGAGACGGGTCTGGCGGCTTGTAAATTGCCCACGTGTCACGGCTCGGGTGACATCATTGACTCCGAGTGCCGTAACGACAGCATCGAATTCGCCATCTATTTGCGTCAGGCGGTCAATCGTATCCTGCGTGGTGTGCCCGGTTGCCGCTTCCAGCTGCCATTCGACCACGTAGTGCCTGGCCAGACGGTTGACCAGATGTCCGGATAACGCCTGATCCTGCGTGCCTGCGCCCACTCCGGCTGCCGAGCTATCACCGATGATCAGAAGCCGCAGACGCGGCCCGCGACCTCTGCGGCCCTCGCGCGCGCCGGTCGGTTCCGGCAGCAGCTGAGCGTTCCGTTGCACCGAAAGGCCCTGCGCGGCAAGCACCGGAAGCAAAGGCACCCGCAAAATCTGATCGACAGCTAAGGAACGCGGCATTGTCAGCTCAGCGCGTTTTTGAATTCAAGAAAACGAGCGTCGGTCATGACCCGCGCCATCATGGCATCGCGCAAGGCACCCACCGTTTTGTAGGGGCGCATGACGACCTCGAAAGTCTGAATCAACCCGCTGTCATTCAGCGTAACAAGATCCACGCCGATACCATCCAGATCACCGACTTTGCATTGGAACTCCAACGCCCAGTCTTTCCCGTCGCCCATGACGCGCCGATAACGAAAATCTGAAAACACCTGCCCGACATGCCCCAGAACGGCAGCGACCGGAGCGCGCCCTGCCCAGGTGCTGTAGTAGGTTGGTGGCAGGAACTGCACATCTTCTGCCAAGAGTTCGTGGATCAAGGCCTCATCGCCTTTCGCGACAACCTCTTGCATGCGTTCAATTGTCGGGTGCATGGCATCTCCTCCGCTTTTGGGGTGAAGGTCACCGAACATGGGCGGGCATGCAAGGACGACGTTGCGGGAGGTCACGAGCTGGGATAGGCACCCTGCATGAGCGACACCTATGATCCCCCTCAAACGCCGCTGGATGTGTTGCATGAAGATGCGCAGCTGATCGTGGTGAACAAGCCTTCGGGCTTGCTTTCGGTTCCGGGGCGGGGCGCGCATCTGTCAGATTGTCTGTTGACCCGGGTGCAGGATGCATTTCCACAAGCACTGCTGGTGCACCGGTTGGACCGGGATACGTCCGGTGTCATGGTCTTTGCCCAAACGCCGCACGCGCAGCGCAACCTGAGCATGCAATTCGAGCAGCGTCAGACCCGCAAAACCTATGTCGCCCGTGTCTGGGGGCAGCTGGAACCCAAGACCGGTACCGTTGACCTGCCTCTGATCGTGGACTGGCCCAACCGGCCCAGACAGATGGTTTGTCATGGGACGGGCAAACCTGCCGTGACGGACTGGCGCGTTGTGAAGACCGAAGGCGATACGACGCGTGTGCGTCTGTTTCCCAAAACGGGCCGGTCTCATCAGCTTCGCGTTCACATGCAGGCGCTGGGCCACCCGATCCTGGGCGATCCATTCTATGCGTCAGGCGATGCGCTGGACTTCCCCAGATTGATGCTGCATTCAGAAGAGCTGCGCCTGAAGCACCCGGAAGGTGGGGTTTCGATGAAGTTTCGGGCCCGGCCCGAGTTCTGATTTCAGGCCGTGCTGGTCCAGAGCATCTTCAGATTTCCCAGCGAAAAACGTCTTGATCGTTTCTTTGAAACAGGTTGCTTGCACTGCCGGGCCATGGCGATTTCGCGCTCGATCTCGAAGGCGCGCAGGGTGTGGTCCTGAGACCATTGCCCCAGCCTGAGTGTCATCATGACGTGGGTGTCGAGGTAAGGCATTTTTCGTGCTCCTTTTTTTTGTTGCCATTCCAATCTGGCCCATTACTCCTGACACCTTCTTGTCAGTGGGGTGTGCTAGGGTGTCAGCATGTTGACAGGAGGATGCCATGCGCCGTTCGACCCGATTGTTTGAAATCATCCAGATCCTGCGGGCTGCGGGCACTCCGGTCACGGCAGAGGCACTGGCCGCAAGGTTGGAGGTGTCCGTGCGCACGGTCTATCGGGACATTGCCGAGTTACAGGCGCAACGGACGCCCATCGAAGGAGAGGCCGGTATTGGGTACGTGATGCGACGCGGCTACGATTTGCCGCCGCTCAATTTCGATGCAGAAGAAGTTGAGGCTTTGTGGGTTGGCCTGTCCCTTCTTGCACGTACCGGCGACAGCCACCTGCAAAGGGCCGCCAACCGGATATGCCAGAAGATAGACGCGCTGCATTGTCCTGCAGACTGGCTACAGGTGGCGCCATGGGGTGCCCCGGCGGACGATCCGGAAAAGGGTTGTGTATCGATCGCACATTACCGCGAGGCCATTCGGGCAGAACGGAAAATTCGTATCACCTATGAAGATGGCGAAGGCGAACGCACGGCCCGGGTCGTGCGTCCTCTGGCGCTGATCTACCACATCGAATGCACGATGCTGGCAGGCTGGTGTGAACTGCGCAACGGCTTTCGCCATTTCCGCACCGACCGTATCTGGTCCAGCGAATGCACGGAAGAAAGCTTTTCAGGACAGAGCAGGTCGTTGCGCGATCTCTGGCAGGAACAGCAGAATACAGAAACGCTCGTTGAATCGGTGTGAATACGTGTTTGGCGGGTATTCGCCTACTTCACCGCATTGTTGCTTGAGCCACCAAGCCTGCACAGTGATATACTGAGGAAAACGAAGCATGCCCGAATAACGGGTGCTGGAGCAGAAGGTGATATCATGACGATTTCCAAGTTTTTCGTGGCCACAGGCTTGTGTTCAGCCCTTGTGTTGGCGGCCTGTACCGATCCGGCCACGCTGACAGTACAAAACGATCCGAACCAGAACGCCAAACAGGGCGCCGTATTGGGTGGTCTGGTTGGCGCTGGTATCGGGGCGATTGCCAATAACTCGAACCCGGGTCTTGGTGCGCTGGCCGGTGCTGCAATCGGTGCTGCCGGGGGCGGTGTGATTGGCAATCAACTGGACAAGCAGGCCGCGGAGCTGCGTCAACAGCTGGCAAATGACGGAATTACAATCGTCAACGCAGGCGATCGCCTGATTGTGACGGTCCCGAATGATATCACCTTTGACACCGACAGTTCGACCGTGCGCCCGGCGCTGCGGTCTGATCTGGTGAAAGTGGGCCAGAACCTGGTCAACTACCCGAACTCGAACGTGCAGATCATCGGTCACACCGACAGCGACGGAGACGCAACCTACAATCAGGGCCTATCAGAGCGTCGCGCAAATGCCGTGGCCGATATTCTTCAGGCCAATGGTGTCAGCTACAACCGTATTCGCACGATCGGGCAGGGCGAAAACAACCCTGTCGCCTCCAACCTCACGCCGGAAGGAAAATCGCAAAACCGGCGTGTCGAGATTGTCGTGGTGCCCAGCGGAAACGCGTAACCACTGCGTACTGTGAACAGCGGGGTCGCCCTTTGGGCGGCCCCGTTCGCGCATTGACTGTGCGTCAAATGGGGTTTGGATCAGGGTGAACTCGGTCTAACTTGCGACAAACACAGAAACGGAGCTTTCCCGATGTCCCAACCGACCCTTCTTGGCCTGTCCGGGTCCCTGCGCCAGAACGCGACCAACCGTAAGCTTCTGCGCGAGGCGGCACGGTTGTTCGATCCGGTGAGCTTTGTTGAAGCGGATTTGAACCTGCCCCTCTACGATGGTGATCTGGAAGGCGAAGAAGGGATTCCCGAGACGGTTCAGACGCTGGCCAATCAGATCGCGCAAGCCGATGCGGTGATCATTTCGACACCTGAGTACAACAAGGGTCCATCAGGCGTTCTGAAGAACGCGCTGGATTGGGTCAGCCGTACGCAAGGCAATCCATGGGCCGACAAACCGGTTGCGGTAATGTCGGCGGCCGCTGGTCGTGCAGGCGGGGAACGGGCGCAGATGATCCTGCGGGCCTGTATGGTTCCCTTTCAGCCGCGCATCCAGCAGGGGCCCGAAATCCATCTGGCGAACAGTTCGAGTGAGTTCGACGATCAGGGGAAGCTGCGTTCGGATCGATACGAAAAGCCTTTGCATGAATTGATGCAGAAACTTCGGGCCGAGGCCGGTTTCTGAGCGCGGGTCAGACAAATGACGCAAGAGCGACAGACCGATCTCTTGGACCCGGCCCGAGCGGCCGCATTTCAGGTGGCGCTGGGCGCTGTGCCTACGATCGCCAGTGGTTCGGATTTGCCGCCCTTCTTCCATCAGCTTTATTTCTGGATCGCGCAACCGGCTGCCGCATTGGGCAGGGATGGGCATCCCAAGGTTGGGGGCCTGATCCCGGATATGGGGTTGCCGCGCAGAATGTGGGCCGGGGGGCGGTTGACCTTTCACGCACCATTGGTCGCAGGGATCACCGCCGAAAAGAAATCGGTTCTTGAAAGTCAAGGCACCAAGGTGGGGCGGTCCGGCCCGTTGGGCTTTGTCACTTTACGGCACGAGATCTGGCAGAACGGTCAGTTGCGCCTGACAGAGTGGCAGGATCTTGTCTATCGCGAAGATCCTGCGCCGGATGCTGAAATGCCTCAACCGCCCAGAGCGCGCACCGATGAAACTGATGTCCGCGAAGTCGGGTTCGATTCAACGTTGTTGTTCCGCTACTCGGCTCTGACCTTCAATGGCCACCGTATTCACTATGATCTGGACTATGCGCGCGATGTGGAAGGATACGGCGGGCTGGTCGTGCACGGGCCGCTATTGGCGCAACTTCTGATGCTGTTCGCGGTCGACCTGAGCGGTCCGCTTGCATCGTTTTCGTTCCGTGCGACTTCACCGTTGATGCATTTCGAAACTGCCCAGTTGTGCCGGAGAAATGAAAAGATGTGGGTGCGCGGCCCTGACGGGCGGCAATGCATGCAGGCCGTCGTACAGTCACAGTGAGGCTTCGGGCCGGAACTCATCAGGGATCGTATCCCGGTCTTCCAGCATAAGATCGGCCATGACCTCGGCGATTTTGGGGGCCATGCCGAACCCGATTTTGAACCCGCCATTGGCGATGAACTGACCATGATGCAGTGGATGTGCCCCCAACATCGGTGCACGGCTTTTGCTGCGTGGGCGCACTCCGGCCCAGCGTTCGATCACCTCGGCCCCATGCAACAGAGGCAGCGCACGCGTGGCGCGGTCGATCACATCATCCAGCGACTCGTCCGTGCTGGTTGGGTCATCGTAGTCCCGTTCCGAGGTTGATCCTATCGCAAGTGTTCCGTCAGCATGAGGCACAATGTGAACCGTGTCGGCGAATAGTTGCGGCACTTCTCCCGCGTCGAAGCGCAACAGGGCGGCTTGTCCTTTGACACCGTTCCCTATGGTCTTGCCGTAGGCTGTGTTCAGTTCCTGTAATCCTGCAATGCCGGTAGCGTGGACAATTTGTCCCTTGTTGTCATCGCCATCTCTGACAACCTGGACGCCCATGACTTCGAGAGCAGCGACAAGAGCGGCGCAGGCCCGCCTTGGGTGTATCCGTGCCGTCAACGTATCCCGGATGACAAAACCTGTGGGGCTGGGCGGGCACCATGAACCCGCTTGGGCCGTGGTGACGACACGCCATTCCGCGCGGCCTTGCCAAAGCTCATCTGCGGTGCCTGCGCGTTGGCGGGCCAATTCCAGGCCACGCGTGTCCGGGATTGGTTGAAGACGGCCCAGCCGGCCGTAGCCGGGAGAAACCCCGCCGGTGTATTCGACCTGTCGCCAGAACGGTTCAGCCATAATCAGGCTGTCGAACTGAAAAGCTTTCTTGGCGTTCCAGTTTTCCGGCACATGCGGGGCCAACGCGCCGACCAGACCTCCGCTGGACCCCGCGCCCGGTCCGAACGGATCGACAACCTGCACGTTTGCGCCGCGTCGCGCACAAATCCAGGCGATGGACAGGCCGAAAATTCCTGCGCCGCGAACCGTCACATCGACCATTGCCAATTTCCTTTACGTTGTTCAGTGTCGCGCCGCTTAGGTACAGGATTCCCCGATGGCAGACCAGCGCGCCAAATTGACGTGGACCGAAGATCAGATCCCGGTCTCGGATTGCTTCGACGACCCTTATTATTCGTTGCAGAACGGGCTGGAAGAGACGCGC
The DNA here is from genome assembly GCF_059609765.1 of Ruegeria sp. YTSC106. Taxonomy (NCBI): domain Bacteria; kingdom Pseudomonadati; phylum Pseudomonadota; class Alphaproteobacteria; order Rhodobacterales; family Roseobacteraceae; genus Ruegeria; species Ruegeria sp. YTSC106. The sequence goes on from NZ_JBXWMI010000014.1 coordinate 107,992, forward strand.
CATGTGTTTCTGGCGGGAAATGATTTGCCTGCGCGGTTTACGCCAGGGTTTCACATTGCCGAGTTGGGTTTTGGCACCGGCCTGAACCTGCTGACGGCCTGGTCAGAATGGGAGGCATCCGGCCAGAAAGGGCCATTGCGTTTTACCAGTTTCGAAGCCTTTCCCATGGCCGCGGAAGACATGCAACGTGCGCTTGAGTCCTTTCCTGAATTGCATCCGTGGAGCAGCCGGTTTCTGGCGCATTGGACGGGGCGCACATGTACATTGGAGTCGCTTCAGTTTGAGGTGGTGATCGGCGACGCGCGCGAGACATTGCCGAACTGGGAGGGTATGGCAGATGCCTGGTTTCTCGACGGCTTTTCACCGGCCAAGAACCCTGAATTGTGGGGCGCGGACCTGATGCAGGAAGTGGCAAACCACACTGCCACGGGGGGGACGGCGGCCACGTATACGGCCGCTGGTTTTGTGCGCCGGGGGCTTGAGGGTGCCGGTTTCAACGTTACCCGCACGCCCGGCTATGGCCGCAAGCGGCACATGACGCGGGCACACAAGGCATGACCCAGAAGAACAATGTAGGCGCGGGCATCGTCTTGATGGTGGGCGCGACGATTGTCTTCGCCCTGCAGGACGGTATCTCGCGCCATCTGGCCGGAACCTACAACACCTACATGGTGGTCATGATCCGCTATTGGTTCTTTGCGGCTTTCGTCATCGCTCTGGCTGCGCGGGCCCCAGGTGGGTTAAAGGCGGCAACAAAGACCAATCAGTTGGTTTTGCAGATTGTGCGGGGCGTGTTGCTGGCTGCCGAAATATGCATCGCGGTGTTCGGGTTTACGGTCCTTGGCCTGATCGACAGTATGGCCGTCTTCATTTGCTATCCTTTGCTTGTCGCCGCGCTGAGCGGGCCGGTTCTGGGTGAAAATGTCGGATGGCGGCGGTGGGTCGCGATCGGCGTAGGATGCATCGGAGTTCTGATCATTCTGCAACCGGGTGCCGGGGTCTTTAACCCGTGGGCTGTCATACCTTTGATCTCTGCGTTTCTGTTTGCGATCTATGGTCTTTTGACGCGATATGTTGCCCGTAAGGACAGCGCGGCGACCAGCTTTTTCTGGACCGGTGTCGCCGGTGCCGTGGCGATGACCGTGTTTGGCATGTGGTTCTGGGAGCCGATGGCGCGCGGCGATTGGCTCTGGATGGCGCTGCTTTGCGTCAGTGGGGTATTCGGGCACTGGTTGCTGATCAAGTGTTATGAGATGGCCGAAGCCAGTGCGGTTCAACCCTTTGCATATTTCCACCTGGTTTGGAGCGCGATCCTGGGAATTTCGATCTTTGGCGAAACGTTGCGCCCCGAAGTCATGGCGGGCGCAACCATCGTCGTGGCCGCAGGCCTGTTCACCTTATGGCGCGAACGCCGCCAGAGATGAACCGATCAGTTCCTGCGAAAAAGGAATCGGAAGGGCGGCCTGCCCCAGGCGGGCACGGTAGACAGGCAGGCTTTCGGTCACGCGCATAACGTAGTTCCGCGTTTCGCTGAACGGGATCGTCTCGATCCAGTCGACGATATCAACCTCGCCAGCGCGCGGATCACCATAGCGTTCCATCCACGAGATCGGTCGTCTTGGCCCGGCGTTATACCCCGCGGCCATCATCACCACGTTGCCGTTGAAATCGGCCGCCAGACCGGAAAGGTAGTTGGCCCCAAGCTTTGCGTTGTATTTCCAGTCGGTGGTCAAACGCCCGGTTTGATGGCCGCCGAGAATGCCCAACTCACCTGCAACCAGCTTGGCCGTGGCGGGCATTACTTGCATCAGACCGCGCGCTCCTGCACCGCTGACAACAACCGGGTCGAACTCGCTTTCGCGGCGCGCGATGGCCAGTGTCATTTCCTTTGCCATAGGCAATCGCATATCGGCCACCGGGTGAACCGGGTAATAGGCCGCAGGAAGGACAGTACCGTTGGTCGCCGCCCGTTTGGCGATCATTACGGCCAGATGCGGTTGTTGCAGTTCAATCACCAGATCGCCCAGCTGACTGGCCTGCACTGGATCAAGGCCTTCGACCAGATGGGTCAGGAACCTTTCGGACAGGGTTGCTTCTCCGGCTTTCAGCAGTAGCAACCCGGCCTCTAAAACGCTGGAATCGGCAAACTCCGCCTGCCGCCAATGCGGTGCGCGACGCGGATTGGCAAGTTCCGAATCAAAGGGCCGCCCGATCCGTTCCGCAGCCAGCAGGCCGTAGAATGAGGTCTGGTAATCAGCCCCAATCGCGTAGGCGTCATACGCCTTTTCCGCGTCACCCAGTTCCGCGTAGGCGCGCCCAAGCCAATAGCCACCACGCCCTTTTGAAATCGGAGATTTGACCGCGTCCAAAAAATTCTGGAAATGGCGAACGGCCGTGGCTGGATCATTCAGCTTTCGAAGAGCCAGAAACCCGGCCAGCCACTCAAGATCGGCATAGCCGTATCCCATCTCAGGGGTCATGTGATGATTGGCGGCCACATCATATGCGCGCGCCGCACGGCCTGATCGCATCTCCAGCCGGGCAAGCCGGCGTCGTCCTTCGGCCCATTTGTCGGGCTCACCCAAGGCGTCAGGCCCGGTTGAACGCGCCAGCATCAGATCGACGGCGCTGTCATCCAGCTCTTTCTTGTCGCGCCAGACAAAACGGTCGAATGCCAGCCCCGGCGCATCTGCCAGAGACTTCGGAACTGCCGACACCTTGGTGTCCACGCCGGGTTGGCGTTTCTGCAACGCTATGCGCGCTTCTGCCAGTTTACGTTCGTCCGAACTGACCAAAGGCAACATCTGCCCGGCGCTCACAAGATGACCGTCCCACAACATTCTGTCCAACCGCGCTGCGTGATGCGGTTTCAGCAATGTGGCAAAGTTCTCCAGATAGCTCCTTTGCAGGCCCGAGCCCATTGGCATGGTGCGCCAGGCTGTCACAATGTCAGCCTCCGCCTCTCCGGTGCGTCCCTTGGCTTTCAGGGCAACGGCATAGTTCAATGCGCCCTCTGCTGTCTGAGGCGGCATGTCGGCGTAGAATTTCAAAACCCTGTCCGGATCGGCTCCGGTGAAAACAGGCTCGCTCTTGCGGCGCAGCCATGCCAGCCCGGGCCAGTCCGGGCGACGTTCAAGAAACACCAGTACGTCGCCAGAGCTGCCGAAGCCTTCGCGCAGCCAGTGCCAGACGATGATATCGCGCGATACGGAACCCCGCTGGCCGGATACGCGCAATGCGGCGTTCCAGTCGCCTTTGCGCATCTCGTTGAGCCCGGCGCGTAAATCAGCCGAAGCGTCTGCCTGCGCAGAGTGCGGTGCTGTCACCAAATACAGAATCACAGCAGTCAACAGTGCCAGAAAGCGTGTCATCCCTTGCATTTCCCAACCAACCGAGGATAGAGCCTGTGAGGATAAACCGTGTGTCGCCGGGATCAACTCACAAAGCTGGAAACGTGAGAGACCGCGGCGCAAAAACAGCAAAATGCACCTTGAAGGAGCGTGTCATGTTCAAAGGCTCGATGCCAGCCCTCGTCACCCCGTTCAACAACGGCGAGTTGGACTTGAAGACGCTCAAACATTTTGTGGATTGGCAGATATCCGAAGGTTCGACCGGGCTGGTGCCTGTCGGAACCACCGGCGAAAGTCCGACGCTCAGCCACGAAGAGCATGAAACGGTAATCGAAGAGGTTGTCAAAACGGCCGCGGGCCGCGTTCCGGTCATTGCCGGTGCCGGGTCGAACAACACGGTCGAAGCTGTCCGCTTCGTTCAATTCGCTGAAAAAGTCGGGGCGGATGCCGCGCTGGTCGTTACACCGTATTACAACAAACCGACTCAGCGCGGTCTGATCGCGCATTTCGAGGCTCTGCATGCGGCCGCGGACATCCCGATCATCATCTACAACATTCCGGGCCGTTCAGTCATTGATATGACGCCTGCCACAATGGGTGAACTGGCCAAGCTTCCCCGTATCGTCGGGGTCAAGGATGCAACGGGCGACCTGGCCCGTGTCAGCCAGCAGCGCGCTGCCTGTGGCGCAGATTTCTGCCAACTGTCCGGCGAAGACGCCACGGCCCTTGGGTTCAATGCCCATGGTGGTGTTGGCTGCATCTCGGTGACTGCAAACGTGGCACCCAAGCTCTGCGCCGAATTCCAGCAGGCCACGCTGGCTGGAGATTATGCAAAAGCGTTGGAGTATCAGGACAAACTGATGCCGCTGCATGAGGCGATCTTCATCGAGCCGGGTCTTGTCGGTGCCAAATATGCGCTCAGTAAACTGGGCCTTTGCAGCACCGAAGTCCGCTCCCCCCTGACTGAACTGGAAGACAGCACCAAGGATGCAATTGAGGCCGCAATGGCCCATGCTGGCCTGATCTGACTGGTTTTTCAGAATACGACGAAGGGCGGCCTCGAACCTTGAGCGCCGCCCTTTTTTCGATGTATCCAGACTTCATCTGGCTAAAAATGTCCCGGGGGAGTCGCGGCTTGCCGCGATGGGGGCAGAGCCCCTCTACCGTTTCCCGTAGTAGAGCCCGACGACATGTTCGGCCTGCGCAAAAAACAACCAGCGCGACGTTGCCACGCCTGCCAGGTGGGATGCCACAGCCAACAGGGCGAAGACGTGATTGAACGGCAATAGCAGAAGCAAAACCGGCAGTACAAAGGCCAGAACAAACGAGATTACCCGCAGTTTCTCTGCGTGTTTGCGACCCACCACGTGAACAAACTCCCGCAGTAGATAATTGGTTCCGGTATGCGGCGGCTCAAAGGCGCGGACGGAGCCGCGTGCGCCAAGCCCGGTGGCTGTTCCCAGATCCGTTCCCGATGATGCAAACGCCTGATCCCCCTTGCGCCAGTACAGGATCTGCACCAGCGCCGCGATCAGCAGCAGAGGTAGAGCTGCGCTTGTCTGACCAGCCAGCAATGCACCGCCGGCCAGGCTGAAGCTGAGGAACATGGCGGGTGTCAGGTTCATATTCCAGCGTGGGATGGTCTTGAGCTGCGTGTAGATCATCGAGGTCGTGAACACTGTGGCCAGCGACAGCACTGCGCCGATCCAACCCAGAAAACTCCAGCGTTGGTCAAGAAACACCACGCCAATCGCATAGAGTCCCATGATGACCAGCGCGAGTACGGCACACCAACCTTCACGGCTGAGCCAGCTGGTTTTCCATTGAGTGAAGGCCTTTAAGGCCCGTTCCGGATGGCCGAGGTGGAACGTCGAGGCCAAAAGCCCGCCGACGGCCAGACCATAGGCAATGGCGAAGAACACAAAAGCTATCCAACCCGAGACAGCCGGAAACCCCAGGCCAAGGAAGAACAGCAGTCCAAATCCCAGACCTGACAGGGTGGTGAACAGGATGACGGAGGGTGCGGGATGCATCAGAGTTTCTCCAACGTCTTGTCGAGCCAGCCGAGGAACCCTTTGGGCTCGTCGGCGATGGGTGCCAGCAGGGGGGCCAGTATGTCGATCTGGTCTTCCACTGTGTCCTTGGGGCGCGGGGGCAGGTATTTGTTGACGGGTTTGGTGCCCATTTCCGGCATCAAATCCATGCCGCCTCGTTCTGCAACCAGCTGGCTGACATCGCTGTCAGGGTCGCCCAGATCGCCAAAGTGCCTTGCGCCCGCAGGGCAGGTGCGAACACAGGAGGGGATACGGTCGACTTCTGGGAGGTTCTCGTTGTAGATGCGGTCAACACAAAGTGTGCATTTCTTCATCACGCCTTCGGCCATATCCAGTTCCCGCGCACCGTAGGGGCAGGACCAGGCGCACAGGCCGCATCCGATACAATCGATTTCATTGACCAACACGATGCCATCCTCGACCCGCTTGTAGCTGGCTCCGGTGGGGCAAACGGTAACGCAGGGCGCGTCTTCGCAATGCAGGCAGGATTTTGGGAAGTGGATCAGCTGGGCGTGCCCATCGGCAGGTTGCACTTCGTAGGAATGCACGCGGTTGAGGAAGGTGCCCGAAGGGTTTGCACCGTAGGCGTCCTGATCCGAAAGCGGGGCCCCGTAGTTTTCAGTGTTCCAGCCTTTACAGGAAACAACGCAGGCGTGGCAGCCAACACAGGTGTCCAGGTCGATGACCAGACCCATCTTGCGGTCGGTGGAGTTTGGTAGCTGGGTCATGTCAGTGAACCTCTGCTGTGGGGGGCAGGTGAGGGGGTCGGCCCCCTCTTGAGCCTGCGGCTCAATTCACCCCCGGGATATTTTTGGCCAGATGAAGTGCGGATCCGGGTCATTTGCCCACCTTCCAGACCAGGTTCTCAGGGCCGGTTCCGACCGGAGATTGGATCGGGTCGAAATTCGGCTGGCTTTGCGCATCGGCGGGCGCGTCGGTTTTTTCGATTTTAACCTTCAGGTCGAACCATGCCGCCTGACCTGTGATCGGGTCCGAGTTGGCCCAGCGCATTCCATCTTCTTTGGACGGCAGCAATTCGTGAATCAGGTGGTTGAGCAGGAAACCTTTGGTCGCCTCCGGCGCGTCGTTCTGCAAGGCCCAGGCACCTTTGCGTTTGCCGATTGCGTTCCACGTCCAGACCGTGTTGTCGTTCAGCGCGGCCATCTCCATCACAGGCACGGTGATCTCACCATGGGGGGAACTGACTTTTGCCCAGTCTCCGTCTTGCAGGTTGTGTTCTCGCATCAGTTTGGTCGGGACATAAAGCGGGTTGTGCCCGTGCAACTGGCGCAGCCAAGCGTTCTGTGTACCCCAACTGTGATACATGGCCATTGGGCGTTGGGTCAGGGCGTTGACGGTGAACCCTTCATTGCCCTGCTGGTCGGTTTCGTACCAGATCGGCAGCGGATCCATGGTGTCCTTGATGCGCTGGCGCAGGTGCTCGGGCGGCTGGCGGTCTCCGTGACCTTCGGCAGCCAGCTGGAAACGGCGCATCGGTTCGGAATAGAGCTGGAACAGATAGGGCTGAGGGCTGTCATAGATGCCCATCCCCACGGCCCAGTCCTGATACGCGGTGTTCCACGGCTTGTAGTAATCCGCGCCTTTCGGGATATGCGCCACATAAAACCCGCCGTTTTCGATATACTGGTTCAGCTGGTTCGGATTGACTTCGCCGCGGCCTTCCTTGTCGCCATCCGGCCCCCGGAAGCCGGCCAGCGGGCCGATGCCGGGGCGTCGTTCGTGGTTGACGATGTAATCTGCGTAGTCTTTCCACTTTGGGCTGCCGTCTTCATTCGTGAAACCCGGCAAGCTCATGCGGTTGGCCAGTTCGATCAGAACCGACTGGAAGCCACGCACGTCGCGGTCGGGTTCGACCACCGGCCAGCGGATGGAATCTGCTGCGGCGTCGGCCTCGCAGATCGGGCGGTCCAGCAGAGAGATACAGTCGTGCCGCTCTAGATAGGTGGCGTCGGGCAGGATCAAGTCGGCATAAGCCACCATTTCCGAAGAATAGGCATCGGAGTAAATGATGCGCGGGATGATGTAATTGCCGTCTTCGGTTTTGGCCGTCAGCATCTCCATCACACCTTTGGTGTTCATGGATGAGTTCCACGACATGTTCGCCATATACATGAACAGCGTGTCGATCTTGTAGGGATCACCGGCAGCCGCGTTCGAGATCACCATATGCATCAACCCGTGCACGGACATCGGGTTTTCCCAGGTAAATGCCTTGTCGATGCGCTGAGGTGTACCGCAGTCGTCCAGCAGCAGGTCTTCGGGACCCCGTGGAAAGCCCAGATGCGGGCCGTTCAGCGGGCGTCCTGGTCGCCTGTCGCCATGGGGGGTCGGGTGCGCTTCAACTGGTTTGGGGTAGGGTGGCTTGAAGCGGAAACCGCCTGGCACCTCGACTGTTCCCAGCAGGATCTGAAGCACGTGCAGAGCGCGGCAGGTCTGGAATCCGTTGGCATGGGCCGAAATGCCCCGCATGGCGTGGAAGCTGACGGGACGACCAGTCATCTTGGTGTGCTTTTCACCCCGAAAATCAACCCATTCCTGATCCAGTTCGATCGCTTCGTCAAAGGCGACCCGGGCGATTTCGGCGGCAATAGCCCGGATACGTTGGGCGGGGATGCCACAGCGATCGGCCACCGCCTCGGGCGCGTGTTCGTCGCTGAGGTATTTCTCGGCCATCAGGTGGAAAACGGGACGGTGCGTCACACCGTCCTTGTCATAGGTCGCCGACAGGTCCGGGCGCACGCCGGGCTTGTCGAATGCGGTTGGCTTGCCCGTTTTGCGATCAATAACCAGCGGCTTGCCGTCCTCGTCGCGCAGGAACAGACCCTTTTCCGCACCCTCGCTAGCGTTCAACAGAACCGGCGCATTGGTATAGCGGCTCAGGTAATCCAGATCGATCTTGCCGGCTTTCATCAGCACGTGGATCAGCGACAAAATGAACAGCCCATCCGTTCCGGGTGTGATGCCGACCCAGTCATCGGCAACAGCGTTATAGCCCGAGCGGATAGGATTCACGCCGATCATCCGTGCGCCGCGTGCCTTGATCTTGCCAATCCCCATTTTTATCGGGTTGCTGTCGTGATCCTCGGCCACGCCAAAGAGCATGAACAGTTTGGTGTGATCCCAATCGGGCTGACCAAACTCCCAAAACGCGCCACCCATCGTGTAAATACCGCCGGCGGCCATGTTGACCGAGCAGAAGCCGCCATGGGCTGCATAGTTCGGAGTGCCGAAATTCTGGGCCCAGAAACTGGTGAAGCTCTGACTCTGGTCGCGGCCAGTGAAGAAGGCCAGCTTTTGCGGTGCGGTTTCATGCAGTTCGTTCAGCCAGCCAACAGCAGTGCTGAGCGCCTCGTCCCACTCGATTTCGCGAAATTCACCCGAGCCGCGTGGGCCGACACGCTTGAGCGGTTTGCGCAGGCGAGAGGGGGCGTTGACCTGCATAATCCCGGCAGAGCCCTTGGCACACAGCACACCCTTGTTGACCGGGTGGTCTCGGTTTCCTTCAATATAGGCAACCTTGCCGTCTTTCATGTGAACGTTGATGCCGCAGCGGCAGGCGCACATATAACAGGTGGTTTTGCGGACCTCGTCCGAAACTTTCGGAGACGTTTCAAGGATCGGCTGCTGATGGGTCATTGGCGGGTCCTGTCGGTTGTGTCGGGAGGACTGTGTCACTTTCCTTCCGGTTTGAGAACATCGTTCTGGAAACGACGCGAGTTCTGGGCTTTATTCCCTGATAGCTTGCAGTGCGGTCACGGCGATCATCTGGGTCACATCTTCGGCGCTGCATCCGCGGGACAGGTCGTTGGCAGGCTGGGCCAGCCCCTGCAAAACCGGGCCGATCGCGGCGTAGCCACCCAGCCTTTGAGTGATCTTGTAGCCGATATTGCCGGCGTCGAGATTGGGAAAGACCATCACGTTGGCCTGACCGGCGACCGAAGATCCGGGCGATTTGCGATCCCCGACCGAGGGCACGAAGGCCGCGTCGAACTGAAGCTCGCCATCGACCTCGAGATCCGGGGAAATCTGGCGCAGTGTTTCGGTGGCTTCGATCACCTTGTCTACATCGGGATGGCTTGCGCTGCCCTTGGTCGAGAAGCTGAGCATGGCGATTTTGGGGTCAACCCGCAGCAGTGCCCGCGCCGACTTGGCCGAGGCGACGGCAATTTTGCTCAACTCGTCAGCGCTGGGATCGATGACCAGACCGCAGTCCGAATAGAGCATTGCCCGCGCTCCGGGCTTTGCGTTTTCCGGCGGGTACATCAGGAAAAAGGACGATACCATTCCTGCATCCGGGGCCATGCCGATCACCTGAATGGCCGCGCGTACAATGTCTCCGGTCGTGTGAACGGCACCACCTACGGTTCCGGTGGCCCGCCCGCTGCGTACCAGCATGGCGGCATAGACAGGCGGTGTTTCAACGGCGGCACGGGCCTTGGTTGGATCGACGCCCTTGTGTTGGCGCAGTTCAAAATAGGTTTGGGCAAATTCCTCGGTCAAGTCCGAGGTCGCCGGGTCGTGAACCATGACACTCTCAGAGGGAGCGGCATTCTGGTTTTTGAGGGCGGCTTCGACTTCGGTTTGTGGGCCGACCAGAATGACATCAGCCAGCCCGGTCTGCTGGGCGGCCAGCGCCCCCGCAACAACGCGGGGATCACTGCCTTCGCATAAAGAAATCACAGGGCGGGAGGCCGGGGCGTTCTGACGCAACAGCTCAATGGGTGTCATTGTCATACGCTCTGGCCTCGTCCTTTGATCAAGCTTCCTGATCTTTCATTTCGTCGGCTGAGATTCCGGCGACTGCGACGGGTTTTTTCATTGCGTCGCGGCGGAAGGGTTCGCC
>NZ_JBXWMI010000015.1:0-115042 GCF_059609765.1 Ruegeria sp. YTSC106
TGGCTCCGGCGGTAGGGATCGAACCTACGACCAATTGATTAACAGTCAACTGCTCTACCGCTGAGCTACGCCGGAACTGAGGCGCGTATAGCAACCCCGATTCCAGACGTCCAGTGGTTAAGTAAGAGAACGATCAAAAATTTTTGCTGTTTTAGAGAAACCGTCGAAAAACAGATGCAACCGACAGTGGGCCAATGGGCGCCACTTTGGTTTTCCCAGTCAGATCAACGAGATGAGCGAAAACATTTCGCTCGGCCGCTGGCCACAATGCCGCTGGCGTATCCGTATAGATGCGCTCAGCCAGATGCCGAGCTGTCCCGTCTGCATCTTCCAACGCGCTAAGGATCTGGGCCTCGCGGGTCTGGCGATGCGCAATCAGCCAGTCCAAACGTTCGGCAGGGCTGGTGATCGGTGCACCATGGCCCGCGTGGAAAACCGACCAGTCGCGCGCGCGCAGCCGATGGCAGGCAGCCATGAAGTCGGTCAGATCACCATCCGGAGGGGACACCAACGAGCTGGCCCAACCCATGACATGATCCGCTGTGAAACAGATGTTCTGCCAGGCCAAGGCAATGTGATTGCCCAGATGGCCCGGAGTGTGAATGACTTCGAGCTGCCATCCGTCACCATTGATGAACTCACCGTCCGCCACTTCGACATCCGGGCGAAACGTGCTGTCGATGCCTTCGCCGCCGCCAGTCAGCCCCTGCGCGGCAAGATCGGTCATGACGGCGCTGCGTCCTGCCTCGGGCCCACCATAGGAATAAATCTCTGCCCCCGTGCGCGCCGCCAGCGGAGCCGCCAGAGGTGAATGGTCCACATGCGTATGTGTGACAATGATATGGCTGATCCTTTGACCCGGCGCCAAGGAATCCAGAATCGCGCCCAGATGTGCTTCGCTTGCTGGGCCTGGATCGATGACCGCGATGTCGCGATCACCCAGCAGGTATGTGTTGGTGCCACGATAAGTCATCGGAGAGGGATTCGGGGCCAGAATACGCCGCAAACCCGGGTGCAGTTCCTCGGGTTTTCCAACGGGTGGATTGAAATCATCTGGTGATGGCATTCTGTGCTCTTCCTCTTGTCCGGGCAGCCCGCTAGGTTTAGCGCATGTCTTCGCACTGGCTCAAACCTTATATGCCTCGCAGTCTTTACGCCCGGGCGGCGCTGATCCTGGTTTTGCCTGTGATCGTGCTGTTGCTGGTCGTGGGTATCGCTTTCCTTCAAAAGCATCTTGAGGATGTCACCGGCCAGATGACGCGCGCGGCATCCCGTGAGGTGACGTTGATCACGACAATGATCGAGGGCGCGGAAACACAACAACAGGCGCTGGCGTCGATTCGTCCCGATTTGCAGGCCCTTGAGATGAAGGCCAGATTTCTTGGCGTTAACGAAGAGCCTGCGATCGGCGCGCGGCGATGGTATGACTTCATCGCACCACAGGTCGAATCTGAACTACATCTCTGGCTGCCCGATCTCGTCGCCGTCGCTTTGCCCAGCAGCAAGGAGGCTCGGGTTTACCTGGATACGCATCTGGGCCTGCTGCAATTGACATTTGATCGGCGCAGATTGTCGCCTGCGGCTCCGCATCAATTGATTGTCACCATGGTGTTCTTTGCGGTCATCATGACGACGATCTCGTTTCTTTACATGCGAAACCAATTGCGTCCCATTACGCGCCTCGCCGATGCGGCGCAGGCATTCGGGCGGGGGCGAATCGTTCCGTATTCACCCGGCGGAGCAATCGAGGTACGCGCGGCGGGTAACGCGTTTCTGGATATGCGATCCCGGATCGAACGCCAGATGGAGCAGCGGACGTTGATGCTGTCTGGTGTCAGTCACGATCTGCGTACTCCGTTGACTCGTCTGAAGCTTGGACTGTCGATGTTGCCCGAAGATGAGGCCGCACCATTGCAAAAGGATGTGACTGAAATGCAGTCCTTGCTGGATGCGTTTCTGGAATTTTCGCGTGGGGCCGCCGAAGGATCGACGGAAGAGGTCCGACCGGATGAATTTCTCCGCCAGATCGTGGGTGACGCGAAACGGACTGGTCATCAGGCAGACCTGATTGCGGTCGAAGGGCAGGGTACAGTCATGCTGCGCCCCATGGCTGTGCGCCGGGCGGTCGAAAACCTGATAGGAAACGCCGTTCGCTATGGCAGCCGGGCCGAGGTCAGCCTGTTTCTGAACGCGAAATCGATGCGAATCCGCGTTGAGGATGACGGCCCCGGTATACCGGCGGACCAGCGTACTGAAGCGGTCAAGCCATTCACGCGTCTCGACCCGGCACGCAATCAGAATCAGGGCAGTGGCGTTGGCCTGGGTCTTGCGATTGTGGCCGATGTCGCACGCGCGCACGGCGGTACTTTGCGTCTGGGCAAAAGCGAACGTCTGGGCGGGCTGTGCGCGGATGTAATCATAGGCCGATAAATCCCATTATGTCTGTGTATTGAATTCAATTTTGCTAATTTGTCTGTCCATGGCATCCTGTTCCCATATTTTTTTCATTTTTGGGGGACGCATGAGATGGTTATCGCAGGATTCGTAAAACTGGCCGAAAAGGGGTTCGTTGGTTGCGCAACAATTGCGGCCTTGCTGCCACTTTGGCAGTGGTATGAAGAAACCGATGAAAGACGGGTCGAACGTCTGATCGGCTTTATCGGTTCAGGCGATACCTGTCTGAAATGGTTGCGGTCCGACCTTGTTGAGTCGCTGGCGTCCGAGTTGTGGTACGCGTCGCAGCAGGAAGTAGTTGATGGCGACGAGGATCTTGCGCCGCTGCCGGTTCAGGTGCGTGCCAATATGGCGATTTTTTGTGCTGAAATGCTGGACTATTTGCAGAATGATTTTGGCAAGTTCGATGAACCTGTTGCCTTCGACTATTACATGATGATCATGGATGCTTCGTTCTGGGTCGATCCTGCGGATTTTGAAACGTATTTGGCTGCGGTGCATCAAGATCCGGACCTGTCCGGCAGTCACGAGAATTACAGCTTTGGTGGGCGCGACGGCAATTCCTTTGAGTGGCAAGTGACACAAGAAAAGTTCGACGCGTATTTCGGAATCGAAGAGTCGAGTGAATGAGGCAACGCATTCGCGTGCAGGCGATAAAAGCTGATCCCGATGTTTCGGCGAAATGGTAGGCCCGGAGGGACTCGAACCCCCAACCAAAGCGTTATGAGCGCTCTGCTCTAACCAATTGAGCTACAGGCCCGCCTAGGCGCCTTGGGTATCACGGTGAACAGCCGCGTCAAGCCTGACCGTTGCAACAAACGCCACAATCGAATAACCCGCCCGCAAAGCTTTCTTGAGGGACCGAACATGACAGCGGGTAAAAACGGAATCACCTATGCCGATGCAGGTGTGGATATCGACGCGGGGAATGCCCTGGTCGATCGGATCAAGCCCGCCGCCAAGCGGACCAAACGACCCGGTGTGATGAGCGGCCTGGGCGGATTTGGCGCACTGTTCGATCTGAGGGCTGCCGGATACCAAGACCCTATCCTGGTAGGTGCGACGGATGGTGTGGGCACCAAGTTGCGGATCGCGATCGATACTGGTGTCGTGGACGGAGTCGGGGTCGATCTGGTGGCCATGTGCGTCAATGACCTGATCTGCCAGGGGGCCGAGCCGCTGTTCTTCCTCGACTATTTCGCAACCGGTAAGCTGGATACCGATACGGCGGCACGGATCATCGAAGGGATTGCCGACGGATGCGCGCAGTCCGGCTGTGCCTTGATCGGTGGTGAAACCGCGGAGATGCCGGGCATGTATCCAGATGGAGATTTTGATCTGGCCGGTTTTGCGGTTGGTGCGATGGAACGCGGCGCAGATCTGCCTGCGGGCGTTCAATCCGGGGACGTGTTGTTGGGTCTGGCCTCGAACGGGGTGCATTCCAACGGCTATTCGCTTGTGCGTAAGCTGGTCGAGCTGTCCGGTCTGGGCTGGGATTCGCCGTCGCCCTTTGGTGAGGGGATCCTGGGTGAGGCACTTCTGACGCCCACACGCCTTTACGTAAAACCGGCTTTGGCTGCGGTTCGTGCGGGTGATGTACACGCGCTGGCGCATATCACCGGCGGTGGATTGACCGAAAATCTTCCGCGTGTGCTGCCCGAAGGGTTAGGGGCCGAGATCGATCTGGACAGCTGGCGGTTGCCGCCCGTCTTTAACTGGATGGCAGAGACCGGTGGCATCGTAGAGGCGGAAATGCTCAAGACCTTCAATTGCGGCATCGGCCTGATTGTCGTGTGCGCTGCGGACAAGGCTGATGACCTGTCGTCCCTGTTGACGGAAGCTGGTGAAACCGTCGCTCGGATCGGTACCGTCACCGAAGCGCCCGGTGTTGCCTATTCAGGCAAACTGCTGTGAGTCACAAGCGCGTCGCGATCCTGATTTCCGGGGGCGGGTCGAACATGTTGTCGCTGGTCGACAGCATGACCGGAGATCATCCGGCGCGGCCTTGTTTGGTGCTCTCCAACGATGCGCAGGCTGGCGGGCTGAAAAAAGCTGCGGACCGTGGCATTCCGACCGCAGTGGTTGATCATTGCCCGTTCAGGGGGGATCGCACCGCGTTTGAATCCGAGCTTCTGAAGCCCCTGCAAGAGGCGCAGCCTGACATTGTCTGTCTGGCTGGCTTCATGCGGGTTTTGACAGCAGATTTCGTGTCCCGATTTCAAGGCCGGATGCTGAATATTCACCCTTCATTATTGCCCAAATACAAAGGGTTACACACTCATGCGCGCGCGATTGAGGCCGGGGATTCAGAGCACGGCTGCTCGGTGCATGAGGTGACGGCGGCGCTGGATGACGGTCCGATTCTGGGCCAGGCGCGGGTTCCAATTGAAACGAAAGATACACCAGAGTCGCTGGCTGCGCGGGTGTTGGTGTGGGAGCATAAACTGTACCCCGAAGTGTTGCGGCGCTTTGCAGAAGGCAACAGGTCGCCAGTCCTGTTGCCCTGAACACGTTCTGGGTGATTTACACCCGTATAAAAATCGGCCTATGGTCGTCGACAACGCTCGGGACGACGACAATAACGGGCAGTCACAAAAACAAGAGCGATACTAGTACGGCGCATGAAAACCCTGACGACGACGCAAGAGCTGGCCGATTTCTGCAAGGCCGCTGCAGACAATCCCTATATCACAGTTGATACCGAATTCCTGCGCGAGCGGACCTATTACTCCAAATTGTGCCTGGTGCAATTGGCGGTCCCGTCCGAGGATGAAGACAGCGCGGTTCTGGTTGATCCGCTTGCCGATGGCCTGTCGCTTGAACCGCTTTATGACCTGTTCCGGAACGAAGACGTGGTTAAGGTGTTCCATGCTGCCCGTCAGGATCTTGAGATATTCTGGGTCGAAGCCGGCGTCTTTCCCAAGCCGCTGTTTGACACACAGGTCGCAGCGATGGTGTGTGGCTTTGGCGAACAGGTTGGCTATGAAACTCTGGTCCGGAAAATCTGCAAGCAGGGCGTTGATAAGACTTCTCGGTTCACCGACTGGTCCCGTCGTCCTCTGACTGATGCTCAAAAAAACTATGCTCTGGCAGACGTGACGCATTTGCGCGGGATCTATGAATACCTGGCCGCAGAACTTGAAAAGACAGAGCGCAGCCATTGGGTTGCCGAAGAACTGCGGACGCTGACACAGCCCGCCACATATGACATCCGTCCCGAAGAGGCCTGGAAACGGGTAAAGACGCGTACGAACTCGGCCAAGTTTCTGGCTATCGTGCGCGAACTGGCGCAGTTTCGCGAAGCCTACGCACAGGAAAACAACGTGCCCCGGAACCGTGTGTTCAAGGACGATGCGTTGGTTGAGTTGGCTTCGACCAAACCCAAAACGCATTCGGATTTGGGCGGATCCCGCCTTTTGCTGCGCGAAGCCCGCAAAGGAGCGATTGCCGAAGGTATTCTGGCCGCAGTCCAGCGTGGTGTGAATTGCCCGGCCGACAAATTACCGAAGGTCGACAATTCGCGCGACAAGCTCAAGGTCAACCCGGCACTGTCAGACCTGTTGCGGGTTCTTCTTAAATCCAAAACCGAAAGCTCTGGTGTGGCGGCGAAATTGATCGCCACAAGCTCGGAACTGGATCAGATCGCGGCCGGTGAGCGCGATCTTCCGGCGATGTCCGGTTGGCGGTTCGAGGTCTTCGGCGAGGACGCGCTCAAGCTGTGTGAAGGAAAAATTGCCTTGGCGGCCAAAGGGCAGTCGGTCAAGGTGGTTACGCTTTAACGGCGCTTACCGGCGCCGTGATTCGAGGGCGTTCTGTTGCCCGACCACACGGACCAGACGAATACCTTCCAGTTCCTGTTTCGAGACATTGATGGCGTCTGATACCATCCGTGTACGCTCTGACCCTTGCGGTGTCTCATAGCTGGGGTAGGTCACGCGGAATACGAACTCCAGTGTTCCTTTTTTCTGGTTTTCGTCCGATTCAACAGGAACCAGACGCGCATCGTACGCCCCCTGTCGGACAGCCGTGCCGGACGCATATATGATCGCGCCGGTGGGTGTTGGGTCGATGCGCAACTCGTCAATCTGACCAATTGGAATGCTGGTGTCTTCGGCATCGGGGCGTGAAAACAGACCGGTACCTTCGCTTTGCTGAGGAACGAGTGCGTCGGCGGCATTCGGATCGCGTGGGGTATCGGCATCGACAGATCTGCTGGATCCAAACCAGTTCGACGGGTTTACCCGAGAATCACGCCAGCTGCTGCAGGCAGTCAGGGTCAGCGTGGCGATGATGAGAACGGACAGAGATTTTTGCATGGACCCACAGACTTTCACACGAGTTCAGGCAATGGGTTAGCGCAATTTCTTCGCGTTGAAAAGCCACCGCGGGGGCTGGACAGTAGCTGGTCGTCGGCTTACGTCACAATTATGAATGTAACCGAAGGACCACCGCATCATGGCCACGCCCGCCTTTGAAGAGATTGTCGAGGATTTCGAATTTCTCGAGGATTGGGAAGACCGGTATCGCCATGTCATCGAGCAGGGCAAGGCGATGGAGCCTCTGGACGACGCGTTCAAGGTTCCGGCGACAAAGGTGCATGGATGTGCCAGTCAGGTCTGGCTGCATCCGATGATTGAGTCCGGTGTCTTCAAGTTTGATGGCGACAGCGATGCACTGATCGTGCGCGGGCTGATCGCTGTTCTTCGGTCTTTGTACAACGGGTTGCCGGTAGCCGAAGTTCCCAAAGTCGATGCAGGGGCTGAACTGGCACGCCTTGGGCTGAACGACCACCTGTCCGCTCAGCGCTCAAACGGTCTGCGGTCGATGATCGAACGCATCCGACAGGTCGCACAGGAAAATGCCTGATTCATCTTGGGCGGTTTGCCCAGTCTGATAACGTGTTTTCCAGATCGCCGTAACCGGTGAACCGGCGTTCGAACTCCAGTCCCATTCGGTCTGCACATTCGCGGGCGCGTTGCGTCAGGTCCGGGCTGTCGATCTGGGCCTGATAGATCAGTTTGGTGTAATTCCCGAAATACATGTCACGCAG
Source organism: Ruegeria sp. YTSC106 (assembly GCF_059609765.1). Classification (NCBI taxonomy): domain Bacteria; kingdom Pseudomonadati; phylum Pseudomonadota; class Alphaproteobacteria; order Rhodobacterales; family Roseobacteraceae; genus Ruegeria; species Ruegeria sp. YTSC106. The sequence continues at coordinate 7,505 of NZ_JBXWMI010000015.1, forward strand.
TTCCGGGTGGCGATCCAATCCAAGGGGCTTCCAGACAAAAGCGTCGAATTGCCGGGCCAGAAAATCTGTAAGATAGAAGGCCGTTGTTTCGTCTTCTCCACGGTCCTGAAAGGCCTGATTCCCTTCGAAGAAGGAATAGCAATGCGGTCCCTTCACCATTTCGACCCCCAGTTTCTCGCAGGCCGTTTGCAACAGACCTCCGGTCCCGCAATCGGCGTACACGACGTAGATTTTGTCAAAATTGCCCTGATGCTTGGCCACTGCGTCTTCCACGGCCTGCGTGATCCGTTCCGGGTGAACGTGCAGGATCGCCGGCAGGCAGGTCAGAGCCATGTGATCCCAGCCATTTCGCGTTTTGATGTCCAGTATTTCCCGCGCAAGAGCGCCGCAAGCGATCAATAGGATGCTGCCCTTGCCCACATCGTCATAGCCCTTTGTGGTCAGGCTTGCATCATCTGGCAGAGATTCGTTTGACATCAGTTGGCATCCTTCGGGGCTGTTTCCATAGGAGGATGATTGCGGCCATTGGGCAAGCCCCGATCCGACATCTCATGTCAGGCCGCCGACGCATGCGCCTCGAACGCCGCCAACAGGGGCCGGGCCAGCGGTCCGTACGCAGCAATGCCATTCAGCGACAGGTCCGGAAACAGCGACTGGATTTCTTGCCGTGCGGCAATGTCGAGACTGTTCCAGATTTGCGCGCCGGGGTGAAAGCTCTCGCTCAGGCACCCTTGTGCCCAGAGTAGCTCATGCTGGTCGAACAGCAAATGGATGTAAGTCACCATCCTTCCGGGTCGCAGAACGATGTCAGACCCATTCACGAGATGTTTGGCAGGTGCCAGTGCTTCGCAATGACCGGTATGTAGCTCAAGACGCCAATCCCTGATCAGCATGCGGTGCTGCTGCGACACCAGAAGATCGCGCGTGTTTCCAAAAGCACCAGCTTTGAAAAGAACAGGCGCATGCGGACCCGTTGCCTTGACGGATCGCCGTCCCATCCAGCGCAGGGTTTGCAGCCCATGATCATGGGTTTCGATCCTGTTGCCAAGGGACAGGGTTTCAATCGGCCGCTCGCCCAGATCAGTGCGGATCAGCGTACCGGGTGTAAAGCAGGGAACCAGGTCCCAATCCTCGCGACGGGCTGTCAGGCCTGAATACCGGTTTCCGGCAAGACTGTTGAATGTGATCGAGCGGACAGGGCCAGCCTCCAAAGCTGATTGGTCTAAATTGTCCGAGAATTCCGGCATCAGATAGGTGTTGCCATCCACATCCTGCGCCACGACTGCGGTAATCTTGGTTGTTGATCCATCAAAATAGGTGATCGTGGCGTTGTAAATCGAAGTGCCATCGAATGGCTGCGGCGGCCCGCCATCGATCGAAAACCGATCATTGGCTGACATGTTGTTCATGTTGTAGATCGAACCCGGATTGCCGACCGCGCTCCAGGTGGCGCTGTCGTGAGCCAGCGGTTCGTCCGATCCGCCAAAGGTTCGCCCCACGAGCGCCGAGGCGTTCTCGGCTATGGTGTTGCCTTCGGAACTGTCGGTATCGGCAAGATTGCCGAGCGAAATGACTGTGAACGTAGTTGGCACGAGACCCCCTTGGATTAGGATGCCTCGTTTTTTTGGACCCGATTTCGTTTAAAATCGGATTATCCTCATCGTCTGATGAAGAAACGCCCCTGAATCGAAAAGGCCGCCCTGGATCGGGCGGCCTTTCAATCAGGATCTTACGGGTCTTACCCAGCCAGTTGATTGTGCTTGCGGCCAACAAATTCCTTGGCGGTTTCCACTGCAACAGCAGCGTCGCGGCAATAGGCGTCTGCGCCGATGGCCTTGCCGAACTCTTCATTCAGCGGTGCGCCGCCGACCAAAACGATATAGTCGTCGCGAACGCCTTGCTCGACCAACGTGTCGATGACCACTTTCATGTAGGGCATGGTGGTGGTCAGCAGGGCGGACATACCCAGGATATCGGGTTGTTCATTTTCCAGCGCTTCCAGATAGTTTTCGACCGGGTTGTTGATTCCCAGATCGACAACTTCGAAGCCTGCGCCTTCCATCATCATCGACACAAGGTTTTTGCCGATGTCGTGGATGTCGCCCTTTACGGTGCCGATGACCATCTTGCCGACGCGCGGTGCGCCGGTTTCTGCCAACAACGGCTTGAGGATGAACATGCCGCCTTTCATGGCGTTCGCAGCCAGCAGAACCTCGGGCACGAACAGGATGCCGTCGCGGAAGTCATGGCCCACGATGGTCATGCCACCGACCAGAGCCTTGGTCAGAATGTCATAAGGCGTCCATCCCCGTTCCAGCAGGATATTGGTGGCTTCTTCGATCTCTTCCTTCAGGCCGTCATAGAGATCGTCGAACATCTGCTCGACCAGTTCGTCGTCATTCAGTTCGGACAGGACGATGTCTTCTTCGTCGGACATGGGGTATTCCCTGTGCTGGGCGGGCTATCGGCCCGTGGTGGCATTTTTTCCGTTTTGGCCAAAACGTCGCATCCTGACTGTGACGATTGCGACGTCGGTCGTTTCGGGACCGACCTATAAGACAAAAAATGGGGTGGCTCGATAGAAAAGTCTGCAAGATTATCCTGTATTCCCTTCATCTCGTTCTCTTTGGCTGGAGATTTGGGATTGCTTGCGCAAACCCTTTAGTGTGCCTATGTTCGAGATGAGAACAAATAGCGAACAAGTGAATGTTATGAGTGCAACGCAACCAATCAAGGCAAGAGGCGCAGCGTCGAACGAATCTGGTCGGTTCGAACGCTTCGCCACCGAGGCAATTGATGACGGATGGGATAACGCCGAGGCACTGCCATTTCTTCGAACCGAGACGCGTGAAGAGTTTGCTTGCAGCGCTATTACCTACAACAAATCCCCCGATTTGCCCTTCGATCGTTCGATCAACCCGTATCGAGGGTGTGAACATGGCTGCGTTTACTGCTTTGCGCGGCCAAGCCACGCCTATCTGGGCCTGTCTGCCGGTTTGGATTTTGAAACTCGTCTGATCGCGCGGCCCAACATGAGCAGTGTTCTGCGCAAGGAATTGTCCGCCAAGTCTTACAAAGTGGCACCGCTTGCAATTGGTACAAATACAGACCCGTATCAGCCGATTGAGAAAAAGCATATGATTACAAAAGCATGTCTTGAGGTGCTGCGTGAATTTAACCATCCGGTTGCAATCGTCACCAAGGGAGCTCTGATTGAGCGCGATCTTGAGTTGCTTGCCGACATGGCCGGTCGGGGGCTGGTGCGCGTTGGTATTTCACTGACCACTCTGGACGCTGACCTTTCCCGCCGCATGGAGCCTCGGGCGCCGTCACCGCCTCGTCGTTTGCGTGTGATCAGGGCACTGACCGAAGCCGGTGTTCCGGTGCGTGTGATGACATCACCCATTGTGCCTGGACTGACGGATCATGAACTGGAAAACCTGTTGGAAGCCGGAAAAGAAGCCGGTGCAGATGCCGCCAGCTGGATCATGTTGCGCTTGCCGCGTGAGGTTTCGCAGCTTTGGCAGGACTGGCTTGCCGGCCATGAGCCCTCAAGAGCGGAAAAGATCATGTCCAAACTGCGGGAAATGCATGGTGGGCGGGATTACGATCCGCGTTGGGGTCACAGAATGCGGGGCGAGGGTGAGTACGCGGGAATCATCGCTCAAAGGTTTTCGAAGTCCTGCAAGCGTCTGGGGTTGTCCGTAAAGTCGGCCCCGTTGCGCTGCGACCTGTTTGCGGTGCCACCGCAGCCCGGAGATCAGATGAGCCTGTTCTGAGGTCATGCGCCCCAATTTATTGTGCTGCCTTACGATTGAATACCGTTTTTCGAACTTCCATTGCTCTAACCCAAAAAAAAGGCCCCGGTTGTACCGGGGCCTTTGGAATAGATTGCTTACATGCGCCAATCAGCGATTTTCGATATCGACGTAATCGCGCAGTGTTTCGCCTAGATACAGTTGGCGCGGACGCCCGATCTTGTTCTGAGGATCTGCGATCATCTCTTTCCACTGGCTGACCCACCCAACGGTGCGCGACAGGGCAAAGATCGGCGTGAACATCGAAGTCGGGAAACCCATCGCTTCGAGGATGATGCCCGAGTAGAAATCGACATTCGGGAACAGCTTTTTCTCGGCGAAATACGGATCTTCCAGTGCTTCCTTCTCCAGCTCCTTGGCGACCTGAAGTTTCGGGTTGTTCTCAATGCCGAGAAGATCCAGAACCTCGTCTGCCGACTGCTTCATGACCTTGGCGCGTGGATCGAAGTTCTTGTAGACACGGTGGCCAAAGCCCATCAGGCGGAACGGATCATCTTTGTCCTTGGCCCGTGCGATATATTCGGGAATGCGATCAACAGTGCCGATCTCTTCCAGCATTTCCAGGCACGCTTGGTTGGCGCCACCGTGGGCAGGACCCCAAAGGCAGGCAACACCAGCGGCGATACAGGCAAACGGGTTCGCGCCCGACGACGAGGCCAGACGTACTGTAGATGTCGAAGCATTCTGCTCATGATCCGCGTGCAGGGTCAAAATCCGGTCCATGGCGCGGCTGAGGATCGGGTTGACCTCATATTCCTCGGCAGGGACGCTGAAGCACATGCGCAGAAAGTTAGACGCATAGTCCAGATCATTGCGCGGATATACGAAGGGCTGACCTGTATGGTACTTATATGCCCACGCAGCAATTGTCGGCATCTTGGCGATCAGACGATGCGATGCAATTTCACGCTGCCGCGGGTCGGCGACATCAGTTGAATCATGATAAAAGGCCGACATCGCGCCGACTACACCAACCATGATGGCCATCGGATGTGCGTCACGACGGAAACCACGATAGAAATACTGCATCTGTTCGTGCAGCATGGTGTGTCGGGTGATCGTGGTTTCGAACTTCTCCAGATCCCTCGCCGCCGGCAGCTCTCCGTACAACAGAAGATAGCAGACCTCGAGGAAGTGCGATTTCTCGGCCAGTTGGTCGATCGGATAACCGCGGTGCAGCAGCTCGCCTTTTTCGCCGTCGATATAGGTGATGGTGCTGTCGCAGCTTGCGGTCGAAGTGAAGCCGGGGTCGTAGGTAAAAACGCCAGCCTGGCTATATAGTTTTCGAATATCAATGACATCCGGACCAGCGGTCGGAGAATGAATAGGCAACTCATACTCTTTGCCGTGAACGGTCAGAGTGGCTGTTTTGTTGCTTTCAGTCATGGTTGTCCCTTCTTCATTCATGCGTACGCCAGAGAAACCTCCGGTGATACGGGCAACGACTGCGCGTGGACGCGCAGTCCGGGTGTTAGCGGAGCAGCGTTACCCGTTTATAAAACTTGGGTTATTTCGCTGCTTCAGAAAGCCGCGCCAGGGTTTCTTCCCGTCCCAGCACAAGCATCATGTCAAAAACCGAAGGCGTAACGGCACGACCCGCCAGAGCGGCCCTCAGCGGACCGGCCAGCTTGCCGAACTTGAGCTCCTTTGACTCGGCAAAGGAATTCAGGGCCTCCTCCAGTTCGTTCCGCGACCAGCTAGCATTTTGCAGCTGCGGCGTCAATTCCGTCAGTATACCATCGGATACAGATGCCAGTGCCTTTGCTGCCTTTTCATCCGGAACGATTGGTCGACTTGTCAATACAAAATGAGCCTTTTCAATCAGTTCTGGGAAGGTTTTGGCCCGATCCTTGAGGCAATACATCGCACGTTCCAGATCACTGGATTGTGTTTCCGTAAGGGGCTTCAGATCTGCTGCGGTCAGATAAGCTTCGATCTCCTGCCGCAGCGCAGCATCATCCGAGATTGCGATGTGCTGTCCACACAGGTTTTCAAGCTTTTTCAGATCGAACCGCGCGGGGCTCTTGCCGATCCCATCCAGATCGAACCATTCCTTTGCCTGTTCATCTGTGAAAAACTCGTCGTCACCATGGCTCCAGCCCAGCCGGGCCAGATAATTTCGCATTCCGGCGGCGGGATAACCCATGGCCTGATATTCCTGCGCCCCAAGTGCACCGTGGCGTTTGGACAGTTTCTTGCCATCAGGCCCGTGAATCAGCGGGATATGTGCCCAGACCGGAACGTCCCAGCCCATTGCTTCGTATATCATCATCTGCCGCGCGGCATTGTTGAGGTGATCGTCACCGCGGATCACGTGGGTAACACCCATATCGTGATCGTCCACAACCACTGCCAGCATGTAGACGGGTGTTCCGTCCGACCGCAGAAGGATCATGTCATCCAACTGATCATTGTGGATGCTCACGTCGCCCTGAACCTGGTCGCGGATCACGGTCGACCCGTCCTGAGGCGCCTTGATGCGAATAGCAAAAGGCGCGTCCGGATGTGTCGAAGGATCGGCGTCTCGCCACGGGCTGCGGAACAGGGTTGATTTCCCTTCAGCCCGTGCTTGTTCACGGAATGCAGCGATTTCATCCTGTGTCGAGAAACATTTGTATGCTTTGCCCTCGGCCAGCAACTGATGCGCGATTTCGGCGTGACGGGCAGCCCCTTCGAATTGGCTGATGACATCGCCATCGTGGTCCAGTCCAAGCCATTCCATGCCCTGAAGGATCGCGGCGGTCGCTTCAGGCGTTGAGCGTTCGCGGTCCGTGTCCTCGATCCGAAGCAGGAACTTGCCGCCACGCCCGCGCGCATAAAGCCAATTGAACAACGCGGTCCGCGCGCCGCCGATATGCAGGAAACCGGTGGGCGAGGGGGCAAAACGAGTGACGACCTGGTCGGACATGGTGGGGATTAACCTTTTGGTAACCGTATCTGGCATAGTTTGACGCCTGTCTAACGAGCCCGAAGGACGGGGGCAACCATGCGTGTTCTTGCACGGGTCGAGGCCGCGCTGCTGCACCAGACAGGGTACCTGTTCCCCTGGACGCCGGTTTTGCTGGCAACGGGGATTGGTCTGTATTTCGGCGTCCGCGTCGAGCCGGATTGGTCAGTTTATTCTGGCCTTGCCTGTCTTGGAATCGCTCTTGTCGCCTTGTGCCGCCGGCTGCCACCGGGGGTGGGAACGTTGGCAATCGGGGGGGCGCTGATCACTGCAGGTTTCATTCTTGCAGGCGTTCGCGCCCATATGGTGGCAGAGCCGGTTCTGTCGTGGCGATATTATGGCCCTTTCGAGGGGAGGGTCGTCGCCATGGATCGGTCTGCCTCGGATGCGTTGCGGTTGACGCTTGAACAGGTACGTATAGGGGATGTACCTCAGGAGCGCAGGCCGCAGCGCATCCGTCTTTCCGTTCATGGTCCGGCGGGCACTATCGCTCCGGGGCAGCGTATTATGACCACGGGTCATCTTTCGCCACCGCAAGGCCCGGTAGAGCCCGGAGGGTTCGACTTTCGCCGCCATGCCTGGTTTCAACGATTGGGCGCGGTCGGCTATACCCGCGTCCCGGTCATGACCATCGCACCAGCGACAGAGGGGATCGACGGCATTCGGGTCACTGCGATCCGCATGGCCATTTCGCAGCGGGTAAGGCAGATCCTGCCCAGAGAAATCGGTGGATTTGCCGCGGCCGTCACAACCGGAGATCGCAGTGGGATGGGGCAGGAGACGTTATCATCCTTGCGGGCTTCAAATCTGGCGCATCTGCTGGCCATTTCCGGGCTTCATATGGGGCTTTTGACCGGTTTCGTGTTCGTGGCTTGCCGATTGGGTCTGTCGCTGTGTCCTCCTGTGGCGTTGAGACTTCCAGTTCGGAAAGTGGCCGCTGTGCTCGCGCTTTGTGCCGCAACCCTTTATCTGTTGTTGTCCGGGGGCAACGTTGCGACCGAACGCGCCTTTGTCATGGTCAGTGTGATGCTGGGTGCCGTGTTGATCGACAGACGTGCGATTTCGCTGCGTGCGGTTGCTGTTGCCGCAGTAATCGTGCTGGTTCTTCGACCCGAGTCGCTGCTGAGCCCCGGATTTCAAATGTCGTTCGCCGCAACCACAGCGTTGGTTGCAGTCTTCGGAGCGTTGCGAGAGGCAGGCCCGTTGCCCGGCCCAAACTGGTTGAAACCAGTCGTTGGCGTGGTGATGTCATCTGCAATTGCTGGTCTTGCGACAGCCCCCATTGGTGCGGCGCATTTCAATACGATGTCCCATTACGGTCTGCTGGCAAACCTGCTTTCCGTACCTGTCATGGGCCTTTTTGTCGTGCCCTCTGCCGTCATTGCCGCGCTTCTGGCCCCGTTTGGACTGGAGGCAATTGCCCTGACTGTCATGGGGTGGGCGTTGCATTGGATCATTACGGTTTCCGGCTGGGTGTCGCACCTGGAGGGCGCGCAGAGTTTTGTTGTCAGCCCGCCTTGGTACATCCTGCCCCTGGTCGCATTTGGCGCCTTATGGATGGCCTTATGGCAGGGAAAAGCGCGATGGGCCGGAGCAATGCCCGTTGTCTTGGCATTTCTGCTTTGGAACTCGGGGCACAGACCGGATGTCCTGATTGCGGAACACGGCGGATTGGTGGGCGTGATGACCGAAAAGGGCAGGGCTCTCAGCAAAAGCAAAGGAAGCGGGTTTGTCGCCGGTGTCTGGCTTGAAAATGACGGAGACGGCGTTGATCAGATCGAGGCGGCGCTCAGATGGCCGGACAGCAGCATCGTTCAACGATACCCGCTGAAGGACTATGAGATCATCCATATCACCGGAAAAAGGGCGGCGCAGGCGTTTGATGAATGTCGGGATAACCAGATCATCATCTCGGCTGTTGCGCTTAACCTGCAAGGTTCGTGCGGGGTATTTGATCCGGAACGGTTGTACAAAACCGGCAGCCTGTCGGTTTCGAACGGAAAGCTGACCTCAAGCGCAGACATGACCGGCCATCGGCTTTGGTCCCCGAAACCTGCCGGGGACCGTCATTCCAAGCAGGCTCAATAGGTGCGGATCAGTCCGACCAACCGGCCTTGAACCTTGACCTTCTCGTCGGGCAGGACGCGCGTTTCATAGGCCGGGTTTGCAGCCTCCAGCGCGATTGCATTGCCGCGGCGGAAGTACCGCTTGAGGGTCGCTTCCTGATCTTCGACCAAGGCAACGACGATGTCACCGTTATCCGCGGTCGAGGTTTCCCGAATAACGACCACATCACCGTCATTGATGCCAGCGTCGATCATCGAGTCGCCGCGAACTTCCAATGCATAGTGCTGACCCTGTCCCGAAACCATGGGGCCAGGGACGGCCACGTGATGCGAAACATGGCTGATCGCTTCGATGGGAACACCGGCTGCGATCCGGCCCATGACTGGCAACTCCAGCGCGTCCACCGATACAGGTTCTACATTCGCAGGGCGAGGGCCCTTGGGCCTGTCGCCTTCGATAACGCGGGGCGTGAAGCCGGCCGTCGGCTCGCCGCCAAGGCTTTCGGGCAATTTCACAATCTCAATAGCGCGAGCGCGATGGGCAAGGCGGCGGATAAACCCGCGTTCCTCCAATGCAGTAATCAACCTGTGAATGCCGGATTTCGACCGCAGGTCGAGAGCAGCCTTCATTTCATCAAAACTGGGCGGAACACCGTCCGCCTGCACGCGTTTGTGGATGAATTCCAGCAAATCCAATTGCTTCTTGGTCAGCATCGCTCACACCTCGTCGTTCATGCGTTTTCTTTTGTTCTACGCATGTTCACGTTTTGTGTCAACAAATTTGAGAACATCCTAGATCGGCAGGTATTCAACCATTTCCCCGATGTCGCGCGCCGGATCGTGTGGGGCACGGACCAACAGCGCGTTGGACTGGGCCAGTACACTGAGAAGGGAACTGTCCTGATCTGCGCAAGCTTCGATTCCGGCATCAGTGACCACGGCGCGCATATAGTGTTCGCGCGGCCCGTTCTCCGGCAGCGGACCACTCAGCCGTGCTGTGCGGAAGGGGGGCAGCACCTGTTCAAGTCCCAGCATCCGGCGCACCATCGGAGCCAGAAACAGATAGCCGCAGACCATGGCGCTGACCGGATTACCCGGTAATCCGACCATGGCCGCTTCGCCGATACGACCGGCCATCAGGGGTTTTCCGGGGCGCATTCGGATCTTGTAGAAAGATTGCTCCATCCCCAACCCCTGCGCGACGTCCGACACGAGGTCATAATCGCCAACCGACGCCCCGCCGATCGTCACGACAAGGTCTGCACCCAGCGCAAGTTCGAAGGCGGTTTCAAGCGATGATACTGTGTCGCGTGCAATTGGAAGCACGCGAACCAGAGCGCCCAATCCTTCGAGCAATGCCTGCAGGCCGAATGTGTTCGAGGCAATGATCTGATCCGGGCCGGGTTCTTCCCCGGGCATGACCAACTCGTCACCGGTCGAGATGAGGGCGATCACGGGCCTGCGTGAGACCGGGGCTCGATGGATATTCATCGCGGCTATCAAGGCAACATCTTCAGCGCGGATCAAACGCGGTGCGGATATGGATGTGCCAGCCTTGAAATCCACGCCAGCGGGTCGGATGTTCGTTTTGGTGCCGGGTTTTTTCGTGATTGTCAGAAGATCACCGCGGCGGTCTGTATCCTCTTGAATCACAACGAAATCCGCGCCATCGGGCACGGGGGCACCAGTATAGATGCGAACTGCCTGTCCGGGGCCTACAGTGCCCTCAAAACGACGTCCGGCTGCTGACTCGCCCACAACTTTGAACATGGCGTGCGGTTCGACCTCGTCAGATTTGACTGCATAGCCATCCATCGAAGACGCGGCAAAAGGCGGTTGGTCCCGCGTGGCCGTGACGTCCCGCGACAAAACACGCCCTGCGGACTGGGCCAGTGGAACCTCTTCTGCCGGCAATGGTCCCACAAGATCGAACAGCAGGGCGCGCGCCTCTTCGACAGTAATCATTTTGCCTCGTAACGCCCTGACTTACCGCCATCTTTAAGCAGAACGCGAATGCCGCCTATTTCCATCGTCTTATCGACGGCCTTGGTCATGTCGTATACCGTCAAGGCGGCTGTCGATACGGCGGTCAGCGCTTCCATCTCAACCCCGGTCTGGCCCGAGGTCTTGACGGTGGCCTCGATCTGAACACCCGGCAGATCCGGGTCAAGTGTCAGCTCGACCGCCACTTTGGTCACCGGCAGAGGGTGACACAACGGAATAAGGTCCGGCGTTTTCTTGGCGCCCATAATGCCGGCCAAACGGGCAATGCCCAGAACATCGCCTTTCTTGGCGCGGCCTTCCGAAATGAGTTCAAAGGTTTCTGACGCCATCTTGATGTGACCTGCGGCGACGGCGACACGATCTGTCACGTCCTTGTCCGAGACATCGACCATATGCGCCTGACCTTGGGCATCGAAATGGGTCAGCGGCATCACATTACTCCGGGGATCAGCGGTTTAGACAGGATGTGACGCGTTGCCGCTTCGACATCGTCCTGGCGCATCAGACTTTCACCGATCAAAAAGCAGCGGGCCCCATACCGCGCTATGTCCCTCAGATCGTCTGGCGTGCTCAGTCCGCTTTCGCAAACGATGGTGCGATCGGCGGGCACCAGCTTGGACAGGCGACGCGTCGTGTCTAGCGTTGTCTCGAATGTCTTCAGATTGCGGTTGTTGATACCGATCAGAGGGCTTTTCAGTTGTGCCGCGCGTTCAAGCTCTGCTTCGTCGTGGACTTCGATCAGAACGTCCATCTCCCAATCGAATGCAGTGTTTTCCAGTTCAGCCGCCTGATCATCACTGACCGAGGCCATGATGATCAGAATACAGTCCGCACCCAGGGCGCGTGCTTCGACCACCTGATACGGGTCGTACATGAAATCCTTACGCAAAGCGGGCAGAGATGTCGCCTCGCGTGCTTGCGTCAGGTACTCTTTCCTGCCCTGAAAACTGGGGGTGTCAGTCAGGACGGACAAACACGCCGCGCCACCATCTTCATAAGCCTTTGCAAGAGCGGGTGGATCAAAGTCAGGTCTGATCAGACCCTTGGACGGGCTGGCTTTCTTGATCTCTGCGATCAGGCCATAGCCTTGGCGAGATGCGGATTGCAGAGCCTTCGCAAATCCACGTGTTTCCGAGGCGGCCCGTGCCTCATCTTCCAGTGTTTCCAAAGATTTCTGGGCTTTGTCCGCCCCGACTTCTTCCAGTTTGTAGGTTTTGATTCTGTCCAGAACGGTTTCGGTCATGCGGCTTCCTGTGTCTTGGCGGCCAAGGCCGTGATTTTGTTTTTGGCATTGCCACTGTCGATACTGTCAGCAGCCATGGCCACGCCTTCGCGCAGATCGTTTGCGGCCTCTGCGACGACCAGAGCAGCGGCCGAATTCAGCAGCACGGCGTCACGATACGCTGACGGGGCACCGTCCAGCAAAGCCCGGAACGCAACGGCGTTTTCCTCGGGTGTGCCACCGATGATTTCTTCGAAAGGATGCACGGGAAGACCTGCGTCTTCTGGGTGCAGTTCGACCTCTTTCACGATCCCGTCTTCCAGGGCGGCGACCCAGCTGATGCCGGTGATCGTAAGCTCGTCCGTCCCGTCCGAGCCATGCACCAGCCAGGCCCGGTCCGACCCCAGCAGGCCAAGCGTTTCGGCCATCGGGCGGATCAGATCGCGGCTGAAGGCGCCGGTCAATTGTCGTTTGACGCCAGCAGGGTTGGTCAGGGGGCCAAGAATATTGAAAATCGTGCGCGTTCCCAGTTCCTGCCGGGTCGGCATTACGTGGGCGATGGCAGGGTGGTGCATTGGCGCCATCATGAAGCCAATTCCGACGTCTTTCAGCGCGTTCTCAACGACTTGTGGGCCAACCATGACATTGATGCCCATCTGGCCTAATGCGTCCGCCGCGCCGGATTTAGAACTCAGGTTGCGATTGCCGTGTTTCGCGACCGTTACTCCAGCACCGGCCACGACAAAGGCTGTCGCGGTCGAGATATTCAGGGTGCCTTTGCCATCGCCACCGGTGCCTACGATATCCATCGCTCCCTCAGGTGCGTTCACGGCATTGCATTTCGCGCGCATCACGGCCGCGGCCGCAGCATATTCATCGACCGTCTCACCGCGCGTCCGCATGGCCATGAGCAAACCGCCGATCTGGCTGGGCGTGGCTTCGCCATCGAACAATATGGCAAAGGCCTTTTCGGCCTCATCACGAGTCAAAGGGCGATCGGCAGCGGCTCCGATCAGCGGTTTAAGCGCGTCGCTCATGCCGGGACTTTCAGTTCTTGCAGGAAGTTCTTGAGAAGGGCGTGGCCGTGCTCGGATGCGATGGATTCCGGATGGAACTGCACACCGTGGATCGGCAATTCCTTGTGTTGCAGTCCCATGATGGTGCCGTCTTCCAGCTCGGCCGTAATCTCCAGGCAATCGGGCAGGGTCTCGCGCTCGACCACCAGCGAATGATACCGGGTTGCTTCAAAGGGTGAGGGCAGTCCGGCAAACAGGCCTTTGCCGGTGTGCTTCACCGTGCCCATCTTGCCATGAACGATCTCGTGACATCGAACCACCTTGCCGCCAAACACCTGACCTATGGTCTGATGGCCCAGGCAAACCCCCAATAGCGGTGTTTTGGTTTCGGCAGCAGCTTGTGTCAGTGCAAGACAAATCCCCGCCTGATCCGGGTCGCAGGGACCGGGGCTCAGCAGGATGCCGGCAGGGTTCATGGCCATCGCTTCCTGCACATCCAGCGCATCATTGCGACGAATGACCATTTCGGCACCGAGTTCGCCTAAATAATGTACCAAATTGTAGGTAAACGAGTCGTAGTTGTCGATCAGCAGCAGCATATGGGCACTTATCTTCGCTTGGGCATTTCGGGCTGGCGATCCAGCCCCGGGCCACGGTATAATGTCCGCACATACATGCTCAGGCTTGAGCGGCAGCGTCAAGAGGACATACCGTTTCTGACGCGTTCAATTGGCCGAGCGCCACACAAGATGGCGCAGAGCTGGACGAGGCAGATGAAAGAGGCGAAAGGCAGGAAAATGGGCGGATTTTTCGGAGGAATGGTCGCTGGGGCGGTCGTTGTTTTGATCTTGGGTGCGGTCGTGTCTCTCAAGACGCCGATGGTGAATACCCCGGTTGTCGCAACCAAAGCACCGGCGCCGACGATTTCTGAAACACCCGAGGCTCCGGCTGAAGTGGCTGAGGCTGGTTCCGATGCTGACCTCGTGGAACTGGCTCCGCGTGCGCCAGAAGCCGCCGATGACGCCGGCGAGGATCTGGCCGATCTGTCGGGTCTGGAAACATCAGTCGATTCTCAGCCAGTTGTTGGCGCGGCAACGGACGCGCTGAACCAACCGGAAGCAGCAGGTGCAAATGAAGTGTCTTTTGTGACCGAAGCACCTGCCGCCCTGCCAGAGCCAAGTCAGGTTCCGGCGATTCAGCCAGACGATGCGCTGCCTGCCGTAAGTGATGAAACACCGGCCCCGCCAGCAGAGCCCGAGAACACCGAGGTGGCCGTTCTTGCGCCCGAACCAGACCCTCTGCCACAGGCCGTGCCAGAACCGGAGCCAGAGACGACAGAGGCCGAAGAACAGAACCCCTTTGAAAACAGCCCGATTGCTGTGGAAGGGGATGAAGACACCCTGCCACGCGAACTGCCGCGTATTGCTGCGCTGCCCCAGATCGGGGGTGAGCAGGAAGCAAGTGCCAGTTCATTTATCGGAAAACGTGTCGCACCGTTGACGGAACGCGATGATGAGCCCGTCGTGGAACAGGCCTCGGTTGAACAGCCGAAATTGGCCAAACCGATCGAGCGTTTTGCGGCAAAGTTCGAAAACCCCGAAGCCAAGCCGTTGATGTCGATCATTCTGATTGATGACGAGGGCGCTTTCGGGTCCGAGGCGTTGCAGGACTTTCCGTATCCGATCAGCTTCGCCGTGAATCCATCGGATCCTGACGCGGCAGAAAAGATGGCACGTCACCGCGAGGCCGGGTTCGAGGTGCTGGCCCTGGCGGATCTGCCCGAGGCGGCAAGCGCACAGGATGCCGAAGTGTCGCTGTCGGTGTGGCTGGATACCCTGCCGGAAACAGTAGGTATTCTGGAAGGCGTGAACAGCGGGATTCAGGGCAATCGCAAACTGGCTGATCAGGTCGCTGCGATTGCTGCGGGAACCGGCCGGGGGCTGATTACGCAGGACAATGGGCTCAACACTGTGCAGAAGCTGGCAGCCCGAAACGGAATTCCGTCCAGTGTCGTTTTCCGTGATATAGACGGCGCACGGCAGGACCCCAAAATCATGCGCAGGTTCCTGGATCAGGCCGCTTTCCGTGCCGGTCAGGAAGGGACAGTGGTCATGCTGGGGCGCGTGCGTCCCGAGACGATTTCAGCCCTGTTGCTGTGGGGGCTGGAAGATCGGGGCAACCGTGTGGCAATGGCTCCGATCTCGGCTGTCATGATGAAACAGGTGCAGTGAACCGCGCAGAAAGCAACGATAAGGGGCGGTGATCATCTGATCGGCCGCCCTTGTTTTTTTAGCCGTTTCCGTTCCCGGTGAACCGGGCGGCATCTGCCGCGGCGCGCCGTATGGCGTTGGATTTATGAACGGTTTCCATGAACTCGGCTTCGGGATCGCTGTCATAAACGACGCCACCGCCGGCTTGGATATAGAGTTTCTGGTCTTTCACGATGGCCGTGCGCAGGGCGATACACATGTCCATGTCGCCGCCCGCGCTGAAATAGCCGACGCCGCCGCCATAGACGCCGCGCTTTTCAGGCTCCAGCTCGTCGATGATCTCCATCGCGCGAACTTTGGGCGCGCCCGAGACCGTGCCTGCCGGCATCCCGGCAAAGAAAGCGTCCAGCGCGTCTTTGTCTTCGGCCAGTTCGCCCTCCACGTTCGACACAATGTGCATCACGTGGCTGTAGCGTTCGATAATGAACTCTTCGGTCGGACGCACGGTTCCGATCTTTGAAACGCGACCGGTATCGTTACGACCCAGATCCAGCAGCATCAGATGCTCGGCCAGTTCTTTCTTGTCGGCCAGCAGATCAAGCTCGTTCGCCTTGTCTTCTTCTGGCGTCGCGCCACGGGGGCGGGTGCCAGCGATGGGGCGAATGGTCACTTCATTGCCAAACACACGTACCAGAATCTCGGGGCTTGCGCCCACGACCTGAAAACCGCCGAAGTTGAAATAGAACATGAATGGCGACGGATTCGTGCGCCGCAAGGAACGGTAGAGTGCGAAGGGCGGCAGCGGAAAATCCTGCGTCCAACGTTGAGCCGGAACAACCTGGAAAATGTCACCCGCGCGGATGTATTCCTTGGCCTTTTCAACCGCCTCCATATAGCCGGACTTGGTAAAGTTCGACACCGGTGCGGCGACTTCGCGCGCGTCACCCAGATCGCGGGTTTCTGCGGGCATCGCGCGTTCCAGATCCCGGACCGCATCCATTACACGCTCAGCCGCCTGCGCATACGCAGCTTTGGCGGATTGACCGTCACTGGCCCAGGCGGGTGAAACCACTGTTACCTCACCCTTGACCCCATCCAGCACCGCGATGACAGACGGGCGCAGCATGATCGCATCGGGCAGACCCAGGGGATCGGGGTTCACATCCGGAAGGTATTCCACCAGCCGAACCATGTCATATCCCAGATACCCGAACAGCCCGGCAGCGGCCTGGGGTAAGTCATCGGGCAATTCCATTCGGCTTTCGGCCAGAAGCGCCCGCAGGTTGTCCATCGGGTTGCCATCTTGAGGCGAGAACGCGTCGGAATCGAAACGGGCCGAACGGTTCAGCTCAGATGTTTCGCCGCGACAGCGCCAGACCAGATCAGGTTTCATACCAATGATCGAATAGCGGCCACGCACCTCACCGCCCGTCACCGATTCCAGCATGAACGCGTCTTTCTGCGCGCCCGTCAGCTTGAGCATCAGTGACACAGGTGTGTCCAGATCGGCGGCCAGACGTGTGTAAACCACCTGGTTTTCGCCCGCTTCATGGGCGCGCGCGAAGGTGTCGAATTCGGGTGTCAGGGCCATATCGGTCTCGTTTAAAAGCTCGCCTGCACGGCGTTCAGAGCCTGCTGATCCACGACGGGGCGCGCCCGGGTCTGGGCATCACGCACGTAGGCGTTGAAAATATTCTGTGCCAGAGCCTGGTCCATCTGTGTACTCAAGGCATCACGCAACTGGCGCAGTTCATCCGTATCTTCCGGAGGCAGGATTTCATCCAGACGTACAATCCAGGCCGCTCCGTTGCCGCCAATAACGCGCAACTCGCCCGGTTCCATGGCGAATACTTCGTTCATGAAATCGGCAGGAACGTCATCCAGAAACGCGGTACGGGTCAGGGCGTTTTCGACGCGGAAGGGCAGACCGGTCGTGGCAAAATCACCGTCAGTGGCCAGTTGGTTCAGAATGGCATCCGCCTTTTCCCGCAGGGCTTTGTTGGCCTCGGTCTGTTGCCAGGCCGCAGTGACACGGTCGCGTGCGCTCTCCAGTGGTTCTGGGCGGCGCGGCAGAACCTCCTCCAGGCGCAGGGCAAAAACTGACCCGTCTTCGAGGAATGCGATTTCTGGGAAATCCCCTTCCTGCACAGCTTCCGCGGCCGCTCGGAACCCGTCATATGCCGCAACGCCTTCAGCGCTGTCGCGGGTCCAGTCGATCTGACCCAGTTCCATTTCGGTTTCTTCAGCCAGTTCTTCCAGAGTGGCACCGCCGGCCAGCATGTCGTTGATATCTTCGGATTGCGCCTCGATCAGACGGCGGGCGCGTTCCGTCGCCAACTCTTCCCGAAGTGCCGGCTCGGCCTCTTCAAATGGAACATTGTTCGCGGCCAGTGATCCGTTAACACGGAACAGGGCCGGACCAAACACCGAAGGCAACGGGCCTACGACTGTGTCAAGCTCGGCCGCAAATACGGCGTCCGCAGCATCGCCCAGATCCTCACGTGTCACGTCGCCCAGATCGATGTCGTTGAGTTCAAGATCGCGATCCCGGACCAACTGTTCAAAGGTCGTGCCACCAACTTCAAGCTGCGCCAAAGCGTCATTGGCGGCCTGTTCGTTCGAGAAGTTCAGGCGTTCAACCAGGCGGCGTTCGGGCTGGTTGTATTCGTCGGACCGTTCTTCATAAAGCTTCCGCAGCGCGTCTTCGTCGATTTCCACCGTGTCAACCAACATTGCAGGCGACAGAATCGTATATGTCAGTTTCTTGGTGCGGGGCAGGGTAAACTGGTCACCGTTGTCATCATAGAATGTCTGGATCTGCGCATCCGTTGGGTCGGTCACGGGTGTATCCAGCGCTTCGGTTCCAACGGTTGCGACCGTAAAGCTGCGCCGCGCACCGATGTAGTCGACCATCGTGTCCGTCAGCGTTGCCGGCATTTTCACGCCGCCCATGATTGCGCCCTGTACGATCGTTCGGGCGGATTCCTTGCGCAGATCGGATTCGAATTCGGAATCGGTCATGCCGACCTGCTCCAGCTGAAAGCGATAGGACTCACGGTCAAAAGTTCCGTTGACACCCTGAAACGCCGGAATCGAGATGATCTCTTGCTGAAGGTTCTCATCGCCGATGGAAATCCCAAGCTGACCGACCTCGTTATCCAGCGCTGCCAAAGCGGTCAGGCGGGCAAGGGCGTTTCGGTCCAGACCCAGCTCGCGCGCTTGCGACATCTGCAAAGGTTGCCCGGATTGTGCTTCGACCGCTCGGATCTCGCGCTGCAATTCGCGCACATAATCTTCTACCGAGATGCTTTCGTCGCCGACTTGCGCAACTGTGCGGATCGTCCCGCTGAGGTTGACTGCGCCGAATCCCGCAAGGCCCAGCATCAGCAGGCCCATCAGAATCCAGACAAAGGTTTTCGAAAGACTTTTAGCGCCTGCGGCCATGATGCCCTCTTGTTTTTTCGGCAGAGTTCTGCCCTGTCGGTTGCGGCCCTGAATACGACGCACACCGCCGAGGGGCAAGCTTAGAAGGACAGGTCCTGCAACCGGTCGAACAATTGACCCAGCCCGGCCCGATCCAGATTGGCAAAAGCAATGCGAACCTGTCGTTTTCCGGCCGGGTCATGATCCGGCATGAACATGGTGCCGGGTAACAGCAGCACACCTGCTTCGCTGACCAGACGACGGGCAAACTCATCCGACGGCATGTCAAACGGATGTTCGAGATAGGCGAAATAGGCTCCAAGTCCCAAAAGTCGCCACCCCCGGACTTCAAGCGCCGGAATCCCTTCTGCAATGGCTGCGCGGCGGTCCAGAATTTCATCGCGCTCGCCGGCCAGCCATTGCGACAGGTTTTGCATCCCCCATAACGCTGCGAACTGGCCGATCTGGCCCGGGCAAATGGCGACCGTGTCCAGAAATTTTTCCACCTCGGCCAACAGCGCCGGGCTTGTCGCGATGGCGCCAACCCTGTGGCCCGTCAGACGATAAGCCTTGGAAAAAGAGTATAGGTGGACAAGGGTTTCGTCCCAGTCTGGTTGCTGAAACAGATCATGAGGGGGGCCACTGCGACTGTCAAAATCGCGATAGGTTTCATCGACGATCAGGCGAATCCCGGTTTCACGGGCCAGGTTATAGAAGGCCCTGACAAGTTCGGCAGGGTATTCGACACCGCCCGGATTGTTGGGCGTGACCAGTGCAATGGCGCGGGTCTTGTCCGTAATCAAACCGCGCGCACGCTCTGGATCGGGTAGAAGGTCATCGCCGGTCGGCAGGTCCACGGCCTGTACGCCGGCCATGTCCAACCACATTTTATGGTTGAAATACCATGGGGTTGGCAGAATGACCTCATCCGCTTCGCCGGTGATCGCCGATATCACGGCCGAAAACGCCTGATTGCAGCCTGAAGTGATGGCGATCCGAGGTGCATCTACCTGTGCTGCATAGTGAGAACTGATCTGCGCCGCCAGTTCAGCGCGCAGATCGTCATTGCCCAAAACCGGGCCATAAAGATGTGCGCTGTCTTCGCGAACGGCAAACTCGGCCATGGCCTGCCGCAAGGCCAGCGGCGGCGGATCGACCGGGGCCGCCTGGCTTACGTTGATCAACGGGCGGTCGGATGAGAACGCAACTCCCTCGACCCATCGGCGTGCCTCCATCACCGGAGGTGCGAATGTTGCGGCGGTACGGCTGAGCGTCATGTGCGGTCTACTGTTCTGGAATCAATCGGTGCCGCGATACGGCTCGACATATTGAAGGGCCATATCCCATGGGAAAAAGATCCATGTGTCCTGGCTGACCTCGGTGATGAAGGTATCCACCATCGGGCGGCCCTTGGGTTTGGCGTAAACCGTTGCGAAATGTGCCTTCGGATACATATCCCGCACCAGTTCCAGCGTCTTTCCACTGTCTACAAGGTCGTCGATGATCAGAATACCGGTCCCGTCGCGCATCAGATCGACGTCCGGAGCTTTCAACACCTCTGCCTCACCCTGTTCCTGATGGTGGTATGAACGTACGCTGATCGTATCGACTGTGCGGATGTCCAGTTCGCGGCTGACGATCATTGCAGGCGCCATGCCCCCGCGCGTGATCGCGACAACACCCCGCCAGTTGCCATCATCGGGCCCTTGCCCGTCAAGACGCCAAGCCAGTGCTCGCGAATCGCGATGAATTTGGTCCCAGCTGATGTGAAAGCCTTTTTCGTGGGGCAGGCGGTCTTTGGCGCTCATGTTCTTAACCTTTTTCAACGTCCGGTGCGTCAACGGCCTTCATGCCGACAATATGATACCCGGAATCCACGTGCAGGTTTTCACCGGTTACGCCGCTGGACAGATCCGACAACAGATACAGGGCCGAGTTTCCGACATCGTCAATGGTCACGTTCCGACGTAGGGGAGAGTTATATTCATTCCACTTCATGATATAGCGGAAGTCACCGATACCACTGGCGGCCAGGGTTTTGATCGGGCCGGCTGAAATAGAGTTCACCCGGATGCCATCCTTGCCCAGATCTTCAGCCAGGTATTTGACCGACGCCTCAAGCGCGGCCTTGGCAACCCCCATCACATTGTAATGCGGCATGACCTGTTCGGCCCCGTAGTACGTAAGCGTCAAGGCACTACCGCCTTCGGACATCATCTTTTCTGCGCGCTGCATCACTGCTGTGAAAGAATAGACCGACACATCCATCGTCAGTTTGAAATTGGCGCGGCTGGTGTCGACATACCGGCCGCGCAGTTCGTTCTTGTCAGAAAAGCCGATGGCGTGAACGACGAAGTCCAGTTTTCCCCATTTCTCTTCCAGTGCCGTAAAAAGCGCATCGATAGATGCCTCGTCACTGACGTCGCAGGGCAGAACGATTTCGCTCGCCAATTGCGCCGCCAGTGGGTCGACGCGTTTTTTCAAAGCGTCGCCTTGATAGGAAAAGGCCAGCTCGGCCCCGGCATTCGACAAGGCGCGGGCGATTCCCCATGCTATTGATTTGTCATTGGCCAGTCCCATGATGAGGCCGCGCTTGCCGGCCATCAACTGATTTGACATGTTCGGTTCTCCGCCTGTCTTCGCGTTATGTTGAGTTGGTTTATGCCATTGGTTGCGTTGCATCAAGGCCGTGCGCTCTTGCCCGCAGCGGGTTCTCGCCTTAGGTTCGTCGTTAATACTTTCCAGGGGATGGAAATGACCGAGCGTGATGGCATCTTTGCTGGCTCCGATCCGTTTGAAATAGCGGCCCGGTGGTTGGCTGAGGCTGAAGAAACCGAACTGAACGATCCGAATGCGATTGCGCTTGCAACCGTTGACCCGGATGGCTTGCCCAATGCACGCATGGTGTTGTTGAAGGAAATCGAAGCGGATTCGTTTGTTTTCTTTACCAACTACGAAAGTGCCAAAGCCAGAGAACTGGACACCGCCGGAAAAGCTGCGTTTGTGATGCATTGGAAATCTTTGCGGCGTCAACTTCGTGTTCGTGGTACAATAAGTCGTGAAAACGGGCCCCAGGCAGATGAGTATTATGCATCAAGGTCATTGAAAAGCCGGCTGGGCGCGTGGGCTTCAAAGCAGTCGCAACCGCTTTCGAGCCGGACAGCTTTGATGGCAGAGGTCGCAAAAGTGACCGCGAAACTTGGGCCGAATCCACCGCGTCCGCCATTTTGGGGCGGGTACAGATTGACGCCTACAGAGATTGAGTTCTGGGCCGATGGAGCATTCCGCTTGCATGATCGGTTCAGATGGCAACGAATTGAGCCGGGATCGGCGTGGCATGTTGAAAGGTTGAATCCATGACGTTCACGTGTCGTGAAATGCAACAAGCAGAAAATAAAGGATTTTTTCAGCTTGAATTTGCCTGCCATTCCCATAAACAACAAACCCTTAACGAACTGTTGATATTCGCGATGGGAAAACCGTGCCAGAAGACCTGAACAACATGTACCGCGTCCGTGGACACGTAAAATGGTTCGACCCTGCCAAGGGGTATGGCTTTGTTGTGTCCGAAGAGGGCGGCCCTGATATCCTGTTGCACGTGAATGTTCTGCGCAATTTCGGCCAGAGCTCGGTTGCGGACGGTGCCAGCATTGAAATCATGACTCACCGCACGGACCGGGGGGTTCAGGCGGTAGAGGTTGTCGCCATTGATCCGCCGGCGCGGACCGACTCGATGATGCTTGCCGACTTCGCCGAGCTGGATCCGGAGGTTATTGCAGAAGCGCCCCTGGAAGCCGCGCGGGTAAAGTGGTTCGACAAAGGCAAAGGTTTCGGATTTGCGAATGTCTTTGGGCGTAACGAAGACGTATTCCTTCACATTGAGGTGTTGCGCCGCTCGGGGCTCGCTGATCTTCAGCCCGGCGAAGCGCTGGCCATGAGAGTGATCGACGGCAAGCGTGGCCGGATGGCCGCGCAGGTTCTGGCCTGGGAAGCAGCATTGGATAGCTGAACCGCATGAAACGGATTCTGGCAGTCTTGACCATATTCTTAACGTTGTGGGCAGGAAGTGCTGTTGCTGCATGCAGGTCGGACCGGGTGACGCTCAGAAATGACAGTGCGACGGTGCAGTTTAACGTCGAAGTCGCTGTCACGCCGCAGGAGAGAGCCCGCGGATTGATGTTTCGCGAATCGTTGCCGACTCGATCCGGCATGTTGTTCGTGTTTGATCCGCCGCAGCCTGTTGCCTTCTGGATGAAGAACACCCTGATCCCGCTTGATATGATTTTTGTGGATCGCACCGGTTTGGTGACGCGTGTGCATGAAGGGGCGATTCCGGGTGATCTTACGCCGATTGAAGGGGGCGATTCCGTTTTTGCGGTGTTGGAAATTAATGGCGGATTGTCTGCGCGCTACTCCATCGCGCCCGGGACAGAGATGAAGCACGAAATTTTTTCGCAAGGACCCGCAATTTGGCCCTGTTAGGGCTTTTCAAATCAGATCGGCATCGTTAGGAAGGCGCACGGTCCGGGGCGTGGCGCAGTCTGGTAGCGCACCTGTTTTGGGTACAGGGGGTCGTAGGTTCGAATCCTGCCGCCCCGACCATTTCCATCAAGCTAATTCGGCGAGCCTCCCATTGACTGGTAGAGCTCGCTGATGGCCTGGTCCAAAACCTTGCTTTCAACTGGAACTTCAACTGCGGTGCCGGATTTTTGCGGCACGTGGAAGAAAACGCGTGCGTCTACGCGATATCCGGCGTTTGTTTTCGTTGATGTAAGGCGCATGACACTTTGAGGAAGATCCTGCGGATGGCCGTCATAGTTCAGAATCAGATAAGCCGTCGCCTTGGGAGGCAGGAATTCACTGCATTCAAAAACTTGATTCCTGATTTTCTTGAAAGACTCGCCGGGGCCCGAACAACTGGTTTCAAACGTGTCGAACAGGCGCTGAGGGAAGGTGTCAAACTGTGCGCTGCGTGACGCGATGGGCACATCTTGTGGTGCGCACGCCACGATGCAGGCTACCGCCGGGATAGACTGAAACAACTTCATTCGTTTGAGTCTCCTCCCTCTTGGGGGCACCGTTTTGTGCAGGGCGCGGGTCCGTCTGCCCGAACGGTGTTGATTCTCGTTCAGCGTAACCAGCATGCCATTAGTTGATCAAATGCTGATAACTATGCTGGTAAAAACGGGAATTCGTTGTGAGCCTTCCAGGCGTCGGCGGAAATTTGCCGTGGATGAAGCTGTGGAGGAATCGCCGCCCGCTCGCAGACGGGCTTACACAACGGTCAGGTCAATATAAAAGATTTCAAAAATGACCGAAAAAGGGCGTTGACCTACTATGGGAATATACGTCAAATTGTATGAGCCAACGAGAGTGCCACAATATCTGGTGTTTAAACCGGAAAAGGCAGCGGGCGAGGGTCGGATAAGCACAAGCGATTTACGTGCGGTCGCACTAGCGGCTTTACGCTGTCTCAGGCAGCGAACAGTACCTTTTTGCACGCTTCTCAGGGCGTTGTGGGCGACACCCTGCAACACAAGATTTGGTGTCGGGAATCGGAAATTGAGCTGTATTAACCAGGGCTGCGGACATGAAGATTGAAAGAAAATTCACCAAATCGGATCAGGACGCCTATGCGGAACTGAATTTTGTGTCCGCAACGTCTGAAATCCGAAATCCGGACGGTACAATTGTTTTTCGGCTGGATGACGTCGAAGTCCCTTCCAGCTGGTCGCAGGTCGCAAGCGATGTAATTGCGCAGAAATACTTCCGCAAGGCGGGGGTGCCCACCAAGCTCAAGAAAGTGAAAGAAAAAGATGTTCCCGAATTTCTGTGGCGCTCGGTTCCGGCTGAGGGCGCAGAGTTCGAAGGAGAAACATCGTCGAAGCAAGTGTTCGATCGTCTGGCCGGTGCCTGGGCCTATTGGGGCTGGAAGGGCGGCTATTTCTCGACCGAGGAAGACGCGCGTGCCTATTTTGACGAGATGCGCTATATGCTGGCGTCCCAGCGCGCGGCACCGAACTCTCCGCAATGGTTCAACACTGGCCTGCACTGGGCCTATGGCATCGACGGACCGGCGCAGGGGCACCACTATGTCGACTACAAGACCGGCAAGCTGACCAAGTCGAAATCGGCCTATGAACATCCGCAGCCGCATGCCTGCTTCATCCAGTCGGTTGATGACGACCTGGTGAACGAAGGCGGCATCATGGATCTGTGGGTGCGCGAGGCGCGCCTGTTCAAATACGGCTCGGGCACCGGGACCAACTTCAGCCATCTGCGTGCAGAAGGCGAGGCGCTGTCGGGTGGCGGTAAGTCTTCGGGGTTGATGGGCTTTCTCAAGATCGGCGACCGCGCCGCTGGCGCGATCAAATCAGGCGGGACAACCCGTCGGGCAGCAAAGATGGTGATCGTTGATGCAGATCACCCTGACATCGAGAAATTCATCGAATGGAAGGTGATTGAAGAGCAGAAGGTGGCCTCGATCGTTGCCGGATCGAAGATGCACGAGAAGATGCTGAACGGCCTTTTCGAGGCTATCCGCACGTGGGACGGCGCGCAGGAAGATGCCTACGATCCGAAAAAGAACGACGCGTTGAAAACGGCCGTTCGAGAGGCAAAAAAGGTCGCGATCCCGGAAACTTATATCAAACGCGTTCTGGATTACGCCAAGCAGGGCCACGACAGCATCGAGTTCCCGACTTATGATACAGACTGGGATTCGGACGCTTACAGCTCGGTCTCGGGCCAGAACTCGAACAACTCGATCCGCGTGACCAACGCGTTCCTGACTGCTGTCGAGAAAGACGCGGACTGGCAGCTGATCAACCGCACCGATGGCAAAGTCGCAAAGACCGTCAAGGCGCGCGATCTTTGGGAAAAGGTTGGTCACGCCGCATGGGCTTGTGCTGATCCGGGCATCCAGTTCCACGACACGGTCAACGAATGGCACACATGCCCCGAAGATGGTGAGATCCGCGGCTCGAACCCGTGCTCGGAATACATGTTCCTTGACGACACGGCCTGTAATCTGGCGTCGATGAACCTGCTGACCTTCCTCAAGGATGGAGAGTTCCAAGCAGCGGATTATATGCATGCCTCACGCCTGTGGACCCTGACGCTGGAAATCTCGGTGACGATGGCGCAGTTCCCGTCGAAAGAAATTGCGCAACTGTCCTATGACTTCCGCACCTTGGGTCTGGGCTATGCCAATATCGGCGGATTGCTGATGAACATGGGCTACAGCTACGACTCGGACGAGGGTCGGGCGATCTGTGGCGCGCTGACTGCGATCATGACCGGCGTGGCCTATGCGACCTCGGCCGAGATTGCCGGTGAGCTTGGCCCGTTCACAGGCTATGAGCGCAACGCGGACCACATGCTGCGCGTCATCCGCAACCATCGCCGTGCGGCGCAAGGCGTGACAGACGGATACGAGAAACTGGCGGTCAAGCCAGTGCCGCTGGATCATGGCAACTGCCCCGACAAACGTTTGGTCGATTTGGCCATGTCAGCCTGGGATGAGGCGCTGAGCCTTGGTGAGAAGAACGGCTATCGCAACGCGCAGGCCACCGTGATTGCTCCAACCGGCACCATTGGTCTGGTGATGGATTGCGACACCACCGGGATTGAGCCTGACTTTGCACTGGTGAAGTTCAAGAAGCTGGCCGGTGGCGGCTACTTCAAGATCATCAACCGCTCGGTGCCTTCGGCGCTGGAAAAGCTGGGCTATTCCTCGTCGCAGATCGAAGAGATCGTATCCTATGCCGTAGGTCACGGCACCATCGGCAACGCGCCGGGGATCAACCATACCTCGCTGACCGGTCACGGCTTTGGCCCGAATGAACTGGCAAAGGTGGACGCCGCGCTGGAAAGCGCCTTCGACATCCGTTTCGTCTTCAACCAATGGACACTGGGTGAAGATTTCTGCACGGGCGTTCTTGGCATCCCGGCGACTAAACTGAACGATCCGACCTTCGATCTGCTGCGGCATCTGGGCTTTACCCGTGCGGATATCGAGGCAGCCAATGACCACGTTTGCGGAACCATGACACTGGAAGGTGCGCCGCATCTGAAGGAAGATCACTACTCGATCTTCGATTGCGCCAATCCGTGTGGCAAGAAAGGCAAGCGTTTCCTTGGAGTTGACAGTCATATCACCATGATGGCGGCGGCACAGAGCTTCATCTCGGGTGCGATCTCGAAAACGATCAACATGCCGAATGACGCGACCATCGAAGACTGCCAGAAAGCCTATGAACTCAGCTGGTCGTTGGGTGTGAAGGCCAACGCGCTTTATCGTGACGGCTCGAAACTGTCGCAGCCACTGGCGGCTGCACTGGTCGAGGATGACGACGAGGCGGCAGAAGTGCTGGAAAGCGGTTCGATGCAGGAAAAGGCCGTCGTCCTGGCAGAAAAGGTGATCGAGAAGGTTGTGGTCAAAGAGATCATCCGCAGCCATCGCGAGAAACTGCCGCATCGCCGCAAGGGCTATACCCAGAAGGCAATCGTCGGTGGCCACAAGGTGTACCTGCGCACAGGTGAGTTCGAAGACGGTCAGTTGGGCGAGATTTTCATCGACATGCACAAGGAAGGCGCTGGCTTCCGGGCGATGATGAACAACTTCGCCATCGCCGTGTCGGTTGGCCTGCAATATGGCGTGCCGCTGGAAGAGTTCGTGGATGCGTTCACATTCACCAAGTTCGAACCGGCGGGGATGGTGCAGGGTAACGATTCGATCAAGAATGCGACGTCGATCCTGGATTACATCTTCCGCGAACTGGCCGTGTCCTACCTGGATCGCACCGATCTGGCCCATGTGAAACCCGAGGGCGCTACCTTTGACGATCTGGGTCGCGGTGAAGACGAGGGTGTCTCGAACGTCTCTGAAATCAGCGAAAGTGCCGCGTCCAAGTCTTTGGAAGTGTTGAAACAAATCAGCTCGACTGGGTATCTGCGTAAGCGCTTGCCACAGGATCTGGCTGTGTTCAATGCTGGCCAGGCTGAATTGAATGGCATGGCCGAACCCGCAGCTGCTTTCGAAGAACCGCCAGCCGAAACGGCGGTGGCCACCAGCATGGACGCCCGCACAAAGGCCAAGATGCAGGGTTATGAAGGTGACCCTTGTGGTGAATGCGGAAACTACACGCTGGTGCGCAACGGCACCTGCATGAAGTGCAACACCTGCGGCGCGACAAGCGGGTGTAGCTGAGAACAACGCCCCGGCACCCCGGGGCGTAGGGGTCGGACGCTGCCCTAGGTAACCGACCCCGACGAACACGGAGAAAGGACACAAAACTTACCAATTGACCTTTCTCCACTCGGCCGACATGCCCGTGTTGGCCGGGAACAGGGTGGGGCGGAATACTTGCTCCTTCCCACTCTTTCACGGAACGGGTGCGCTCGTTCCATGCGACGTCCAGGCCGCAGGCAAAAAAATACCGGGCGGTCAACGAAATGAGCCTGGATGGCGAAACTGACAGGGGGCTTCGGCCCCCTTTCTTTTTTGCGCCGAGCTGCTCGGATAAGCGCAGTCTTGCCGGATCAGGCAATGCCTTTCGGGCATGTCCCGCCGAAATGGGTCTGGCGGAGTTTTGCCCGGCGGCGCTTCGCGACTCCGACTCGGTCAAACACGCAAGGATTGGCGCGATTTCCTCCCGATCGCGCAAAACGGGTGACGCGCGTGGCTGTTGCGGTGTTTCTGGGGCCTGTCCGGACGAAGACATAATCAACCTATCCAGGAGGCACCAAAATGAAACCGCAGTATTTGATTGGGATTTCCATCGCTGCTCTGACCCTGCCGGGAGTGCTCTCGGCGCAGTCCTCAACCGATGCCAATGGCGATGGCGTTCTGACCATCGAGGAAATCCAGGCCGTGTTGCCCGACGTTGACGCCGACACGTTCTCGGCGATGGACGCAAACGGCGACGGGGCGCTGGACGCTGATGAGGTGGCCGTTGCACAAGAGGCAGGATTGCTTCCGCCCAGCAACGGGTAAACAAGAAAGGGCGGCCCGACACTCATCGGGCCGCTTTTTCAGATGCTATATCGGCAAGTGAATGTTGAACTTTTCCCGAAGCTCCGCGTCAAGCAGCGGGTCGAACCGGGCCGCTGACGGGGTGGACAGTATCTCTTCCTTGCGGGCAGTTGCCTTTTCAACCAGATCCGGCTTACCGAGCTCCACCCACTCCTTGGGGGAAGAGCGGTCGCCAAACGTCGGATAGACATAGTCAGCCTGCATCCGGCTGAGGGTTGCATCTGTTCCCAGATAATGACCAGGTCCCCCCATGCATACGGATGCGATCTGATCCAGTGCCAAGGTTTCATCCGTCACTTCGATCCCGCGCACACAGCGCTGTGCCTGACCGATCAGGTCGTCGCTGAGAATGAGGCTTTCAAAGCAGAAGCCCAGCAGAGAAGCGTGCATACCAGCGGCCTCATAAACCATGTTCAACCCGGACAACCCCGCCATCACGTTCGAGCACATCTGTTCCCATCCGGCTTGCATGTCAGGCAGCTTCGAATCTGATGCACCGGCTGCTGCGCCTCCCGGCAAATCGTAGAAACGGTGCATCTGGGCACAACCTGCCGTCAACAGGGCTTGTTCACCCGAACCGATGGACATTGCGCCAGTTCGCAGATCAAGGCCAAAGGGCCAAGTGCCAAAAATTGCCGGGGCACAGGGGCTTACGGCATTTACATAAACCAGACCAGCAAGGCATTCCGCTGTCGCCTGGGCGATTGCACCGGCGATTGTCGATGGCGCGGTGGCACCAGCCATCCCGGCTGACAGCAACAGCACCGGCATACCGGCCTTGATGCACTCCTCCATCACTTCACAGCTTTCTGTGGCGAATTTCATCGGCGGGACGACGAAGCAGTTCGAGTTCGAGACAAAAGGGCGCTCGCGATATTTGTCTTCGCCGCCCGCGATCATGTAGATCATCTCCATCGCGGGGGCGACGTGGCTTGGTTCTGTGAAGGACGTGCCGATATGTTTGAACGTTCCCGAACAACTTGCGTAGATCGTGTTCAGGTCCATTTCAAGGTTGTCGGCGATATCGCGACAGACCATGGGGCGTTGAACAAAGTGAATATTGTCAAGCTGCTGGCAGATGCGTGCGGCATCATGCAGGTCCTGCACGGTTGAATCGCGATATTCACGACCATGAACGTCGACCATGGAAACGGCGGCGCCAGCCGTGCCGTAATGTACTTTGGTACCTGCCAGTTCCAGATCGGTCTTTCCATCGCGGCTGTACAACGTAACCTTGCGGTTCGCTTTTGCGATCGTGTCTTCGACAAGGGCACGGGGAAAGCGGATGCGGCCATCATCACCCAAAATACAGCCTGCACCGACCAAATAGTCGATTCCGCTTTGCGGAGCGTCGGCAAGACCAATAGTCTCAAGTGCTGTCAGGGCGGCCTCGTGGATACGTTCTATCTGTGCCTGTGTCAGGACATTCAGAACGCCGCCTTCCATACCGGGGCGCACGGGGCGCAGATGATCAGGCAATGCAGTGGCACGGGCCGCGCGACGCGCTGCGCGTCCGCCGCTGCGCGAGGTGTTGCGGGATTGGTCGTTCATTTCTTTTTCCGATCGTTGAGAGATGTTTGGGGACTGGCTAATGGCCGCTTACGGCCGCCCTCTCGCTGCACGCCCCCTGTCCGCACCAATGGTGCGGCTGATCAGGCTGATTTTCCAGTCGTGGTCCGTCATTCCGCCTCTCAACGTTTGGCGCAAGAATTCCAAAACACGGCGACGCATTCTGTTCTGTTTGCGACCTCAACGGAATTTACTTCAGCAAATATCTGCCCAACAAAACTCTGACGGATTTCTGAGACAGATTTTCTCCCGCGATGACTGAAATCTGTTATACTGCATTCACTTACCCTTGAGCTTTACGTGCAGGGAATTGAATTCCGACAAAAGCGATCCCAGTTAATTTTGAACCTAACACATGATCTGAAGCCCGAGCGAAGTTGCGTTGAACCAGACTTTTAAACCTCTTCCTGCCCTGATTGCTGCGGCTCTGATCGTCAGCGCCAGCTCTGGTTTGGCAGAGGATTGGACAGGCGGCTACATAGGGCTCAGCTTTGGATACGCGGATGCGGATGGACCGGGGGGATCAAGCGGAGATGACACTTCTTTTGGGGCGCATGTAGGCTATGATCAGGACTTCGGGAATTTCGTTCTTGGCGGTGAACTTGAATACAACCGCCTGTCCCTGAACCTAAACCAGTCTCAGGGAAGCCTGGACAGCATGACCCGTTTGAAATTGCGTGGCGGGTACGATTTCGGCAGTGCGCTGGGGTATGTGGTCGTTGGCGCGGCACGGGCCGAAACATCCGTCGATAGCGATACCGCCGCCGTTTACGGAATCGGCATTGCTTATCCGATTGGTGAGAATTTTGTCATCAGCGGTGAAGCGCT
Organism: Ruegeria sp. YTSC106; assembly: GCF_059609765.1. Taxonomy (NCBI): domain Bacteria; kingdom Pseudomonadati; phylum Pseudomonadota; class Alphaproteobacteria; order Rhodobacterales; family Roseobacteraceae; genus Ruegeria; species Ruegeria sp. YTSC106. The sequence continues at coordinate 38,644 of NZ_JBXWMI010000015.1, forward strand.
GCGGCAAGACTTCGATGATGTTACCCGATCCACCGGTGGCTTGGATTCCAACGTCTTCAATCTGCGTACAACATTCCGTTTCTGACAAACGGTCTATTCTGCTGCGTGCTTCCTCGCAAGTTGTGACGCGAAAGTACAAAGCGTTTTCAGCGCCACTGCAAAGCGTTCATCCTCCACGGTCATGGCAACCCGTATGTGCCCGGTAGCAGCCTTGCCGAAGCTTTCGCCGGGCATGACGGCAATTCTGTGTGCGTTCAGCAGCGCGTTGGCAAACGCGTCCCCCGACAACCCGGTCGCGCGGATATCCAGCATCAGATACATGGCACCCTGCGTAGGTACGAGGCCTACGGTGTTTTGCGAGGCCAGTATATCCATTGCCAGGGCACGTCGACGGCGGAACGGGGCGGCGATCTTTTCTTCCAGTTCAACACCTGCGGTCAGCGCATAACTGGAGGCATCCTGCACGAACCCGGGAACGCCGTAGGTGGTGTGGGTGGCCAGGTTGATCAGATGGCTGATGACCTCCTTGGGGCCGACGACCCATCCACACCGCGACCCGGTCATGGCGTGGGACTTGGACATGGATCCAACCACAAGTGTGCGTTCTGCCATGCCGGGCAGCGTACGCGGAGAAATGTGTTCGCCGTCCCAGACCTGCGTGTCGTAAACCTCATCCGAAATCAGCCAGAGATCGCGCCGCTGGCAGACATCGGCGACCTCCTCCAGCGATTGACGGGAATAGACCACACCGGTCGGATTGTTTGGCGTGTTGATCAACAGCGAAACAGCGCCTTCAGCAGCAGCGTCGATCCACTCGGCTTTGGGCTGGAAAGCGTCTTCAGCGGTGGTTTGAACCGCGCGGGCAACAGCGCCAACGCCCCGAATTGTTCCGGGATAGGTGGCATAGTAAGGGTCGAGGAACAGGCCCACATCACCGGGGTCGCACACGGCCATATGTGACGCGAACAGGGCGGCTTGCCCGCCGGGGGTGATCAGAACGTTCTTCCGCGAGGTAGGAACACCTGTGCGGGTCTGAACCCGTGCGGCAACCGTGTCGCGCAGCAGGTCCGTGCCGGGCACCATCGCGTAACCTGTATGGCCGTTGCGGGCCGAGAGCTCCATCGCCTGAAGAATCGAAGGGTCGGTTCGGGTGTCATGTTCACCGATTGTCAGCTCGGTTACGGCTAGTCCTTCGCTCAGCATCCGGCGGGCGCGGTAAAACACGTCCCAGCCGTCGCTGCCGCCGCCGGTGATCTGCGTGATGCGTTCAGACAATTTCATACCATCGCCCCTGGTTGCCTTGCGCTGAATGGGGCAGAGCAGAAACGGTTTGTCAATCAGCTTCGCGGTGGCAAGGTCGCCTGAAGTTTTTTAGTCAACGACGCGCGAACGAGGTCATATGAAACCGTCAAACGATGGCGCAGCTCGTCTGTTTCGGCATCAAACGGCAGGCGGACCCAGCTACGGTGAAAATAGGGGGCTTTCATTCCGACACCAGCATCGATCACCATCTGCGCCGTTTCAACGTCGGGCGTTTTGACCGACACGCCGTCATTTGCAATTCCGATACAGGCAAACATCTTGCCGCCGATTTTCCAGGCGTCATGCCCGCCGCCCCACGGGTCCGACAGTTCGGCTCCGGGGAGTTCTTTGCAGATGAAATTGACGTAGTTTCGATCCATGACCGGCACTGTGCCGAAGCGTTCGAGTAAACTCAATGCTTGGCTTGAGGGTGACGCCATGATAACCGATGGGATATGAACCCGGTGACCTGCATCATTATCTGCTGCATTACCTGCTGATTTATCAAGCGGGCCGGTTTCTTTCGTTTTCATCCCTGAGACAAGTTGCTAAGCCCGCGCCAACGCGCAAGCATTTGCTGTTTCCTAGGAGCCCGACCGATGACGACGATCAAGCTGCACAACACGCGGACGCGGACGAAAGAAGACTTCGTGCCGATCGATCCTGAAAACGTGCGGATGTATGTCTGTGGTCCGACGGTCTATGACCGCGCGCATCTGGGCAACGCCCGCCCGGTTGTGGTGTTCGACGTTCTTTATCGTCTGTTGCGCCATGTCTACGGCGCAGAACACGTGACCTATGTGCGCAACTTCACAGACGTGGACGATAAGATCAACGCGACCGCCCTCAAGCGCAAGCAGGCCGGGGCCGAAGGAACGCTCGAGCAGTTGGTGCAGGAACGATCTAATGAAACCATCGGCTGGTACCTGCATGATATGGGTGCTTTGGGCACGTTGGAGCCAACCGAGATGCCGCGCGCGACCCAGTACATTGCTCAGATGATCGCAATGATCGAAGATCTGATCGCCAAGGGCCATGCCTATGCCGCCGAAGGCCATGTTCTGTTTGCTGTCGACAGTTGGAAAGAGAGCTACGGAAAACTGTCGGGGCGCTCGGTGGACGACATGATCGCAGGCGCGCGGGTCGAGGTGGCGCCCTACAAGAAGAACCCGATGGATTTCGTTCTGTGGAAACCGTCAACTGATGAACTGCCGGGCTGGGACAGCCCATGGGGGCGGGGACGTCCGGGGTGGCACATCGAATGCTCGGCCATGAGCTATGAGTTGTTGGGCGAGAGTTTTGATATCCACGGTGGCGGCAACGACCTGATGTTCCCGCACCACGAGAACGAGATCGCGCAGAGCAAATGCGCGCACCCGCATGGTGAATTCGCGCGGGTCTGGCTGCACAATGAGATGTTGCAGGTCGAAGGCAGGAAGATGTCCAAATCGCTGGGCAATTTCTTTACCGTGCATGATCTGCTGGAGCAGGGCGTTCCGGGCGAAGTGATCCGGTTCGTTTTCCTGCAGACGCATTATCGCAAGCCGATGGACTGGACCGAGAAGAAGGCCCGTGAGGCAGAGGCGACGCTGCGCAAGTGGCGGGCGCTGACATCGGGCATCGAACCCGCTGCCAGCGCGGCACCTGCTGTTGTCGAGGCTTTAGCTGATGACTTGAACACTGCAGGTGCTATGACAGAACTTTACCGTTTGGAGCGTCAGATAAGCCGTCAAAAAACAGCACTGAATGAACCTATGAATCTAACTTCAGGTTTGCTGCAGAACTTCTTGGCAAGTGCGCAATTGCTGGGTTTGCTGTTACCTGAGGCGGGGGCGTGGGCACAAACATCGCAGATTGGCGAGGAGTTGGATGACTTGATCCAAGAACTCTTGATGGTGAGGTCCCAAGCAAGGACAGAAAAAAATTGGGCGCAGGCTGATATGATCCGAGACGGTTTCAAAGCTGCTGGCGTAAAAATAAAAGACGGAAATAATGTTGCTTCCTGGTCGATTGAAAAAGACGAACTCGATGCATTGCCATATTTTCATCAAGTCAGAGCGGCATTTGCCTCTGGAAACAGTATCGAATTGCAGCATGCGTTGGATGACGCCAAGGAAGCAGGAGTTCACTTTTCTGATGTTTCTCAACTTGATGTTGCTCCCGCTTGGCGTACAAAGCCGAGCTTTGCGTTTGTTCAGTCTCGTCTAAGAGAATTGAAGCGAGAATTGGAGAGAGGCAAATGACCAGAGAACGCCTCTATCTTTATGACACCACCCTGCGTGACGGGCAGCAGACGCAGGGCGTGCAGTTTTCGACCGCTGAAAAAGTACAGATCGCACAGGCGCTGGACGCATTGGGGGTGGATTACATCGAAGGCGGCTGGCCCGGCGCCAACCCCACCGACAGCGCGTTTTTCGAGGCTGCCCCAAAGACCGCGGCCCGGTTGACGGCCTTTGGCATGACCAAACGGGCGGGGCGTTCGGCCGAGAATGACGATGTGCTGGCTGCGGTGATGAATGCGGGTACGCAGGCCGTTTGTCTGGTTGGCAAGTCCCATGACTATCACGTGACCCATGCGCTTGGTATTTCGCTTGAAGAGAACACGGAAAACGTTCGTGCTTCGGTGGCACATATCGTTGCGCAAGGGCGCGAGGCGCTGTTCGATGCGGAACATTTCTTTGACGGGTACAAGGGCAACCCGGAATACGCGACTGAAGTTTGCCGGGCCGCGATGGAGGCGGGTGCGCGTTGGGTTGTGCTGTGCGACACCAACGGTGGCGCGTTGCCGTCCGAGGTCGGGCGGATTGTATCAGAGGTGATCGCAGCAGGCCTGCCGGGCGAACGGTTGGGTATTCACACCCATAACGATACAGAGAATGCAGTAGCCTGTTCACTGGCGGCCGTCGAAGCAGGTGCCCGGCAGATTCAGGGAACGCTGAATGGGCTGGGTGAACGCTGTGGCAACGCGAACCTGACGGCCCTGATTCCGACGTTGCTGTTGAAAGAACCCTATGCGTCGCAGTTTGAAACCGGCGTCAGCCCTGAGGCGCTGGCCGGGCTGACCCGCATCAGCCGCATGTTGGATGACGTCCTGAACCGGGTTCCCAGCAAGCAGGCGGCTTATGTCGGCGCATCGGCTTTTGCGCACAAAGCGGGGTTGCACGCCAGCGCGATTCTCAAGGACCCATCGACTTACGAGCATGTGGACCCGGCGAGCATAGGCAATGAACGCATCATTCCTATGTCGAACCAGGCTGGTCAGTCGAACCTGCGCAAACGCCTGACCGAAGCAGGGTTGAGCGTTGAATCCGGTGATCCCGCATTGAGCCGAATCCTTGAACGGATCAAGGACCGTGAAGCGGATGGGTATTCCTATGACACCGCACAGGCCAGTTTCGAACTGTTGGCACGGGATGAACTGGGGCAACTGCCAGAATTCTTCGAGGTCAAGCGCTACAAGGTCACCGTTGAGCGGCGGAAAAACAAATACAACAAGATGGTCAGCCTGTCCGAGGCTGTCGTTGTGGTGAAAGTGGATGGTGAAAAGAAACTGTCGGTCAGCGAATCCATGGACGAGTCTGGCAACGACAGGGGGCCTGTGAACGCGCTGGCCAAGGCGTTGGCGAAGGATTTGGGTCAATACTCGCAGATTTTGTCGGACATGCGCCTTGTCGATTTCAAGGTCCGTATCACCCAGGGCGGCACCGAGGCGGTGACACGCGTCATTATCGACAGCGAAGATGGTCAGGGGCGACGTTGGTCGACCGTTGGCGTAAGCGCGAACATAGTTGATGCGTCCTTTGAGGCGCTGCTGGATGCGATCCAATGGAAATTGGTCCGTGATTGTGATCCGCAAAAGGCAGCGGCCGAGTGAGCGTGGTCTTTGACGATGATGTCAAAGCCTGCGCCGCGCTGGTGCAGCGGGCTGATCCTGACAGGTTCCGCGCGACGATGGCGGCTCCGGTGTCGGCCCGGTCGGTGTTGTTTCCGGTCTATGCGCTGAATGTTGAAGTCGCCCGTGCGCCTTGGGTGACGCAAGAGTCCATGATCGCCGAGATGCGGTTGCAATGGTGGCGCGACGCGCTGCAGCAAATCGCAGAAGGCACCGCAGTTCGGAGGCATGAGGTGGTGACGCCTCTGTCCCGGGTCCTCTCGCCGCATCTGGCAGGTATTCTGGATGAATATATCGCTGTAAGGCGTTGGGACATATATCGGGATCCGTTTGAAGATCAGGAACATTTTGACGCTTATATCAATCACAGTTCCGGGTCGCTTTTCGTGGCCTCAGCTCAGGCGCTGGGTGCGGCGGAGGAAAGCGTGCTGCGCGATTTCGGGTACGGAGTCGGTGTGGCAAATTGGTTCCGCGCCATTCCCGAACTGGAAAAGCGGGGTCGCGTACCTTTGCTTGATGGTACGACGGGGGGCGTTCAGCAACTGGCACAATCTGCTTTGGACCGATTGCGCAAGGCGCGATCAAACCGGGACGACATAGCGCCTGATGCGCGTCCCGCGCTGTATGCAGGTTGGCTTGCGGAATGGGTTCTGAAGCAGGCCATCGCCCAGCCCGAGCGTGTGGCGGCAGGAACGCTTGAACAAGGCGAAATGCGTCAGCGACTGTCCCTGATGTGGACCGTCGGCAGTGGGCGCTGGTGATCAGACGCTTTCGGGGTCGGCCGGGCGCAGTACCAGCCACAACAATGCACCGCCTGCCAGAGTCAGCAAAGGGATCATGGCGAGGTTAACAGCATTCCACCCCTCGATTGCAGAGCCGCCTGAGCAGTTCATCAACCCGCCCGAGGCCAGCGATGCAAGTGTCACACCACCAAACACCAGCAGGTCATTAAGGCCCTGCATCCGACCACGCTCTTGCGGTTCATGAGATGCGGCCAGCATTGTGGTCGCGCCGATGAAACCAAAGTTCCAACCAATGCCCAAAAGAACAAGGGCGACAAAAAAGTTACCAAGTTCAACGCCTTGCAGTGCAACCACCCCTGATGCGGCAAGTATGGCCAGGCCCAGAGCGACGATCTTTTCAACGCCAAACCGGGCAATCAGGTGCCCTGTGAAGAAGCTGGGGACATACATTGCCAGCACGTGACTTGTCACGATATCCGCCGCGTCATTGGCCGAAAACCCACAACCGACAACTGCAAGCGGTGTCGAGGTCATGACAAGATTCATCAGCGCATAAGACACCATGGCACAGATGATCGCGACGGCAATGCGGGGCGTTTTCAATAGCTCGATCCGTGACCGCCCCTTGGGTTCATCGGCCGCAGGTTTCGCAGGCGTGGGAATGTCGAGAAAAAAGAACAGGGCCGAGCCTAGAACGTTGATCCCGATTACAGCCATATATGTACCCAGAAAAGGGATGACGTAAGCTTCAGACGTAAGCTTCACGATCTGTGGACCGATGATGGCGGCCGCCAATCCGCCCGCCATGACGTATGAAATCGCCTTCGGGCGGTAATCGTCTGACGCGGTATCTGCTGCTGCAAACCGGTAGAACCCGTGCGCACTCATGTAGATACCAGTCAGCAGGCTGCCGACAAGAAAGATGGGGAAGGAACCAAGGAACAGGCCATAGGCTCCGATCAGCCCGCCCAATGCGCCGGCGGTTGCCCCAACAAGAAACCCGACGCGACGGCCCCATTTTTGCATGATGGCCGAGATCGGCGTGGCCGCCAGCATCGATCCCAGAACGATCAGGGATATCGGCAGTGTCGCCAAACAGGGGTTCGAGGCCAGCGACTGACCTGCAAGTCCGCCAACGATGAACATCATGGGCATCTGCGCGCCCAGTATGGCTTGGGCAGCCACCAGCACGGCCACATTGCGTTTGGCCCGTCGGTCGTCCGGAAGGGTTGAAATCATGGTCATGGGCGAATGGTTATCGGCTAAGTGTTTGAGGCACAACCGGGTTGCATCTGCGTCACATGCGCCTAACGTGCCCGAGATAGCAGAGCAGGGAGGCCGCATGTCCGTAGGCCGCATCATCGAAACACCGGACTGTGTTGCGGAAGGGGCCGAATGGCTGGCCCAATCCTGTCCGCGCATGGCCTACGCGATGGATCAGACCGGCCCGTTGCCGCTGCGCCGCCGCCCTGACGGGTTTGCGCAATTGCTGAGTGCAATTGTCAGCCAGCAGGTGAGTGTGGCTTCGGCAAATGCGATCTGGAAACGGCTTCGGGATGCCAAGCTGACCGGCCCGCGCAAGATCATGTGGGCGACGGATGAAGAACTGCGGGCAGTTGGCCTGAGCCGGCAGAAGATCAGATATGCACGGGCTCTGGCCGAAGCACGCATCGACTATAAGGCACTGCGCGATGCAACTGACGCAGATGTCGTCGCTACATTGACGCAAGTTCCGGGTATCGGTGTCTGGACAGCCGAAATCTATGCCATGTTCTCACTGGGTCGTGCGGACGTCATCGCACCCGGTGATCTCGCCCTGCAAGAAGCAGCGCGTATCCTCTATGACCTGCCTGACCGTCCGACAGACAAGAAATTGCGCATAATGGCCGAAGCCTGGTCTCCCTGGCGTTCGGTTGCGGCGCGGGTGCTGTGGGCCTATTACCGGGTTGCAAAACAAAGAGAAGGGATCAGATGACACGGGTTTTGAATGCGCTCCGGAAAGAGCCTGTTTCGGGAGACACGCGCTCGGTCGTGGTGTTCGTGCATGGCTATGGCGCAAACGGTGCCGATCTGCTGGGTTTGGCCGATCCGCTGGGCGAGCATCTGCCTGACACGTTGTTCGTGGCCCCGGACGCGCCCGAGCAGATCCCCGGAATGCCCAATGGGTATCAGTGGTTCCCGATCCCTTGGATCGATGGGTCTTCCGAGGATGAGGCCCGCCGTGGTATGGAAATGGCTGTCGAGGACTTCAACGCCTTTCTGGACGCGCTGATGGTGGACGAAGATGTGCTGCCCGAACAGGTTGTTCTGTTTGGTTTCAGCCAGGGCACGATGATGAGCCTGCATGTCGCACCACGCCGGGAAGATCCCGTGGCCGGGGTTGTAGCCTTTTCAGGCCGTTTGCTGGAGCCCGATATGCTGCCGGATGAAACCGTCAGCCAGATGCCTGTCTTGCTGGTGCATGGCGACGCTGATGACGTTGTCCCGCCTCAATCATTGCCGGAAGCGGCCGAAGCCTTGCAAGCTGCTGGTTTCAAAGAGGTCTATGCCCATGTCATGAAAGGCACGGGGCACGGTATCGCGCCGGATGGGCTCAGCGTGGCGCTGGCCTTCATGCGCGACAAACTGAGCTTGTAAAAGTGATCGTCGTGCGACCAATGATGCGGGAGGATGTGGCCGAAGCGTGCCGCATCCTCAATCAGGTCATCGAGATTGGAGGCACAACCGCGTTCGAGGTTCCGTTTTCCGAGCCTTTGTTCGCGCAAAGCTATCTGGAAGGCTTGGACAAGATATGCTGCCACGTTGGCTTGGATGAAAAGGGTGATGTGGTTGGCTTTCAGTGGTTGGGTACGCATGACACGTTGCCTGAGGATTGCGCGGACATCGCCACATTCACACGTCGCAGACCCGCACTTCGTGGTGCTGGACGTGCCCTGTTTCGGGAAACGATCATAACGGCCGCCGCATTGGGGTTTCGTGCAATCAATGCGACAATCCGGGCCGATAACGTTTCGGGTCTAAGTTATTATGAAAAAATGGGTTTCCGGGATTACTCGATCGCTTATGGAGTGCCGTTGCGTGATGGCACGCCGGTAAACAGAATCTCGAAACGGTTTGAACAGGTTCAGTCCCACAAGTGACCTTCGGCGAACTCTACCGAGTTTCCGGCCGGATCGCGCACATACAAAGACCGTGCGCCTCCGGGCCAGTCAAACTCGGCGTCTACCGGAATATTCCAGTCCAGAAGGTGTTTGCGCATCGCCGCGATGTCCTCACGCGACAGCACAAGACACACATGTCCGGGGCCGCGCGCACCATGAGGCGGAACGGGAGTGTCGGGGCTGACGGGCGGTTGTTCGGTCTTGTCGGGATTAAAAATCAGCAGCACCGATCCGCCGATGCGATAGAAAACATGGCGATCAGCAACACGTTGAATACGCTCCAGCCCAAGAACTTCACCGTAAAACTGCTCTGCCGCGTCCAGATCGTCGACGTAGAGCGCCGCTTCCAGAATGGCCGACGGGGCCGGGATGTTAGGCGTTATCTTCATGACCCCAGTTTAGCAGATCAGGGCAGGGTCTGTCACCGGCGCGGGCGACGGTCGCGCTTGCGTTGCGGGGCCGCGTTCAGCGTCGGCAGTGGCAGACTGTCCCAGCGCCCGGGTTCAAGATCATCCAGGGTCCAGTCTCCGATGCGGTACCGGATCAGGCGCAGGGTCGGCAGGCCCACGGCAGCGGTCATCCGGCGCACCTGTCGGTTCTTACCCTCGCGGATGGTCAGTTCAAGCCAGCTGTCCGGCACGGTTTTGCGGTCGCGGATTGGCGGGGTGCGTGGCCAAAGCGTCTTGGGTTCTTCGATCTGCCGTGCCTTGGCAGGGCGGGTCAGGCCGTCTTTCAATTCGACTCCATTGCGAAGCGTATTCAGGGCAGCCTCGTCGGGGATGCCTTCGACCTGAACCCAGTAGGTCTTGGGCATCTTGTGCTTTGGGTCCGAAATCTGTGATTGCAGCCGTCCATGATCCGTTAGCAGCATCAAACCTTCACTGTCACGGTCCAACCTTCCCGCCGGATAGACACCGGGCAGATCGATGAAATCGGACAGCGTGCTGCGCGGGCTATCCGCATTGGCGCGGTCCGTGAACTGCGGCAGCACGTCATATGGTTTGTTGAAGCGAATGAACCAGGACATGACCCGCGCATAGCCCGAAGGGCGCCCCCGGCGCAAGCTGTGGATAACTGTCATGTGCCTGTTACGGATTCGCTTTACCCAGTCTGCGACATATTGTGGAAACTCAGGGCTTGTCAGAGCTTTAACACGATATATAGTTATTAAAAGACCGGGGCGGGTGCTCCCCGCTCTGGTGTCACAAACGGGCAGCTGAGAGCGAGGAGCGATTCTGTGATGGACGGAGACTTCAGAACCGAATTTGTAAGGGAGCCGGGTACGCTCAAACAACACCCGGCCCTGGTTTTGAACGCCGATTATCGCCCCTTGTCCTATTACCCGCTGTCACTGTGGCCCTGGCAAGAAGCGATCAAGGCCGCCTGGTTGGACAGGGTGGATATCGTGGCTGAATATGACGAAGTCGTTCGCAGTCCGAGCACCGAAATCCGAATACCTTCGGTCGTTGTTTTGAAAGACTATGTAAAACCCAGAAAGCGCGTGGCCTTCACGCGCTTTAATTTATTTTTGCGGGATGAATTCCGCTGCCAGTACTGCGGCAGCCGGGACAACCTGACCTTCGATCATGTGGTGCCGCGGGCCGCCGGTGGTGTGACCAGTTGGCAGAACGTGGTGGCGGCGTGCAGCCCGTGCAACCTGCGCAAAGGATCAAAATCGCTGCGCCAGGCCCGGATGACCTTACGCAAGCCGCCGCGCCAACCTGATGCCGAAGCGCTGCGCAATATCGGACGGAAATTCCCACCGAACCACCTGCATGAAAGTTGGATCGATTTTCTTTACTGGGATGCAGAGTTGGATCAGTTCTAAACCGCCCGGGATTTCCACGCGGCCAGCCAGATCAGCACCAGTATGGCAGAAGCAACGGCGTTCCAACCTGCCATCGAGATGCCGAACATCTCCCAAGGGATGTCATCGCAACGCACCAAAGGCGCGGACATGATTTGATCGAACAGATCGTCAGTAGACAGGCCGCTGATGCTACCCGATGTGCAGCTGCTTGGACCTTCCCACCAGCCTTGCTCGACTCCGGCGTGAAATGCACCCACAGCCGAAGTCGCCGCCGCAGCTGCCGCGCCCAGCAACGGCAAGAAGCGCAGCCTGGGCAACACCAGCGCCACTGCGCCAATCGCGATGGCCACCGCATGAGGATAGCGCTGCCAGATGCACATTTTACATGGTGCAAGCCCGCCCAGATGCTGAAAGCCAAAAGCGGCCAGAAGAAGGGCCAATGATCCAAGACTTGCCAGTGCGACAAGTTGCGAACGTCTTGTCATAAGTATTTCACCACCAAAAATCCGCCAAACAGGAGGATGATGAACAGAGTGAACATTAGCCCCAGGCGCTTTTCGATGAAATCGCGTATCGGCTCACCGAATCTCCAGAGCAGGCCTGCGACAAGGAAGAACCTCAAGGCGCGGGCCAGAATCGAGGTCGCTATGAAGGTTCCAATCGGCATGCCGGTCCAACCCGACATAATGGTGATGACCTTGTAGGGGAAGGGGGTCACACCAGCGGCCAGAACGGCCCAGAATCCGAAGTCGTTGAAACGGGTATTGAATTCTTCCATGGCATGGGCTTTCCCCATGGATTCCAGAATGGGCTGCCCGATGCTTTCATAGAAAAACGCACCAATCGCATAACCCAGCATGCCACCCAGAACCGAAGCCACCAGCGCCACGGTTGCGATCAACCATGCCCGGGACGGGCGGGCCAGAATCATCGGAATCATCAACACATCCGGAGGGATCGGAAAAAACGAACTTTCGATGAAAGCCACGATGGCCAGCGCCCACAGCGCGTGAGGGTGTTCGGCCAGACGAATGGTCCAGTCATAAAGCAATCGTAACATAAAGCACTCAAATCCCGTTCTCGGTCTGGAGCTAAGCCAAACCATGCGTCTGACGGACCGTCAACAGCCGAGGTTGAAACAAATGGATTATTGGATGGTTTTTGCCTCTGGACCTTCGCTTGGATGAGCGCTAATTCAGTGTCCGTGGCCCAAGTGGCGGAATGGTAGACGCAGGGGATTCAAAATCCCCCGGTAGTGATACCGTGCCGGTTCGAGTCCGGCCTTGGGTACCAAAGTAAAAACAGAGGGTTAGGGAAACTTACCCTCTGTTTTTTCTTTTCGGGGTTTTGGCTTGCTCACACTTTCGACTTGAACTTTCACGTTCTGACCCCGTTCTGTTCCGGCAGCAAAAAGTGATTGCTCAATCGTGAGTCGTTGATCTCAAGTACGATTATGCGTGGCATGTCCTGCGAATTTGAAGCGAAGTGAAGACAGGCTGGTCATCCAGCTAACCTTGGCTGCAGGTGCTAAGTCAACTTCTTGAGCTCAAGCCGTCAGTGAAATCCGAGACCGCTGAGCTTTTTCAGCGAGCCCAGGTGCGGACATTCAGAAACGCCAAAGGCACCCGATTGTGACCTACGGTTTTAATGGAGAACAAAGGTTTCGTGGTGTTCTTGTCCAAACCTAATCACTCTCGTAATCAAGAAGATCTTCATAAGAATAGACTGAGGAGATTTCGCCCTCGAGACCCGAAACAAAATTGGGGTCTTTCGGCAAGCATCCGATATCGCAGATTTGTCGTACTTCCATTCGCTCCGTATCAACGTACCACAAGCGTCCGCCTGGCGTTGCTACAAAGCCGTCTATACCTTCATCTTCGTCTGCCTCAATGTCGGCAACGCTCGGAACTTCAGCACTGTATTCTGGGTCAAATCCCCCGTGCGTGTGGTAAGACAAGACAAGTGCCATGCCATCTTCATCTTGATCCCAAACGCAACTTTCATTGTCACCTGGCTGAGCTGCGGTGGCAACGAGTTTTCCGGCTGCATCATATGCAAGGTAGCCACAATATTCTGTGTCATTTTTGAACGAAATGCCCTGCAGGCTGGACAATGTCGCTTTCGCCAAGCTGATTTCTTCCTGTGATTGGGCCATGACGGCCACGGGCGACCAGAGTGTCAAAACCGCAATTACCGTACGAAAACAACACGTGGCATCACGCATACTGTTGGCAAGACCAAAATGATAAGCCGCGAACGGAATGCAAAGAACCAACAAAACAGTAAAAGTAATCTCAATCATATTTCCCCCCTATTTTCAAAACCCTACAATCCGCGCGGTTTGGAACTGCGAAGGCAACCAGCAGGCGTTCCACCTGTACCTGCGTAGGCCGTCAGTTTACATGTTCGATAACCCCACGCCGTCAAGCTTCTGTGGTCACTCGAAGTGTCTCTCTTCCATCGGAAAGCCTTACCCTTACAGGCCCCGTTCTTCGAGCTATGACAAAAAACAATATCGCAATGCAAAAAGTTCCGACCAGTATTGCCGCGATCAGTCAGGCGTCAATCCTGCTTTCCGACAATGTGATCGTCTTCAGGACGCTGCCCCTTATTTGTAGGCATCATTAAACAAAGTTGATAGAGTTTTGATCCCCCGCCTTCACGGGCGTGAGAGTTCGAGTCTCTCCTTGGTACCACACCCAACATATCAACCGCGAAGGCGTCAGCAAACAGCCCAGAAGCCTTGATCACACTGCTGACCCCGCCTTTGATCTTCATGTCGTATTTGAGGTGTTCTGTAATCTGCTACGAAAGCCACAACTTTCTCGTCCTGCATCAGCAGAAAGGTCATCTCATCTTCGACAGAATAGAACGCGGCTTCGACCTCGATCAAGCCGGTCCCGATGCACTACTTGTCAGATCCGCCAGAACGTTCAAGCGTGACATGCCCTCCGACCACATCCGAGACGCGGTTCGCGCTGTCTCGAGGTGAATTGCGCCGGAGAGAAGGTCAAGTGTTGGATTTGGAGCGTTCGGAGGGACCCACACTGTACCCGATGAAGTGATGGGGAAAGTTAAGGATTTAACCTCAAATATGCGAATTGACGCAGGTCAGGCAAGTGCTGGCCTTGACATTGAGGGTATCTGAATGAAACCTCACAAGGGTTGGGAGAAATTGGAAAATTCAAAGAGTTGTAGCCGTTGCGATGCGGGCCGGTTTGTATTATCGGCACGCTTCTCTGAGCAAGGCGATCAATCTGATTTCCAACTGCCAGACAAAAAAGTGGGAGTTAACAAATGAAAAACAGCAGCAAATTGAGCGTCGGCGCCTTCGTCACGGCAGCCCTTTTGGCTCCGGCGGCATATGCCGAAGAGTTCATTACAATCGGTACCGGCGGTGTAACCGGCGTTTACTATCCGACCGGCGGCGCGATCTGTCGTCTGGTCAACAAGGGCCGGAAAGAGCACGGCGTGCGCTGCTCGGTCGAATCGACCGGTGGTTCAGTTTACAACATCAACACCATTCGCGAAGGCGAGCTGGAGTTTGGTGTGGCCCAGTCTGACTGGCAGTACCACGCCTACAACGGCACCTCGAAATTCGAAGAAGCTGGTCCGTTCGAAGGCCTGCGCGCCGTGTTTTCGGTCCACCCCGAGCCCTTCACCGTCGTGGCCCGTGCCGATTCCGGCATCACCAACTTCGAAGACCTGAAGGGTAAGCGCGTCAACATCGGCAATCCGGGTTCCGGTCAGCGCGGCACCATGGAAGTCCTGTTGGGCGAAATGGGCTGGACCACCGACGATTTCGAACTGGCGACCGAGCTGAAAGCGGCTGAACAGTCGGCAGCCTTGTGCGACAACCAGATCGACGCGATGGTTTACACCGTTGGTCACCCCTCGGGTTCGATCCAGGAAGCCACCACAGCCTGTGACTCGGTTCTGGTGAACGTCAGCGGTGAGGCCGTGGACAAGCTGGTCGGCGACAACTCGTTCTACCGTACCGCAACCATTCCCGGTGGTATGTACCGTGGTTCGGACGGTGACACCGCGACCTTCGGTGTCGGTGCAACTTTCGTGACCTCGGCAGATGTATCGGATGATGCTGTCTATGCGGTCGTCAGCTCGGTCTTCGAAAACTTCGATGATTTCAAAAAGCTGCACCCGGCATTTGCGAACCTGAAGCCCGAAGAGATGATTGCGGACGGCCTGTCGGCTCCGCTGCATCCGGGTGCCGAGAAGTACTACAAAGAAAAAGGCTGGATTCAGTAAACCAGACCTGACGCAGGGCGCCCAAGGGCGCCCTGCACAAAACCCGTAAGAAACGGGGTTTAGATGGTCGAAAAATGGCCGCGACGGGGAGACATTTGATGAATTCCGACACTCAATCCAATCGTCCGCTTTCCGAAGAAGAGCTTCAGGATCTGGTTGCATCTTCTGACGCAGGAGGGCGCAATCCGGTCGGGAACGTGGGCGTTTTCCTGGCGATCGTGGCCGCGATCTGGTCAATATTTCAAGTTGTTCTGGCTTCGCCACTGGCGAACTATGTCTTGCCCGGAAGCGTCGTGAACAATGCACGGCAATTCCACCTGGCTTTTGCCCTATTTCTGGCTTTTGCGGCCTATCCGGCGCTCAAATCCAGCCCCCGGAACTATATCCCGATTCAGGATTGGATCATGGGATTGGTAGGTGCGTTCGTCGCGCTGTACGGCTACTTCTTCTACGACAAGATCGTCAATGCGGGCGGTTTGGCTGACGACACCGACAAATGGGTTGCGTTGCTTGGCTTGATCCTGCTGTTCGAGGCTGCGCGCCGTGCGCTTGGCCCGGCCATGGCAATCATTGCAACGGTATTTTTGGCTTATGTCTTTTTCGGTGCCTCAGAATGGGTGCCTGAAGTTATCCGCTGGAAGGGCGCGAGCCTGAAAAAGGCGATGAGCCACATGTGGATCACGTCAGAGGGCGTGTTTGGTATCGCACTGGGTGTTTCCACGAAATTCGTCTTCCTGTTCGTGCTGTTTGGCGCATTGCTGGATAAAGCGGGGGCAGGGAACTACTTTATCAAGATGGCCTTTGGGGCCCTGGGCCACCTGCGTGGTGGTCCGGCCAAGGCGGCGGTTGTGGGTTCGGCTGCGACCGGCCTGATCTCGGGTTCGTCGATTGCCAATGTTGTCACCACCGGCACATTCACCATCCCGTTGATGAAACGTGTCGGGTTCAGCAGTGAACAAGCGGGCTCGGTCGAGGTTGCCAGCTCGGTCAACGGGCAGATCATGCCGCCGGTGATGGGGGCCGCTGCGTTCCTGATGGTGGAATATGTGGGCATTTCTTACGTCGAGGTGATCACCCACGCCTTCCTGCCAGCCGCGATTTCCTACATCGCGCTGGTCTATATCGTGCACCTTGAGGCGGTGAAGCGGAACATGCCCACACTGGGCGACCGCGATGTGCATCTGGCGCGGACCGTGGTGGGGATGCTTGGGTTCTTCCTGGTTTTTGCAGGTCTTTGCTATGGGTCACAATTCCCGGTGGATGCCGTGACAAGCTTGGTGCCGTCGGCGGCCGGTCTGGTGCTGAGCCTGATTATCTGCGCGGTATATGTCGCCCTGCTGTATCTGGCTGCCCAGGTGCCTGACTTGGAACCGGACGACCCGAACGCAAAAGAGGTTACGCTGCCGGTTATCGCCGATATCTACAAGGCAGGTCTGCATTACCTGCTGCCGATCATCGTTCTGGTTTATTTCCTTATGATCGAACAGAAGTCACCGGGCCTGTCTGCCTTCTGGGCCACATCGCTGCTGTTTGTCATCCTGCTGACGCAGAAGCCGCTGAAAGCGATGTTCCGAGGGCAGAGCAACCTCTACAACAGCTTTATCGATGGTGTTGCTGACCTGTGGCAAGGACTGATCGACGGGGCACGCAACATGATCGGCATCGCGCTTGCCACGGCAACCGCAGGCGTGATCGTGGGAACCGTCACGTTGACGGGTGTTGGTCAGGTGATGGCCGATCTGGTCGAGTTCCTGTCGGGCGGCAATCTGATAATGATGCTGGTCATGGTCGGGCTGCTCAGCCTGATCCTGGGCATGGGTTTGCCGACAACGGCGAACTATATCGTTGTCAGCTCGCTGATGGCTGGGGTGGTTGTTGAACTGGGTGCGCAAAGCGGGCTGATCGTTCCCCTGATCGCCGTCCATCTGTTCGTTTTCTACTTCGGGATCATGGCCGACGTGACACCTCCGGTCGGACTGGCCAGCTTTGCCGCTGCGGCTGTGTCGGGCGGCGATGCAATCAAAACCGGTTTCACGGCGTTCTTCTACAGCCTGCGTACCGTGGCGCTGCCCTTTGTCTTCATCTTCAACACAGATCTCCTGCTGATCGATGTAACGTGGGTTGAGGGGATTCTAGTCGCCATTTTCGCGACCATAGCGATCCTGGTGTTTACGGCTGGAACGATGGGGTATTTCCTGACCCGCAGCCGGATCTATGAAAGCATCGCCCTGATTTTCGTGGCATTCGCCCTGTTCAGGCCGGACTTCTTCATGGACCGCATCGCGCCTCCATTCCAAACGGTTGATCCGGCCGCGTTCGAAGAGACAATCGGTCAAACTCCGCCCGGAACGGAGGTACGGTTGGTGGTTTCCGGACCTGATTTCGACACGCTCGAGATGGTGGATACCACCGTCGTCGTCACCGTCGGAGAAGAGGAAGGCGGAGCCGCACGGGTCGAGGCTATGGGCCTGCTGTTGATCCCCGAGGACGGGTTGGTCAAGCTTGAAGAGCCGCTGTTCGGCACACCTGTGGCCGACGATCTGGGAATCTTCGATTACTATGGGGATGAGGCCGTGCGCCTGACTTCGGTCAGTCTGCCGTCGAGCCAGCCGCCGAAGCAATTGGTTTATATCCCGGCGATGATCCTTCTCGGCCTTATCGCTTTCCTGCAACGCGGTCGTGCCGCAAGACAAGGAGTGCCCGCATGACACGTTCTGTTCTGTGTGCCGTTGATATCAGCAACGGCGAGATTGATGCGCCGGTCCTGAAAAAAGCAGCTGCGCTGGCCGATATGGAAGGGGCGCAACTTGACGTCGTGACCGTGTTGCCTGATTTTGGGGAAAGCTGGGTGTCGGGTTTTTTTGAATCCGGTTTTCACGACAAGGCATTGGAGGAAGCGCAAGCCAAGCTGACTGCGCTGTGCGTATCGACCCTGGGTGCTGAGCGAAACAAAAAAATCCGCCATGTCGTAGCGACGGGAACAGCCTATCAGGAGATCCTGAAAACGGCCGAAAGCGCCGGTTCCGACCTGATCGTGATCGGTGCTCACAAACCGGACTTCAAGGATTACCTGCTTGGTCCGAACGCCGCGCGCGTGGTGCGGCATTCCAACGTTTCCGTTTACGTGGTGCGCTGACCGCGAAATCATATCCAGTACGCAACTGTGTTGAAACGCCGACGGCAGCCCGCTGCCGTCGGATAGTTCAGGAAGCATCTGTGCAGCAGCTGTTTCAGTAGCCTGTCATTTCCAGATAACCAACGCCTTCGTGGCTGCCTGTGACTGTAACCGGGCCTTCCCAGTATTCGAAACGCGTACCCATCCACGCGTCTGGCGTCAGGGCAGTTACCGCGACGTCTATGCCTCGACTTGAAAGCAGGACGCGCCACTGCGTCGGGACTTCGCGCCCGGCGACCTGATCGGTCGCAAGCGGCTCAAGCCTGACGGATCCGTTGGGGATCGCCTCGGTACTGCCGTCTGAATTGATCCATGTGGCCGAAGTAAAATCGCCACGACTGCCGCGCAGGCGAAAGGCCATCAGTTTGTCTCCGTCCTCAAAGCTGAGAGAAAACCAATCCCAGCCGGTTTGATCCTCGGCCAGGGGTTGCGAAGACCATTCCCGGTCCAGCCAGCCCTGACCAGTGACGCCCATATCACCGTCCGGCAGATGCAGAACGCCCTCAACTGAGTAGAAGGGCTGCGAATAATAATAGCTGGCCTGCCCGTTGGCTGATTTGACCGAATGGCCAGCGTTGCCGTGAAACACCAACGGGCCTTGTGCCGTCAGCGCAAGATCATACCCGAACTCTGTGCCGTTTGCTGTCAGGGTCAGGGTGTCAAGATCAGGTCCGGCCATGCGCCATTCGTCGATCCAGGCCTCGAACGGTTGCGCCGTAACCCCTGCCTGCCCGATCCCCCCACGCGACAGGCGTTCAGCAAAGTAATGGGCTTTGGGCGTGGTGGCCGCTGCATGGCCCATCCAGATTTGCGGGCTTTGCCAGCCATAAGCTTCAAACGGTTTCAGGGCGGACCGAAAAAGGGTCCATTGAATGCCATAGTCGCGCCCGTCTTCGCCTTTGAGGTTGGCCGTTAGATACCACCACTCGATCCTATAGGCGGGATGAGGTCCATGGTCTTTGGGAAAGTCGAATTCGAACCCCGCCTGTGGTATCTCGAATCCTTCGGCCAATCCTCCAAGACCAGCATAGCCCTGTGCCCAAAGCGGCGATGGGCACAGAAGCGCAAGAACGACCAAAAGGGCTTTAACGTTCATTGGCGAACACTCTCAGCAGATCGGCAGGGGGCAGACGCAACATACGCAGCGCGGGCAGGGTGGCGGCAATCAGGGCGGCCAGCAGGGTCAGCAGGAACAGCCAGAGCCAATCCCACGGGAAGACGAACATCGGTAGCCGCCAGCCAAAGGCCTGTACATTGATCACTGCCAAAAGAACCCAGGCAAGGATCAGACCCAGCGGCAGTGCCAGACAAGCGGTCAGAGCGGCAAGCAACACGCTGCGTAGCAGCTCCAGCTGTGCCAATTGGGTCCGGTTCAGCCCCAGTGCCCAAACCGGGGCGATTTGCGGCAAACGTTGTGTCCACAAGGTCAGCAAGCTTGTAAGTATGGCAAAACCTGCAACGCCCAAGGTCAGGATATTCAACGCGGAAGTGACGACAAAGGTTTTCTCGAAGATTGCCAGCGATTGAGCCTTCATGGCGGCCTGCTGAACCACGCCCTGACGCGGCAGGGCGAAACGGTACCGCAAGGTTTGCGCCATTTCACTCGCCTGCTCGGGGTTCAAACGGATGCCAAACCGTCGGGTCTCTGCCCCCGGCGCGATGCG
Source organism: Ruegeria sp. YTSC106 (assembly GCF_059609765.1). Lineage (NCBI taxonomy): Bacteria > Pseudomonadati > Pseudomonadota > Alphaproteobacteria > Rhodobacterales > Roseobacteraceae > Ruegeria > Ruegeria sp. YTSC106. The sequence goes on from NZ_JBXWMI010000015.1 coordinate 58,657, forward strand.
GTCAAGCTGGGCCATCGAAACAATGGCTTGCCCGGTCGGGTTTCCATAATCCGAATACACCCCGGCTATGGTCAACGCGTGATCCGGGGATAGCGTCAGCGTATCTCCGGGCCAGAGGTTCGCGCGCCGTGCCAGTTGTTCGTTGATCAGAACCGCGTCTCCGGCCATGACGTCTTCCCAAACGGTCGCGGTTGCCGAAATCAAGGGCCAGTGCTGCCGATAGGTCGGATCATCTACGACCCCGTACAAGAACAATGGTCCTGTCTCGAGCGACAGTTCCACGTTGCGAATTGGCAGGATGGCGTCGACCTGTGGTCGCAGCCACTCGGTGATCTCGCGCCCTTGTTTTTCGTCACGGACGGTCAGGTAGAGCTCCGAAGTCAGGCGTTGGTCGAGCCAGCCGACAAAGGTCAGCCGGAAACTTGAAACCATTGTGCCCACACCGATATTTGCTGCAAGCGCAAGCAACAGGGCCATCAGAGCAAGAGACAGCCCGGGCAATTGTGCACGCATGTCGGCCCAGACCCACTGCGCCACGGCACCGCGTGCCCTGTGGGAAAAGACAGAAAGCGCGAAGGTCAGAAGCGATGGTAACAAAAGGGCAGCACCGGTCAGCAACCCGGCCAACAGAATGAAGCCGGCCACCAATCCACCGATGCCGAGATAGGCGATAGTACCTCCGGCGATCAGTGCCACGCCAAGTAAACCTGCCAGATGGCGTGCGCCCGCGTTGTCCTGCCAGGCTTGGACACCAGGCCCTGCCAGCAGAGGCATACGAGATAATCGCCACAGCGCATGGCCACTGGCGATCAGGGTGCCGAAGAATGCCATGGCGATCCCGGCAAATACCCAATGCGGATGCATCGTCAATTCTCCGGTCACAGGGGCACCGTACAGGCCGCGCAGGGTCGCGGCGACATCGGGCAACAACGCTCCGGCCAGAAAGAAACCAAGCAGCAACCCCATAAATCCACCGATAAGGGCCAGAACCGTCAGCTCAGTCAGGATCAAAAAGACCAGCCGCCGCATGGAAACACCCAGCGCGCGCAATGTGCGGATCATGCCGCGGCGTTGGGTAAAGGCCAGCCCGACAGTACCGTTCACGATGAACAGGCCGACGGCAAAGGATAACAGACCAAAGGCAGACAGGTTCAGGTGAAAACTGTCCGTCAATCGTGCGGTATCGACTTGCGAGGAGGGGCCGGAGCGCTCCAGTTCAGGTGCGATCTCGGTCAGGGGGGGGCGATCACGCGGTTGATTGGGCAGGACAATGAGGCGCGAAATCAAACCGGGTTGGTTCAGCAAGGTTTCCGCTACGCCGATATCTGTCAGAATAACATCAGGGGGCAGCGCCGTGGTGAATGAAACTGGAGGAAGGTTGCTTTGGTCGCGGAACAGAGGCGCGAGTTCTTCCGCGATCAGGAGGCGCCCCGGAGCGGTCAGCATGTCAGCGGGCTCGGGCGGCGCGACGCTTTGCTCTGCCTCGGTCATAGCTGGCAAGGCGGGGTAGGCGACCATGTCCACGCCCATCAGACGCAAAGTGCGGCCTGCGATCCGATAGGGGCCTTCCAGAACGGCCGCTACCTGCCAGCCTGAGCGACGCAGATCAACGTAACGAGTGACCGGGATCAAACCAGATGGATCGTGCAGTTCGTCGAACTGTCCAAGGGCGAGTTGCGCGTTGGCCCGGGCATAGCTTACACGTGCTTCGGCATTGATGGCCTGAACCGCGGACCAAAGACCCGTGGCCAACGCGATGCCTGTCAAAAGCGTCGCAAGTTGCAACCAGTGCACCCGCCAATGTGACATCAAAGCCTGAATGATGGCAGTTGTCATTGGATGCGACCACCGCATAGCTGGACGTTTCGATCCAAGCGGGCCGCTATCTGTTGGGAATGGGTGACCAACAGAAGTGCTGCGCCGGTATCGGCCACCAGTGCCAACATCAGATCCAGTACTTTTGCGCTGGCGGTTTCATCCAGATTACCCGTGGGCTCATCCGCCAGTAGCAGTTTCGGGCGCGCAGCCATCGCACGACCAATCGCCACCCGTTGCTGTTGCCCGCCGGACAGGTTTTCGGGATATCGGTCCAAAAGATCCGACAGGCCCAGACGTTCGATCAGCTGTGCGGTCCACCCAGCATCTTCGGCACCGGCAAGGCGGGCATGAAACGAGAGGTTTTGCGCAACGGTCAGGGATGGGATCAGGTTGAACTGCTGAAACACCAGCGAGACCTGCCTGCGCCTCAACTCGGCCCGACCGGCATCGTCCAAAGGGGACAGAGGCGTACCGTTCAGAGTGATTTCACCGCTGTCGAAACAGTCGAGTGCAGCGGCAAGGTTTAACAGAGTGCTTTTGCCACTGCCGCTTTCTCCGGTCAGGGCCAGAGTTTGCCCGTGATCTAGGGTCAGCGACACGTCACGCAGAACCGGACGCCCGCCGGGATAGGTTTTCTGAACACGGTCGATGGTCAACAGCATGATCTGGCCTTTTTCTTCCAAGGATGTGCAACGGAATTCCAAACTGTCCAGTGCGGACCCGCACCCGGTTCCATTCGCCGCAGGTTGTCATCACGAGCGCCGGGGTTGTGCCCTGCACCTCAAAGGGTCATTCTGCCCGGACGGTCCACTATCGTAAATCAGGATGAAAAACATGACGTTGCTGCATCAGATCGTTTTGGGCAGTACTTTTCTGGCGCTCTGCTTCGTGGTCGAGATTCTTTTGTTAACCTGGTGTACTGTCACGATCATTAAACGAGATGAGAAATGGTCCGCCAAAGGAGTGTTTTTCGCAACGGCAGCACCGATCGCAGTGTCTTTGGCGTTTATCGTTGCCACGCATACGATTCAGGTCTGGATCTGGGCCATCGTATGGGTGTTGCTTGAGGTTCTGCCGGATTGGAACTCGGCCATCTATTTCTCGTTGGTGACGTTTACCACTCTGGGATACGGCGATATCGTTTTGGGCGAAGGTTTGCGTATCTTCGGATCTTTTGCCTCGGTTGCAGGTCTTTTGGCTTTTGGTCTGTCGACCGCTTATCTGGTGGCGATGATGACGCGCGTCTTTCAGGAGAAATTCTTTTCCTAAAGGATTGGCGCAAACAACCGCGCCAAGGGGGCGCCAAACCGGATATACGGTGGTTGCTGGGTCGAACTGCGCGTCAATTCATAGCTTGCCTCGAAATCCGCACGCAGCATGTGATCAACAGCCAGCGCTGCGCGAGAATCGAAAAACAGGGCCATCGCCTCAAAGTTCAGCCGGAAGGACCGGTTGTCCAGATTTGTCGTGCCGACCGCGGCCAGCGTGTCGTCAACCACCAACACCTTCTGATGCATGAAGCCGTCCGTATAACGGAACACACGCACGCCGCAGTCGCGGATTTCGTCGAAATAGGCAAAAGCAGCCAGCCAGGGTAGCCGATGGTCAATCACATCCGGGACAAGGATACGAACGTCCACCCCGCGCATCGCTGCATGTTGCAGGGCGGTCATGACGTCGATGTCTGGCACAAAATAGGGCGATGCGATCCACAATCTTTCTTTCGCCTCTGCGATTGCCGAAAAGAACATCATCGCGCCGGTTTCGGTTTCGTCTCCGGGTCCGGTGGCCACCAATAGGGCATTCATGTCTTGCTCGGCCACGCTACCTGCCCAGTCGAGGTCATCAATCAGGTCTTCATCACGGGCCCAATGCCAGTCTTCGGTGAAGATGAGCTGCAATTGCCGGACGATGTGGCCGGTCATTTTGATATGCGTGTCGCGCCAATGGCCGAAATGCGGGTCTTCTCCCAGGTATTCAACGCCCACGTTGTGACCGCCGATAAAACCTGTTTCACCGTCGATAACGACGGTTTTGCGGTGATTTCGGTAATTCAGCTGAAACCGGAAATTCGGGCCGCGTTGACGGCGAGGGTCGGCCACGTCAATTCCCGCATCGCGCATCGTGTCCAGGTAGGTGCTTGGCAACCCATAGCTGCCGACAGCATCGATCATGAAACGGACATGCACCCCACGTTTCGCGGCCTCGATCAGCTTGGTCTGAAGCTTGCGGCCCAGCGCGTCGTCTCGGACGATGTAGAACTGGATCAGGATATAGTTCTTGGCCTCGTCTATCGCCTCGAAAATGGCGTCAAACGTTGCCTGACCATCGATCAGGAGCTGTGCTCCATTGCCACTGGATACCGGAAGGTGGGCCAGAAACTCGAATGGTCGTGGATTGATCGGCATCGTGGACGGATCAGGTCGGGAATAGTCGGCAAAGGTCTTGATCCCTTCGACCACCCGTTCGCTTTGCTGGCGCGAGATGCGATAGCCGCGAAACCTGTGGTGCCCCAGAAACAGGTACATCGGCACCGCAAAGACTGGCGCCGATACCAAAAAGACCACCCAGCCAACGGCTCCTTGTGGGGTGCGCGCGGTTTGTGCAGCGCGCACCGAAAACACAAATGCAGTTGCATATAGCGAAAAAACAAAGATGGATACAAGCAATGTCCACATGGGCGGTAAGTCTTTCGGGCCGTTCAGTTTCCTCCAGTGTAGACCCGCGACCAGTCTTTCGCCATATCGACAATGACCCAGCCTTTGTCTGGCCCCTGATCCAGACCGTCAACCAACCGCCCAATCGGGCTTTCCCGATCATAGGCCCATTCCCGCTCGGCATCCGTATGGTGGATCAGAACCCCCAGACGTGGTCCGTCGCCTGAGGTTGTCCAGTCCAGCATTGCGAAATCTCCATCTGAATTTCCGCCGGCCAGAATGGGGCGTTTGCCGATTGTGCGTTCGATGTTGATGGGTTTGCCTTCCTTGTCGTCGATGAAGGCAATCCCGGGGGCCTTGACGACAGTCGGGACGCCATCGACATCTTCGAAGGTCGAATTTCCATAGGTGCCCAGAATCTGTTCCGGCGGGATGCCATAGGCCTGTTCCGCAAAGACCCGCATGAAGTGAATGCCGCCGCCCGAGACAATATAGGTCTTGAACCCTTCGTCCCGCAGATAGCGCAACAGCTCGACCATGGGCTGATAGGTCATCTGGTCATAAGGCAATCCGGTGTCCGGGTGACTGGCTTCGGCCAGCCATTGCGCGACTGCTGCCTGAAACGCCTCGACAGTGGTTCCGGAATGCGATGCGTTGACGACTTCGATCAAAGCATCGTGACCGCCTTGAAGAACGGTCGCAAGATCACCTTCGGCAGCGGCTTTCAAAGCAGGTGTGGACAGGATCGAAGGATCCTGTTCCGCCAGCTCAGAAAGCCTGTCCATGGCGAAAATGAACTGGAAATACACCGGCTGTTCAGCCCAGAGTGTTCCGTCATTGTCGAATACTGCGATCCGGGCTGCCGGGGTTACATAGCTTGCGTTTTCAGGGTCCGTCACCGCCTCGACAAATTCAACGATACGGTCCCGCGTTTCCGAGTCCGCCCATGAGGGCAGCGGATCTGCGGATGCCGTGACGCTTGCAAATCCATTCAGTACGACTGCAACAGCCAATGCTAGGGGCGCTCTTGTCATGGCTTGTTTCCTTCGACGCATGTTTTGGTAAAAATACCGTTGTCAAAACAAGAAACCCGCAGCGCCGTTCAGGTGCTGCGGGTTCAGGTGTCGCGAATTTACTTGGAGCCGACCTGACTGAAGATCTTGTCCTTGGCGTCGCCAATCGTAAAGCTGCCCGGCTTCTGACGCGGAGGGAACTCTTCGAATGTTTCCAGGAACTTGCCCACATATTCTGCCGCAGGCAGCAGCAAATAAACACGGTCTATATACCAATCCCAATAGGTGTTGGAAGTGATATTGGCCCGCTCGTACGGATCGCGGCGAAGGTTGAAGAGCAACGGAATACGCAGTTCGGTCCAGGGCTCAGCCCAGGCTTGCAAAGTCTGCGGATAGCGGTGCTCAAGAAACACTGCTTTCCAGTCATCATACCGCAACGCAGTCAGGTCACCATCGTCAGAGAAGTAGAAAATCTCGTGACGCGGGCCTTCATCTGTTTCACCGGTCAAGTAAGGCAGGAAGTTGTATCCATCCAAATGCACTTTGTAGTCTCGTCCGCCGCCAACTTCGGCTACGGTGATCCCTTCAAGCAGCTGTTCCTTGATGTCTGGATTTCCCGCAACCGCCAAATAGGTCGGCAACCAGTCCATGTGATGCATGATCTCGTTGCTGACCGAGCCGGCGTCGATTTTGCCGGGCCAGCGTACCATTGACGGAACACGCCAACCGCCTTCGTAGTTGGTGTTCTTTTCACCACGGAACGGTGTCATTGCCGCATCCGGCCAGGTGTTCATGTGCGGGCCGTTGTCGGTGGAATAATGTACGATCGTGTTATCCGCGATCCCAAGTTCATCCAGCAGGGCAAGGAACTGGCCGATATGCATGTCATGCTCGATCATACCTGCTTGGTATTCATCCATATGCTTGCCGGCGATTTCGTCGGCTTTCGTGCGCATTTCGTCTTTGACATGAGTACGGAAGTGCATTCTGGTGCCCGACCACCAAACAAACCACGGAACACCTTCTTCCGTTTTGCGCGTAATGAAGTCGAGCGCGGCCGCAACCGTTTCGTCATCCACCGTTTCCATGCGCTTTTTGGTCAACGGGCCGGTGTCTTCGATCATCCCGTCAGCACTGGATTTTATGACCCCGCGCGGACCGAACCGTTCGCGGAATTCCGGGTTTTGGGGGTAGTCTTCGTTTTCAGGCTCTTCCTCGGCGTTCAGGTGGTAGAGATTTCCGAAAAATTCATCAAACCCATGATTGGTCGGCAACATCTCGTCCCGATCGCCCAAGTGGTTCTTACCAAACTGACCGGTTGCATAGCCTTGAGCTTTTAGTAGGCCGGCAATCGTTGGATCTTCAACCTGCATGCCCTCTTTTGCGCCTGGCAAACCAACTTTGGACAATCCGGTACGGAACACAGACTGGCCCATGATGAACGAGGACCGACCAGCCGTGCAGGATTGTTCACCGTAATAATCGGTAAAGATCATGCCTTCTTTAGCAACCCTGTCGATATTGGGTGTCTGATATCCCATCAGACCCATGGTATAAGCCGAGATGTTGGATTGACCGATATCGTCGCCCCATATCACAAGAATATTGGGCTTTTGATCCTGCGCCCAGGCGGGCACGGCAAGGGCAACAGTTACGGTCGCCACTGCGAACCGGCGCAGTGTTCTGCGCCAATTATCTGCAATCATTCGTGGAGATGACATGAAGTGCTCCTGATTAATCGAGTCTTAACGACCCTGAAACGTGAAGTTTACTTGAAGCCGCTAGCTTATACTTTGAAGCTGCAAGCAAGTTGTTGATTGCCCGAATAAAAAACAGATACTTGTTCGAGCAGCGAACACAGCTATTTTATGCGATGAAACGTATCGAAAACTTATCATATGATCATTTTGAAAGATACAAATGTTTGATTCTGATGAGGATATGCGGATTCTGACCCAAACCGACTGGTTTGGCGCGCGCGATTCAAAGTTTCAGAATGATCTTATGACCGTCGCAATTCACAGAGCCTTCGATTCCGGAGAAACCCTTTACCACCACGGCGACCGGGCCAATGGTATTTTCGCGGTGCTTTCAGGCGCGCTTCAGATCACCGCACCTGCCGATGACGGACAGGAATTTGTCTTGCATCAGGATGGATCGGGTTTCTGGATCGGGGATCTTGCGCTTTTCGCCGAGGCGAAACGACTGGTGAGCGTCGTGACAACGCAAAAGACCCGCACGTTGTTTTTTCCCAGTTTCCGCGTGGAAAGATTGGTTCAGAAAAATCCGGAATACATTCGTGATTTTTATGCGTTGACCCATGAAAACATGAAGACGGCACTGCGCATCATGGCCAACCTTGCGGTTACGGGGTCTGAAAAGCGTCTGGTGCTGCGTCTGTTGCATCTTGACGAAGGCACTTTGAAATCAGATGGGTGGATTGTCGTGTCTCAGGAAGAACTTGCTGAAATGGTTGCGGTATCTCAGCCGACGTTGCACCGACATCTGCATCACCTGGCGGATCTGGGCCTCGTGGAATTGGGCTATGGCCGACTGAGGTTGATCAACAGGCGCAAACTGATCAGCAGCTGTCAAAGTTGAAACCTAGGGGTTGAGTGGCGGCAAGGATTCGCTCTTTCGTTCTTTTGAGCTGTTCAACGCACTTAGGTTTTGCATGGCAGCGTCCCAGTCTTCCGGGTCGTTTGTGGTGGTCGATGAATACCGCACTGCACCGATCTGCATCAGATTGCGTTCAAGATCCAGGGAACGCTCAGGGTGAGCGCTACGTGACTTCCAGAGATCCAATGCCTGATAAACCGCTGGCAAGTTTCGCGATTGCAAAGCTGCTCGCAGTGAATCGACGGCATATTTTTCCGAGGCAAGGTACTTGCGCTGCCGTTCAATTTTCCAGGTTTCATAGCGAGGGCGCAGAAATCGCCCAAAAGCCCAAAGCGCACATACAACAACGGAAAGAAAAAGAGCGGACTTGAGGATGGTTCGCGCGTCAGGCGGCTGTCGTTTGGGGGGAGCCAGTGTAAGCTGGTTCGGGGTAAGTGATGCCGTTTCGATCTGACCGGTGTCCAGATTGAACCAGTCGATCGAAACCGCCGACAATTGTATGTCGCCGCCATCTTGGGCGATGTACACGGTTTCTTCGACACGTTGCCCGGACAGGACGCCTCGGTCTTCTGTTTCTGAAAACCGGGGCTCTTTGGGATAGGCACGAAGCAGTGGGCTTTGATCTTGCGGCGTCAACGCTGGGATTGTCAGAGCTGTGGTGCCAGAGATCTGCGCGCTTATCTCACGCGTGATGGAATCGCCTGCCTGCATATCGGTCGGGCCGTCCAGCTTCTGATCAAGAGAGAAACCGGTTGCGATGATCAGCGGGTCAAGCCCTTGAGCACCATCTGGGATTTCTGCATTGAGCTGTATGGGAGGAAGCGTCACCGAAACCTGGACCGGTTCATTGGACTGCGGATCGGCAAATGTCACGACAACCTCTTGCGCTTCGAACGCGACCGGTCCTGGTGCCAACGGATACAGGCGATAACTGCGCTGCACCCCCGACCACGTCTCTCCGTCCACCGTTTCGCTTACCGGACCCGAAGCCCTTTCAGGCAGGCGAACCAGGATGTTTTGCTGCTCCAGTGATGGAAAGGTGGGCGGTTGCGGCATGAAGGTCGGAACCAGAACCTTGATGCGAACAATTGCGGGTTGGCCTACGATGACGGCTTCGTTCGGGACGTCTACTGACACCCGAGGTTGATAAGCTGAGCTGTCCTGAGCAGACACGGTAAGCGGCAGAAACAGAATCAAGACAGCAAGGTATCTCATTCTGTTTGCTCCTGATTATCCAATAGGAAACGGTTTTTCAGAAAATCCTGCATATCGGTGTCGATCATACTGATCCACTGGTCGGCGGACAGTGACTGCGGCCCGTCTTTGGCGGCTTGAACCGTGGTGTCACTGCCGCGTGCTGCGTCGTTGTCAAACACCGTATCATCTGCACCGATGCCAGCCTCTTCCCCTGTATCGGACTGTTCGCGCGTCGTTTCGACATAGTCCAGGATGGCTTTGGATACATCGAGATTATGCTGGGCTTCAGGCCAGTTGGGACGACGTTCCAAAGCTGCCTCGAACGCCGATATGGCTGGGCGATATTCGCGGTTTCTTATTCGGGCCATACCTTCGGCAAACGCAGCTTCCGGCGTGTCCAGCTTGGAAAAAACGGACGATGCCTCGGCGTATTGACCATCCCTGAGATAGGCATACCCCCTGTGATATGGGTCTTCGAACACCTCAGCCGCTTCACCAAACCGTTTTTGGTTCATCGCAATCTGGCCTTGTTGGTCGGGGGTGAAAAACCAGTCTCTCCATCCTTCTGCGCGTGCTCCGGATGTGGGCAACACAATCAAAGCCAGAATTGCCCATCGGACCACCCAGCCTTTTCGGAACCACAGCAGAGACAGCAGTGCAGCAGGCCAGGCCAGAATCCAGCCCTTATCCTGCCAGTCCAGGCGATCATCGTCATCCAGGGCGGCAGTATAGGCTGATTGAATACGGCGCGTCAGCTGAGTGACGTCCCGGTCGTCGTTCGAAAACGCCACCACCGATGCATTTTGGATGTTGTCCAACTGAGCAATTCGACCACCGACAGGCAGCATAGTGAGAAAGAAAATTTCAGTATTCGAGGAGCTTAACCCAGATACCTGAGATGGATCGAGGTCGTCGAGCACGAACAACACAGCGCCCGGGCTATCGCTGTCATTCAGAATGGACTGAGCCAACTCAAGCGCATCGGCTGCGGCATCGCCATCCTTCGGCATTACCGCGGGTGTCAACCCCTCAAGCAACGGACGGAGTATATTCGCGTCTTCTGTCAACGGGGCAACTCGGTGCGGCGTTCCTGCATATGCGATCAGGGCGGTTCGAGCACCGGCGCGTTCGTTGATCAGATCGGAAATCTTGAACCGTGCCCGATCCAGCCGGGATGGCGCAAGGTCCGAGCTTTCCATACTATCGGTGACTTTGAGAGCGATCACCAACGGGGCAGTGTCCGCGATCAGCGGGTTGGGTGCGCGTGACCACGTTGGACCTGAGGCCGCAAATATGACAAGCGTTGCAATGATCATCGCAACATCAATGGGCTGCGTGCGCCGGGTGTCTTCTTTGCCCAGCAACAAGGCTTCTGCAAGATGCGGGGCGATCCCTGTCGGCAGTTTGGTTTTTGCCAGCGGTTTGGATCTGATCCTCCACCACAGCGCAAGGATGGGGATGAGAAGCAGCAGGTAATAGCCTCGGATAAAATGGAAATCAGCCAGATCCATTGTCAGACGACCCCGCGGTGCCGCTGGGTGAAATGGAACCCGGCCATACTGACCATAATGACGATCGACGCAAATAGTAACGGAATATGGGCAAGGCTATGTTTGGGCCGATAGCTTTGTGTTTCCACAATTCTGGGGTTTAGTTCATCAATGCGTTCATAGGTCTGTTCGAGGGCCGAGGCGTCGTCGGCAAAGAAATACTCTCCGCCCGTACGCGCGGCTATGTCCTTCAAAGCCTCCAAATCCACACGATCTTCACCCGTTGCATTCGGGTCTCCGACACCAATCGTATAGACAACCACGTTCTTTTCCGCAGCAATTGCCGAGGCATTGACCGGTGTCATGCGACTGGATGTATCGGCGCCATCGCTGAGTACGATCATCAGGCGTTGCTCAACCTCGCTGGACTCAAAGGTTCGAATGCCAAGTCCGATAGCATCGCCCAAAGCTGTGTTCGGACCCGCCATGCCAACTTGAGTTTGGTCCAGGAACCCATTCAAACTGTTCAGATCTTCCGTGAAGGGCGCTTGAATGAACGCGCGTGTTCCGAAGATGATCAACGCCATCCTGTCGCCATCTCTTTCAGAGATGAACTGTTTCAGAACTTCTTTGACCGCCTCCAGCCTTTGCATCGGTGTACCGGACCCGGACTCGAAGTCCCGCTGATCCATCGAGCCAGAGATATCCAGCGCCAAAACCACATCTCGGGCAGATTTCTCTATAACGATGGGGTCGCCCAATCGTTCCGGACGGGCCAGCGCCAGAACCAGCAGAAGCCAAATCAATACCACGTTGGCGGTTTGAAGCCAGGCACGGCTGCGGATCATTGACCCGGATTTCGGCTCGGCGCCTGCTGCTTGCGCAACGCGGCGGAAAAACGGAATGCGAATAGACGCGGTTGTTTCCCGCCGGGGTGGAGCAATGGCGTAGACCAGCACCGGCAGCGGCAGCAGCAAAAACACCCACGGTGCAGAAAAGGAAACCATCACGTTCCCCGATGCAGTTTATGGGACTTGACCCAATGCCGAGCAAGTTGTGTCAAGGCGCGGTTTGGCGGAAGGTCCTTGTACGGCGCTTCGATCAGTGATTGCCCAATGTCAGATAAAAAGATTGTATCATCAGATGTTTGCGAAAGGAAATTCAGCCAATCATTCCCATGAATTCCTGCGACTTGCCTGCGCGGATATGCGACCAACGCGGTGCGGCGAAGGATTTCGGCAACTTTTGCCGACGTGATATCCGGGTTTGCCAGCTCTGCCAGCGCATGGTGTCGATACGCGTTTGCCTGTCTTCGTCGGACGAAAACAACACTGACTAGTACAACAAAGCCAACCAGAATAACAGCCAGCGCCAACCACCCCCATGTCTGCGGGAGCATCGAAACAGTCGCAGGTTCTGGTGTCGGCTCGAGCATATTCAGCAGATCAACCAGAGATTTCCCTGTCGTGTCGATGCTCATTTCTGCCCCCCGCGATGCCCGAACAGATACAGCAACTGATCCAGAGCAGGTTCCGCCGTTGTCAAAGGAACAACCGGAAAACCGTATCGCCGGGACCAAGTATGCAGTTGGTTCAACCTGTCTTCCATGGATTTGCGAATTTTCCCGGACAATTCGGGGTCGGCGCTGTCGATTTCGATCTGGTCTTTCCCGTCCGAGACCGTGAGTTTCAGATTGGGCGCCAGTACCTTGGCTGTTCTGTCAGAAATATTGAACACGATCAGATCGTTTGAGAACGCAATACGGCGCAGCAAGGACTCCGATCTTTCGTCAAGCCCGTCACAGTCGGAAAACAGGCAAACCAGCCCGTTGGTTTGGGACATACGCGCGGCTTCGGACAACATGTTATTCAAAGCCACGGTTGGTTGCGGGTTCAAGGCAGCGTGCAAGGCCGAATTGGCAGCCCCGATTGATGACAAAAACCGCATAAGCGCCGCAGCGCGGCGCTGTGGCCTGTGTTCTGCAACGCTCGTGTCGCTGAAGACCAGGCCTCCAACACGATCGCCCTGATCGAGAACGCGATGCGCAGTGATTGCGGCAGCTTCGGCAGCGATGACCGACTTCATGTACACTTCTGTTCCAAAAAACATCGAAACGCGCTGGTCGACCAGCAGCAGGGCAGGGCGGTCTCGTTCCTCGGTATAGACCCTAACATGGGGCTCCCCGGTTCGCGCCGTGACTTTCCAGTCAATTGTGCGGATATCGTCGCCCGGTTGGTAGTTTCGCAATTCTTCGAAGTTCAGGCCGCGTCCGCGCAGGCGTGATGCGTGTGTTCCATTCAGGATCGACCGGGCGGGCTGACGTGGCAAAAAGCTCAGAGCACGAGAATGCGGTTCCAGACGCAAGAGGTGATCCGCACTGACGTGAATGCGGGGATCATCGGGATATGTTGAGGATTGATGCACCCGGCCAACCCGAACCGTCAGGGCAGCGCGACGAGACGCAGGATTTCCGCGATCACGTCATCTGCCGTTTTGGCGTTCCCCTGCGCCTCAAAACTCAGCGTGATGCGGTGACGGAACACGCCATGTGCTATGGCTCGAATATCCGCAGGGTCCACATAATCGCGCTGGTTCATCCACGCATGCGCTCGACCGCATTTGTCCAATGCCAATGAGGCACGCGGGCTGGCGCCGATTTCGATCCAGCTGGCCAGTTCTTCGCTGAGCGCCGCAGGCGTCCGGGTCGCCTGAACCAGATCGGCCATATAGCGGTCCATTGCATCCGAAACATGGATCTGCCCAATTTCCGAACGCGCTGCAAAAACGGCGTCCTGCGGGATCGTCGGTGGTGGCTCGCTTGACGCGCCTTTCCCGGCCGCGATCTCCTCGCCCCGTACCATTCGGATCACTTCAACCTCATCCTCGACCGGCGGATAGGTGATCTGAACATGCATCAGGAACCGGTCCATCTGCGCTTCGGGCAGGGGATAGGTGCCTTCTTGTTCAATGGGGTTCTGGGTTGCCATCACGATGAACAATGGTTCCATTTTGTGGGTGGTTCCAGATACCGTGACCTGCCGTTCTTCCATCGCTTCCAGCAAAGCGGCCTGCACCTTTGCCGGTGCCCTGTTGATCTCGTCAGCGAGGACGATGTTGGCAAAGATCGGACCGGGTTCAAAGCGAAAGGTGCCGCCCTCATCACTCTGTTGAAACACCTCGGTTCCCGTCACGTCTGAAGGCAGCAGATCAGGCGTGAACTGGATCCTGCTGAAATCCGCATCCAGATTGCGTGCCATCGCCTTGACTGCACGTGTTTTGGCCAATCCGGGCAGACCTTCGATCAGAAGGTTTCCGTTGGCCAGCATCCCAATCAGCAGTCGGTCGATGACCTCGGTTTGCCCGATGATGGACTGGCCCATGCGGGCCTTGAGATCAAGTATCTGATTAAGTGCATTCATGGGTGGTGGTCCAATCGGTGCCAAACTGGAAGAATTGAAGTGATAACGGAACAGGGGTTAAGCCGGTCAGGAATATCCCGAAATGTCGGAATGTTAGCAGGCTTTGACGGACCGATCTACTGTGAATGCCTGGCGGTGAGGTGGCGCAAATCGTTCCTCAGTTCCTGTCGTATGGGCCCGATGTTTGGCGCGTCTCGCAAACTGTCCAGCCAGTGGGGTTGAGGCGCCTGTCCTGCGGCCCTGCTCCAGGTCAGATCCCGCAGGATTTTCTGTGCACCGACGTCAAGTGTGTCAGGAACTTCGAAATCATTCAGGGTGGCCCAAACGCCGCTCCACAAGCGTCCCACGGACCAGGGATTGTATCCACCGCCACCCAGAACCAGAAAACGAGGCGAAAGAGACTTCAGCGCGGCGACCGTTCGCCAATGCGCGTTGTTGGACAGGGTCAAACGCGAAAGCGGGTCTTCGGCCACGGCGTCGGCTCCGCATTGCAGGACAATCGCTTGCGGTTTGAACGCTTCGGTCGCTGGCAGGATCAATTGATCCAGAATGGCGGCAAATTCGTCGTCGTTCAGATGTCTTGGAACGGGCAGGTTGAAGGCCGCGCCACCGGCGTCTTCCTCAAGTTGGCCCGTGAACGGCCATCGCCGCGCCTCATGGACCGAGATCATCCGGACTCTGTCCGACCCGTGAAACGCAAGTTCAACCCCGTCGCAATGATGGGCGTCGATGTCGACATAGACCACGCGCTCTATGCCAGTGTTCAAAAGGGACTGTATCGCCAGAACCGGATCATTCAGATAGCAAAACCCGTTCGCCCGGTCCGCAAGGCCGTGGTGTGTACCGCCCGCAGGGTTGAAAACGATCCCGCCGTCCCGGATCAGTTCGGCGGCCAACATGGAACCACCGGCAGCGGTTGCAGGTCGGCGGTACATCTCGGCGAAGACCGGGTTCGACAGAGTCCCCAAACCGTATCTTTTCCGTGTTTCGTCCGTGACATGCTGGTCCGCTTCCGCCTTTTGCAGGGCGGCGATATAGTCCGGCGTATGAAACGTTTCCAATACACCGGGTTTTGCGCAGGGGCTGACGCGGTAGTTCTCGGACGTCAACCAACCCAGTTCGCGACACAGATCGATGACGGTTGAAACCCGCGGGATGGCCAGCGGGTGCTTTGAACCGTAGGTCGAGTTGCGGTAGATATCCGATCCGATGAAAAGGGGGCGCTTCATGACCTAGCTTGTTGTGGCCTGACTGTTATCCTCGCCCAACCTGCCATCCAGAGACATCAGTATGGCGACCGGCCGAAGTGCCGGGATGTGGCTGAAAACGATCAGGATGCATACTGTCAGAGGCACACTCAGAAACGCACCGATCAGGCCCCAGACCGTTGTCCAGAAGGTCAGGGCCAGAATGACAAGAAAGGTCGACATGTTCAGGGATCGACCAAGCATGGCCGGATCAAGGAAATTGCCGATCAGGAATTGGATCGTTCCACATCCCAGCACGATGACCAGGAAGGGGATGATCGTTTCGAATTGAACAAGTGCGATCATGGCCGGAAAAAACACGGCTATGATCGAACCGATCGAGGGGATGAAGTTCAGGGCAAAGGTCAGTACGGCCCAGGTTTCCGCGTATTCCAGACCAAGCGAGCGGAAAACCGTGTAACTGATGGTTGCCGTTATCAGGCTGATCAGGGTTTTGACGCCGACATAACGCTGCAAGCTGACCGAAATCGCATCGAGCATGGTGGAAAACTCGGCTGCGGCGACGGGATCTCCGGCCGCCAGCTGGATCTTTTTCCGAAACGCCAGTCGTTCGGCCATCAGAAAGGCGACATACAGGCTGATCAGGAAAAACTGGTTCAACAATGAGGTGGCGCTGCCCAGCAATACGCGTGCGACATAGGACATGTCGATACTGACCAGATTGTCACGAATGAAGGTGGTCACGTCGTTGCCGACCAGTCCTGTTACACGCTCGACTGCACCATCGAACTGGTTTTCATAGGTGCTGACGGAGCGTGCAAATTGCGTCGCCTGACTGCCCAGCACGTACATGATCATGAACAAACCCGCCAGAACGACGGTCACACCGGCGACATTGGCCAGCCAGACCGGAGCGCGGGTCACGGCTACGACGCGATCGCTCAGCGCTATGATCAGAACATTGACCAGTAGCGCCATGGCAAGCGGGATCAGGAAGTTCGCACCGGCATAGAGGCCCAGCACGATCAGTGTCGCGATGATGCATGTATCCCGGACAACGGACAGTCGAAGCCTGGGTCTAACCGTGATGTCTTTTTGATCCGGGGTCATTCGGTATCCTGTGTCTGGCAAAAGCAGTGCCCATTTCCCATCCTGCGTGACCCAATCCTGCACGCGAGGTCTTGTTTATGCAATGCGTTCAGGCGTTTGTTGGCCCTCATTCTCCAAATAGATATTCATGACGGGTTCTGTGTTCTATTTCGGCAGGTTAGGGTTGCCGCATGACCACTGCCGCGAATCCCCTGTTTGGCCGACCAGTTCAGGCGCTTTGGCTGTCGATCCGCCGGTTCAGCAGAAAGAACGGCTTTGTCATGAGCAGCCATGTCGCCATGTCGCTGATGATGGCGCTGTTTCCTTTTGTGCTGTTCACCGTGGCGCTGGCAGGGGCGTTGTCGCAAGGCTATGTCACGGATGAGTTGATTGACCTGATTTTCGGAGCGTGGCCCAAGGATGTCGCCGATCCCATCGTGGCCGAACTGCGGGCCGTTCTGGCCGGATCCGGCTCGGGTGTTATCACCTTGGGTGGTCTGCTAGCGATTTATTTTGCCTCCAACGGCGTGGCCGCCGTGCGTGCAGCCATGAACCAGGCCTACCACGACGAGGACAGTTGGCCATTCTGGAAAACCCGGCTGCTCTGCCTGGTGCTGGTCATTCTGGGCGGGGCGGCCATTTTGATCATCGCCGCGGTCGAGGTGGTTTTGCCAGTCTATACGAAACTGGTGGCCGAACACACAGAAGGTGCCGTGGCCAACTGGTTTTCAGTGGATCGCCTGCGCTGGACGTTTACCGTGGCGGTTCCAGCGGGCACGGTCCTTCTGGCACATCTTGTGCTGCCAACCCGCAGGCACAGCCTGATGCAAATTCTGCCCGGCGTCCTGTTGACTTTGGCCTTGTGGGCGGCCGGTGGATGGGCTTTTTCAATTTATATCAGCCAGTTCGCCACCTACAGCGCCACCTATGCTGGATTGGCGGGGGCTATGGCGGCATTGATTTTCCTGTATCTCTATTCAGCGATCCTGATTTTGGGGGCAGAATACAATGGTGCGTTGATTGATCTGCAAAAAGCCTCTGAAGGAGATATGGCATGAGATTTGCCCTGATACTGGCCTACCTTGCAATCGCTGGCGAAATTCAGGCGCAGACGCCAGAGTATGTAGGTTCAGATCAGTGTACCGACTGTCATCAGCAAGAAGCCGAAGCCTGGGCTGGGTCACACCATGCGCTGGCGTGGACAGATACCACTGACGACACTCTTGCGGCCGATTTTGACGGAACCCGGTTCGATCATGACGGTATGGCCGTCCAGTTCAAACGTGAGGCAGGCAGGTTCTCGGCCAGTGTAACGGAAAAGGACGGTGTAACGACGGAGTATGACGTTCATTCCGTCGTTGGAATCGAACCCTTGCAGCAATACCTTTTTGAGACTGAACCGGGCCGGTTGCAAAGTTTTGACGTGGTTTGGGATACCGAGCAAAAGCGCTGGTATCACCTGTATCCTGATCAGGACCTGCCGCCTGATGACGGGTTGCATTGGACGGGCCCCTACAAGAGCTGGAACGCGCGCTGCGCCGAGTGTCACGCCACGGGATTTGAAAAAAACTACGATCCTCAAACCAGAACCTACACCTCTCAACAGGTCGAGATCGGGGTCGGGTGCGAGGCCTGCCATGGGCCGGGGTCTGCACATATCGATTGGGTCCAAGAACAGGGGTCTTCAGATGGCCTGGGCGATGCCGGCTTTCTGATGAGTTGGGGCAAAGGGCGGACCGAAGAAGAAATACAGCAATGCGCCGGATGCCATTCCCGGCGCGAGGCGCATGGCAATGGAAACCCGGTTCCGGGAACCCCGTATCATGATGCGTATAATCTGGCTGTGCTGCGCCCCGGTTCGTATCATCCTGACGGGCAGATACTGGATGAGGTTTACGTCTATGGATCTTTCCTGCAATCCAAGATGTACGCGCAGGGCGTGGGATGCATGAACTGTCACGAACCGCACAGCGCAGAGTTGAAGGCCGAAGGAAATGGAGTTTGCACGCAATGCCATTCACCCGCCGGAAATCCGGAGTTCCCGACCCTTGACCCCAAAGAGTACGACACCCCCGAGCATCACAAACATCCGGCAGACAGCGAAGGGGCGCAGTGCAAAAGCTGCCATATGATCGAGCGGACCTACATGCGTGTCGACGGTCGACGCGATCACAGCTTTCGCATACCACGACCGGATCTGGGGCTGGGCGTTGATGCCTGCACAGACTGCCATCAGGGCGAAGATCAAGCTTGGGCTGCCGACCAGATAAAGGATTGGTTCCCAGGCTCGCCAAATCGGAGCGCGCATTACGGGACGGTTTTCAAGGCTGCGACCGAAGGGCAGCTCAACACGCCCGAGGGTTTGCTTTCCGTTGCAATGGATGCGTCGCAGCCGGGGATTGTGAGAGCGACCGCCGCATATCTTATGCAGCCGTTTGGCTCGCCTGAGATGGCCGCTGTCACGGCGCCGCTTTTGCAAGAAGATGACCCGCTGATACGAGCGAATGCAGTGGCGCTACAGCGTCAGGCCAGCGCGACAGATCAGGTGCAAAGACTTGAGCCCTTATTGTCTGACCCTCTGCGAAACGTGCGCATCGCTGCCGCCAAAGAGTTCCTGAGTATTCCTCCGCAGGCTTTGACACCTCAGCAACGGACTTTGACCGGGAAGGGCATGTCAGAATGGCAGGAGTCGATCTCGAATAGGCTGGATGCCCCGGAAACCCACCTTGTACTGGGGGGCATGGCGTTGACGCTTCGCAACGCTCCTGCGGCGGAACAGGCCTTTCGCGAAGTTGTGACGCTGGACCCGCAGCGGGCCGAGGCGTGGCCTATGCTCGTGCAATTGGTGCAGATCAATCGCGGTCCGGAAGCTGCGCGTGCCGCCTTGCAAGAGGCATTGGACAAGTTGCCCGATGATCCGGCACTGCGGCAATTGTCGCAACAACTCAGCCCCTGAACCGGCATATACGTGCCCGATTTGCTCCATCTTCACGGCAAGATTCCTCGCTAACAACATTTCAGGTGTGCTGTTCAGAGGTGATGGATGTCTATTGAAGTGTTAAAGCAGAGAAAAACGGATGTACGATCTATTTCGTTGGCGCAACGTATTGAAGAGTTGCGCAGCCGCGAACCTGTATACCTGACCCATGGTGACACATTGATGTTGCAGGGCATGGCGGCCACGTCGTTGCGCGAACAACGCCTGAGCGGAAATCGCATTCGGTTGGATGATTAAGAATCGCCGCGAAACCCTGTTGCAACAACGAATTTTTCCGAACTGTCCGAGCGTGACGCAGGCGGTTTGACGTTGGCAACTTTCTGAAACTTCTGCTTCAGCAGTTTTTGCAGATCGCCTTCGGCACCACCGGCGAGAACCTTGGCTACGAAGGTTCCGCCTTCTTCCAGAACGTCAAACGCGAAATAAGCTGCCGCTTCACACAGCGCCATGATTCGCAGGTGATCGGTCTGTTTGTGACCAGATGATGCCGCAGCCATGTCCGACATCACTACGTCTGCCTTGCCGTCCAGCCAGTCTTTGACCTTCTGGTCGGCGTCATCTTCCATGAAGTCCAGAACATGGATTTCGGCGCCGGCGACCGGTTCGACCTCTTGCAGGTCAATGCCCAGCACCGATCCGACCCGTTTGCCTGATTTCTCGCCCAGCGCGTTCACCCGCTTGACGGCAACCTGACACCAGCCACCAGGCGCGCAACCCAAATCCACCACGCGCGCGCCGGGCACCAGAAAGCGGAATTTGTCGTCCAGTTCCAGAATTTTATATGCCGCTCGCCCACGATATCCATCGGCCTGAGCGCGTTTTACATAAGGATCGTTCAACTGCCGTTCGAGCCAACGGGTCGAGCTGAGCTTTCGCCCACGTGCAGTTTTGACCTTCACCTTCAGGTCGCGCTGCCCGCGGCCCGAGTTGTTTTTTCCACTTGGTGTCTTCGCCATCAGAACGGTCCGTCTTCCAATACACCGTCCGCGCTCATCTGCGCATACAGCAAACCCTCGCGCAGCCCCCGGTCCGCCACCGAAAGGCGGTCAGTGGGCCAGCAACGGAGCAAAGCCTGCAATATGGCCGAACCGGACATGATCAGGGCTTGCCGGTCTTCACCAATTCGAGGGTCCCGGCGCCGCCCATGAGGGCCGAGTTCTAAATACCCGCGTATGACTTTGTCAATCTGATCGCTGGTCATGCGCAGCCCGTCCACTTTGGTCCGGTCATATCGCTTGAGGCCCAGATGAGAGGCCGCAACAGTAGTGACCGTGCCGCTGGTGCCGACGATCTGAAACCCTACGCGCGCCTGTTCGTCCTTATAGGGTGCAAAATCGGCAAGGTTTTCCTCGAAAAACCAACTCATCAACGCAAAACGGGCGGCGTCATTCTCGACATCATTGAACTGGTCCCGCAGCGTGGCAACTCCCAGCGGCACACTGATCCAATCAACGACCTTTGCTGCCGGAAAGGGGCTGTCGGCAGGGTGAAACCCGTGGTGCAGCCGCATGATTGCTGCTGGCCGGTCGCGACGCGGAACGGACGAGATGTCTATCCAGACCAATTCGGTCGAGCCACCTCCTATATCGACGACCAGCAACTGCTCGGTCTTGGTTGAAACCAGCGGGGCACAGGAAATCACTGCCAGACGGGCTTCTTCCTCGGGCTGAATTATCTCAAGCGTAAGGCCGGTTTCGCGCTTCACCTGCCGGATGAATTCGCGCGAGTTCTTGGCGCGGCGGCACGCCTCGGTCGCGATCAGACGCATCCGTCTGACTTTGTTGCGTTTCAGCTTTTGCTGGCAGATTCGCAAAGCCTGAACGGTACGCGACATAGACGCCCGCGACAGCCGTCCGGTGCGTTCCAGACCCGCGCCCAATTGCACGGATTTGGAGAAGCTGTCTACCACATGGAACCCACTGCCCTTGGGCTGGGCGATCAACATGCGGCAACTATTTGTACCCAAATCCAGTGCCGCATAAAGAGCATCCGGATCGGGTCTTGCCGGCGCGGGGCTTTCGACCGCTTTCGGGAACGCGCCCGCACCTTTGGGACGCTTGGGCGCCATCGTTACGCCCTCCGATTTTCGAGTTACCCCGACCCTAGGCGGGGGATTGCCGACGTGCAAGTGATTTCAATTTTGAAATTAACGTGCGTGTCACATGCCGTTCATACTCAGGTGCGATGGGCATTCATGGAACCCTCAGCAGGATTCTTTTCGAGCTTACAGCCAGATATGGAGATTAACATGAAAGACGATCACACCCTTTCCTTTGATGAATACGATGAAATCATAAGCCCGCGACCTGAAGAATGTGACTTTGACCGCGTTGTCGAGCGCGCGTTGTCGCGTCGCGGATTCATGGGTGGCGTCCTGGCGATGGGCAGTTTCGCTGCTGTTGGCGGCTCGATTCTGCCGACTACTGCGCGCGCTGCGGCAGATCGTTTCTCGTTCGAGGCGATTCCGGTTTCGACGGCCGACGAAGTGATTGTGCCTTCGGGTTACAAAGCCGAGGTCATAGTGCGCTGGGGTGATCCGCTGTGGTCGGATGTGCCTGAATTCAATCATGCCACCCGAGGCACGGCAGCCAGTCAGGAACGCGCATTTGGTGACAACACGGATGGCCAGGATGTGTTTTACCACGACGGTCATGTTCTGCTGGTGGTGAACAACGAGTATACCAACCGCGACATTCTTTGGGGCAACAATCCGGACGCCAAGGCAGCATCCGATGACGACGTTGCCAAAGGCATGATGGCCCATGGCGTTACCATTGTGGAAATTGCCAACAGAGATGGAAAATGGGGTATCGTAAAGGACAGCCCGTATAACCGCCGTGTTACACCGCAGACCGAGATGACCATCACCGGTCCGGCCGCGGGTCACGACCTTATGAAGACCGCCGCCGATCCGTCCGGCATGACGTGCAAGGGAACATGGAACAATTGCGGAAATGGCATGACACCGTGGGGCACGTATATGGCCTGTGAAGAGAACTTCAATGGTTACTTCTCGGCTGAGGATGAAAACCACGAAACCAGCCCTGAACTGAAACGCTATGGAGTATCGGCAAGCGATTGGGGCTACGGCTGGGCCAAGATCGACGACCGTTTCGACGTGTCCAAAAACCCCAATGAACCAAACCGTGCCGGATATGTCGTCGAGATTGACCCGACCGACCCGACATCGACACCGCGCAAGCTGACAGCGCTTGGGCGCTTCAAGCACGAGAACGCGGAAACCGTGGTCAACAACGATGGTCGCGTCGTGGTCTACATGGGCGATGATGAACGCGGAGAATTCCTGTACCGCTTCGTTTCCGATGGCGTTTACGCAGCCGGGGTGGACACGAATGCGCTGCTTGAGAATGGAACGCTTTCGGTCGCCAAGTTCAACGATGACGGCACCGGTGAGTGGATCGATCTGACACCTGAAACCAGCGGGCTTGCATCGCAGGCCGAGGTTTGCATCCACACGCGTCAAGCCGCTTCGGCCGTTGGTGGCACGACAATGGACCGCCCGGAATGGGTGGCATCAAACCCGAATGCACCCGAAGTCTTTTGCTGTCTGACCAACAACAAGAACCGTGGTGTCAAACCGAATGCAGGGGGCGACGATACCTCGGCCAACGGCCCGAACCCGCGGGACAAGAACAATTACGGTCAGATCGTGCGTTGGCGACCGGACGGTGGTGATCATACCGCTGCCGGCTTCGGCTGGGATCTGTACGTGCTGGCAGGCAATCCCACCGTGCATGAAAATGCCTATGCCGGATCCGAGAACGTGAACGCCGACAACATGTTCAATTCACCCGACGGATTGAAATTCGACACCAATGGTTTGCTCTGGATTCAAACCGACGGAAACTATGGAAACGAAGGGGATTTCGCCGGTCAGGGCAATAACCAGATGCTGGCAGGTGACCCTGTCACGGGCGAAATTCGCCGCTTTCTGGTTGGCCCGAATGAGTGCGAGGTCACCGGTCTCAGCTGGTCTCCAGATCGCCGCACAATGTTTGTCGGCATTCAGCACCCGGGCGAAGACGGCAACAGCCACTGGCCTGAAGGCGCTGACTCGGTGCCGCGTTCGGCCATTATCGCCATTACTCGCGAGGATGGCGGTCTAGTCGGTTAAAGCCATTTGGCCCATCAATTCATGCCTCGGACGGTTTCTTCCGTCCGGGGTTTTTCTTTTTCATGCAGCACTTTCATAGTGACGATGAGAATTATGATATGCGCGTTTTCCGGAAAACTGGGTAAAAGCCACGTACCCTACAGTAGGCGCAAAACGTCGTTTGGAAAGCGCCGTGTGTCGAAAATCGACCGACCCAAGCCTACATTGAAGTTTAGAACCGGCCCATCGGGTTAGGAGGAATCACAGCAATGCCTGACGTCACCATCGTGTATTGGCGCGACATTCCCGCTCAGGTCATCGTCGGCAAAGGCCGTCGTGGCGCAAAGCGGCAGTTGGAAGAACGGTTTGAACAAGCCATCGACCGTGCCGCGATGAAGGTGAACGCCAAGGACAGTGATGCCTATCTGGCCGAATGGCGCAAAGCCGAACCTTTCGCGGTCGAAGGCGATCCTGCCGAGATTGCCGAAGCCGAAGCTGTGCGTCTGGAAACGGAATACGATCAGGACCGCGTCAAAGCGTTGATCGCCAATGACGGTTGGGCATGAGCCCCAGACTTTATGGGAGGCCGAAATGGCTTTGCTGAACTTCAAGAAACGTGATGTGGTCGAAAACGGCCCAGTAAATCCGACCGTAGAAGCCTTTTTGCAGGGCTATTCGATCGAGGTGATGCCGCGCACCGCCGAAAAGGTCGAGGATTTCCGCCCGCTGCTGCCCGAGGGAACACGCGTGTACATCGCCCATATCGAGGGCACTCCGATCGAGGATATGGTCAAGACCGCCAAGCGGATCGCGGCCGAGGGGTATCCGGTGATGCCGCACTTTCCGGCGCGGATAATCAAAGACGCGGCCACCCTGGAAAACTGGATCGCCATGTACCAGGGCGAAGCAGGTGTCGAACAGGCGTTGTTGCTGGCCGGTGGTGTTGCCAATCCGCACGGCGATTTCGACAGTTCGATGCAGTTGCTGGAAACCGGTCTGTTCGACAAGGCGGGATTCAAGCGCCTGCACGTGGCCGGTCACCCCGAAGGTAACAAGGACATTGACCCGGACGGCTCGACCAGAAACGTCGATGACGCGTTGCGCTGGAAACAGAAGTTCAACGAGACCACGGACGCCGAAATGGCGCTGGCCACCCAGTTCGCATTTGACGCCAAGCCGATCATCGCCTGGGCCGACAGCCTGAAAGAATCCGGAATTGATCTGCCGATCCATATCGGTATCGCCGGTCCGGCCAAGCTGCAGACTCTGATCAAGTTCGCCATCGCGTGCGGTGTTGGCCCATCTTTGAAGGTTCTGCAAAAGCGCGCCATGGACGTGTCGAAGCTGCTGCTGCCTTATGAGCCGACCGATGTTGTGACCGAACTTGCCAACCACAAAGCGGCCAACCCGGATTTCAACATCACCAACGTACACTTCTTCCCACTTGGCGGCATCAAGACCAACGCCAACTGGGCCATAAATAACGGCGGTGCCTCTGCACAGCCTGTAAACTCCTAAGGAACGGACATGACGCGTACAGTCGTAGAATCAAAAACAAAAACAGCCGTCCTGGGCTTTGACGAACCGTTCTGCGTGATCGGTGAGCGGATCAACCCGACTGGCCGCAAGAAACTGGCCGCCGAGCTGGAAGCGGGCGATTTCTCGACCGTCGAGAAAGACGCGCTGGCGCAGGTAGCTGCGGGAGCAACCGTTCTGGATATCAATGCGGGCGTTGTCTATAACTCGAACCCCAATCCGAACGAGACCGAGCCGCCGCTGATGCGCAAGATTGTCGAACTGGTTCAGGGGCTGGTCGAAGTACCGCTGTGCATCGACTCGTCGGTTCCAGGTGCGCTGGAAGCGGGTCTGGCGGCGGCCGAGGGCCGTCCGCTGCTGAACTCGGTCACCGGCGAAGAAGAGCGTCTGGAGCTGGTTCTGCCGCTGGTCAAGAAATACAACGTCCCGGTTGTTGCGATCTCGAACGATGACACCGGTATCTCGGAAGATCCCGATGTGCGTTTCGAAGTGGCCAAGAAGATTGTCGAGCGCGCGGCTGATTTCGGCATTCCCGCGCATGACATCGTGGTCGACCCGCTGGTCATGCCCATCGGTGCGATGGCAACTGCTGGTCTGCAGGTGTTCGCGCTGGTCCGTCGCTTGCGCGAAGAGCTGGGCGTAAACACTACCTGTGGTGCGTCCAACGTGTCGTTCGGCCTGCCGAACCGCCACGGCATCAATAACGCTTTCCTTCCAATGGCGATGGGCGCTGGTATGACCTCGGCAATCATGAACCCTGTTGCCTTGCCTGTAGGGCCCAAGAAGATCGCTGAGAAAAAGGCCGAGATT
Source organism: Ruegeria sp. YTSC106 (assembly GCF_059609765.1). Lineage (NCBI taxonomy): Bacteria > Pseudomonadati > Pseudomonadota > Alphaproteobacteria > Rhodobacterales > Roseobacteraceae > Ruegeria > Ruegeria sp. YTSC106. The sequence continues at coordinate 84,625 of NZ_JBXWMI010000015.1, forward strand.
GAAGCCAAGGGTGTCATTCTGCCTGCGGACATGGATGATGAAACCTTCTGTCAGTTGTTCGGCCTGGGTTCGACCAAGCCGCGCGCGGGTAAGGAAATGGAGGCCATTCGCGCCGCCAACCTGCTGACCAATAATGACCCCCATGGCGGTGAGTGGATCAAGTTCAACAAAGCGCCGGACGAGGCGGGTGCCGCAGGCCCCGCAGGTGGTCGTCGCGGCGGTGGCCGCCGCCGCCGCGCCTGATTGAGGCGGAACAGACTGCAAAGGCCGGGCCCTGTGCCCGGCCTTTTGCATTTGACCCTGATCAATGCCGATTTGCCCCAAGGTTTCAGAATACCCTGATCCAGGATGCAACGATCAGGTGCCAGCATGAGGAAACATCATCCCCCAAAGCTCTCAGATGCAGATCTGAACAAAAGGCTGAATAAAAGGAACTATTTCGATCAGCGGATCGAATTGCAGACAAGGTTGGCCAGAATTCAGCAAGCCTATCTGTTTCACGGGATCAAGGGCGTGTTGGTGTTCGAAGGCTGGGACGCTGCCGGAAAAGGGGGAACCATTCGCCGGATCAGTCAGGCTTTGGACCCGCGCAGCTTCAAGGTTTGGCCCATCGGCGCGCCCCGAAACTACTACCTCAACCGGCATTATCTGCTGCGGTTCTGGGAACGCCTGCCGCCGTCCGGTGCGATTTCCGCTTTCGACCGCAGCTGGTATGGTCGGGTTCTGGTGGAGCGAATTGAAAAACTGACCCCGGAAACGCGCTGGCGGGCCGCGTATCAGGAAATCAATGATTTCGAACGAATGCTGGTTGATGACGGGACCAGGATTGTAAAACTGTTCTTCCACATTTCACAAGAAGAGCAGATGCGCCGTTTTACCGAACGTCTGACAAACCCGATGAAACGTTGGAAGCTGACTTACGAAGATTTCAGAAACCGTGAAAAATGGGATGTCGCGGAAGTGGCCGTTGACGAAATGCTGGCACGGACGTCGACAGAAATAGCCCCTTGGCACGTGATCCCATCCAACAACAAGAAATATGCGCGGATCACAGCCATGAAGGCCATTGTTGAAGCGTTTTCACAAGGGGTTGATCTGAACCCCCAGCATCTCGATCGCCGAACTTTGGAGGCGGCGGGCGCCGCCTTGGATGTAGACCAGTCCCTGATCGACAGCCTGCGGGCGCGAACCGAGTAAAACCCTTGATGAAGGTGGACGACGATCTGACTTGATCGTTCGGATGCTCCGATGTTATTCCAGTTGGCGCGGCGGGTATGATGTAATGGTAGCCTGTCAGCTTCCCAAGCTGAACGCGCGGGTTCGATTCCCGCTACCCGCTCCAGCAACAATCTGTAAGACGTTGTTAATTAGTCAAAAAGCAGACGCTTTGCGTCCTCATCGCCGCCTTCGCGGATCTCAGTATCTTTAAGATAGCGCGTATTTCGATGGTCCTGTTCAACGGAATGACAAAGCCGGCGTTACCTGTTGAGGCCAAGCAGAGACTCTCTGCCTACGATGTGGGTTGGCAGTTCGACGGATGTGCCGGGTGAGTTGGATTCGATCATCTGTATCAACGCCAAAGCAGCCTTGCGTCCCATTTCACGATGAGGGACATGAACAGTTGTCAGTGCAGGGGCGACGATGCGCGCAAGCTCGATATCATCAAATCCGGTGATGGAGACATCTTCGGGCACCCGAAGTCCCATCTGCTGAGCTTGCCGTACCGCGCCGACTGCCAGAACGTCGTTGCCGCACAAAACCGCGGATGGCGGGCGGTCGCTCGACATGAGGTGCTTGAATGCCTCGGCACCATTTTCAATCTCGTAGGAGGTTTCGGTCACGACCAGATCGTCTTGCGACAGGCCATGTTGGGACATCGCGTCTTTTATACCTTGGATCCGCAAGCGCGCACGATCATTTCCCTTGCTGATGCCGGAAATCGTCGCCAGACGCGTGTGGCCCAATTCGATGATCCTGCTCGCCAAAGCCTCCATTGCCCGTCTGTTGTCAAATCCAATCGAAGGTATGGGTTTGTCCGGCAGGAAGGACCACGCAACCAGGGCCGGCACTTTCTGCCGTTCGAGATAGTCGTAGATTTGCTGGTCACGGTCGTGCCCGATCAGCAGAAGCCCGTCAGCACCCCGGGCAACCAGTGTTCGGATCTGATCTTCTTCTGCGGCCGGCTGGTAGGCTGAGCTGGAGACCAGCAAGGTGTAGCCCTGTTTGTGGATTTCCTCTTGAAACGCCTGCAAACCCCTTGCAAAGATTGCGTTTTCCATTGTCGGGATGATAGCGCCAATAGTGAAAGAACGCCGAGCGGCCATCACACGCGCTGCAAAGTTCGGCGTGTAGCCCAGGGAATCTACGGCAGATAAAACACGTTTTCGCGTTGCCTCGACAACCTGTTGCGGGGTGTTCAGGCACCGCGACACGGTGGCAGTTGAAACGCCTGCTGCCTTGGCAACGTCATCCAGCGTCGGTGCGGACCGATGTTTTGACATTCTCGAACTCTCAATTTCGGTTCGCCTAAGTTAGTCGCATTTCTCCAAGGATGAAAGCGCTTATGTAAGCGCTTGCATTTTTGATGTAAGCGCTTACAAAGACAATTGAGCCGATTCTGAAGGGGGTCCCGGAAATGTATCTCGCTGCATCAGTCATTGTTTTTGCGATCTATTTCGCAAATGTCGCTTTGGGTGCTTTTGCGAACAGTGCGTTTCTTGGTGACGTTGGAGAGATGTTGGTTCTGTTCGCGGCCTCGATCTTGTTCGTTGTCGCAATTCTGAAAAAGGAAGCTGACCGGAACGCAAAAGACGGCAGCTGAACTTTTGCTTGGGAGGGCAATTGATGAAAACCGACAAGACCGAACTTGCATCGGCCGAGCGCCGCAATTTTCTAAAACTGAGCGCCAGTGGCGCATTCACGGCCGCATTAGTCGCCGGGGCAGGGGGCGTTTTGTGGTCTTCTGAGGCTGCCGCGCAGACCGCGAAGGAAGAGAGCGAGCGAGAGAAGGCCGCAGACCACGTGATGACGGTGGCCACGGCCTATGTGCTTGGCGCGTCGCGCAGCTATCCGATCATGCAGCTGGATCTGAAGGAGAACATTCAGAACGCCACAAACGGAAAGGTCTATGTCAAACTGGCCCCCGGCGGTCAGCTTGGTGCGGGTGGCGCACTGGTCCAGAAGGTGCAGGGCGGCACCATTCAAGCAGCGCAGCATTCGCTGTCAAACTTTGCGCCATTCGCGTCGACAGTCGACCTGATCAACATGCCGTACCTGTGCGGCTCGAACCAGCGTTTTACCAACCTTGTTCATTCTGACACGTGGAAAAAAGAGGTTCACCCCAAGGTCGAGGCCGCAGGATTCAAGGCTCTGTTCTATGTAAACATCGACCCGCGCGTCGTTGCGGTTCGTCAGGGCGGCAATGCAGTGCTCACTCCCGGTGATATGAGCGGGATCAAGTTCCGCGTGCCGGGATCGAAGATGCTGCAACAGTACTATCGCATGGTCGGTGCCAACCCGACGCCCGTAGCCTGGGGCGAGACCCCGTCGGCCATCAAGCAGGGCGTTGCGGACGCGCTCGATCCATCGGTTGGCGCGCTCTATGTCTTTGGTTTCAAGGATATCCTCAGCCATGTCACCTTCACTCAGGCGGTCCCGGATAGCCAAGTTTATTCCTGTAACCTGGAATGGTTCAACTCGATGCCCGCCGATGTACAGGAAGGCATCATGTGGGGGTCGGAAATGACCAGCCATCAGAACCTGTCCAAGGTTCCGTCGGCTCGGGCTTATGCGATGGCCGAGCTGAACAAGGCAGGGGTGCAGTTCCACTCGCTGAGTGACGATCAACTGGCGGAATGGCAGGATGCAGGCGGGTATCAGAACGCCGACTGGGATCCGTTCAAGACGGAACTGGCCGGATCGATGGACAACTTCGAGAAACTTGTCGAAGCGGCCGGCACTCAGGGCAAATACTACGTCCACGACGCCTAAAGCCAAACCGGTGGACGCCTGACGGGCGTCCACGACCTTTTCTTGCAGTCAGCCCGACAACAACCCGCCACGACAGGCGCGGGCGTGGCTGTCCTTTCGCCGGAGGATCAGATGACCATTCTTCAAAACATAGACCGGAACGCAGAGCGCTGGTTGCTGCTGGTGTTCTACGTGATGCTGGTTATCACCATGGCCATCGAGGTGTTGCGGCGCGAGATTTTTGCCTATTCGTCGATCTGGGGCGAGGAAATCGTTCGGTATTCCTTCATCTACCTCGCCTGGATTGGTGCCGCGGCTGCGGTGAAAGAACGGGCCCATATCCGGATCGATGTAATCATGCACTACATCGGGCCGCGCCCCAAAGCGCTGCTCTATATATTCGGCGATCTCGTGATGTTCGGCGTGGCCATCATCGCGCTGTACTGGTCGTATGAGGCGGTTCATGTTTCGGCCAAATTCGGTTCGGTCACGGATGGGCTTCGGGTATCGAAAGTCTGGTTCCTTATGGCCGTGCCCACTGGGTTTGCCCTGATGATATGGCGGCTGATCCAATCCTTCCTGCGTGACCTGAAATCTCTTCGTGACGGCACCCCCGTCTTCGAAGGCGACAAGCTGTTTGACTGAGGAGAACACGGATGCTTTGGAACTCCCTCAATCAAACCGTTGAACTGGGCTGGGATTTTTACCTGCCAGTCATCCTGTTCGTTGGTCTGATCGCCTTGGCCGTGCCGGTTTGGGCCGCCATTGGAACAGCCGCGATCGTGATGCTGGTCATGTCCGGGGACCTGCCGCTCAGCCTGGTCGGAGAAAGCCTGTTCACAGGTATCGACGCATTTGCCCTTACGGCTGTGCCATTGTTCATCCTGACCGGGGACGTTTTGGTGCGGACCGGTCTGTCGCGCAAATTCCTTGATGTTGCCGAGGCGCTGACGTGCTTCGCCAAAGGCGGGTTCGGTTCGGCAACGGTTCTGGTCTGTGGTATGTTTGCCGCGATTTCAGGGTCGGATGCTGCCGGGGCGGCGGCGGTTGGTCGGATGACAATCAATCGATTGGTGGAAAGCGGGTATCCGCGCCCCTACGCCTGTGCTCTGGTCGCGGCGGGGGCCTGTACCGGCATCCTGATCCCACCATCGATCGCCTATATCATCATCGGGCTTGTGCTGGGTATATCTGCCTCGACCCTCTTTCTGGCGGCATTGATCCCGGGTCTGGCCATCTTGGTGTCTATCTTGATCACCAACATCATCATGAACCGCCTTTATGCCTACGAGGGCGGCGGCGTGATGACGATGGGTGAATGGCTGTCCAATCTGGGCAAGGCGCTAAAGTCGGGCTGGTACGCATTCATCGTGCCGGGGATCATCTTCTACGGCATTTTTTCGGGTCGCCTGACGCCGACCGAGGCGGGCGCAACGGCCGTTGTTGTCACCATAGTCATGGGCTTCATCCTGCGCACTCTGTCACTGGCAGACTTTCCTTCGATGCTGGTCAGTTCGGCCAAGGTGAACGGGGTAATCCTGCCCATCATCGCCTTTTCGGCCCCACTGGCCGAGGCTCTGGCGATTATGGGTGTTCCTCAAGGGTTCGTGGCATCTGTGACATCAATGACTGACGATCCGTATCTTCTGATCCTGTTGATGATCGGTATCCTGATCGCAGCGGGCTGTGTGATGGAGACAACGCCGAACATCGTGATCCTGGCACCGATCCTGAAACCGCTGGCCGACAATATCGGCATGAATGAAATCCAGTTCTGCATCATGATGATCACCGCGCTGGGAGTGGGCTTTATCACGCCGCCATTGGGTCTGAACCTGTTCGTCGTATCTGGCATTACCGGTGAGTCCATTCTGAAGATTGCCGCGCGGGCCGTTCCTTTCGTATTGACCATGCTCATCGTGGTGATCCTGATCGCCTACGTGCCTGCTGTGTCGACTACCTTGCTTCCTGAAATCTACCAATAGGACCTGCTGAACATGCCTCGTGAATATTTGAAAAAGGCGACTTTAACCGCTCAATCACATGCCTCGGAGGTGCATGATACGGTCAAGACCATCCTTGCCGATATCGAGGCCGGTGGCGATGCCAAGGCGCTGGAATATGCCGTCAAGTTCGACAAGTTCGAAGGAAATGTCCTGATGACGCAGGACGAGATTGATGCAGCCATCGCGCTGGTGCCCGAAAAGCTGAAGGCCGATATCCGGTTTGCCCATGACAACGTTCGGCGCTTTGCGGAAACGCAGAAAGCAACCGTGTCGGACGTACAGATGGAGATCGTTCCCGGTTTCGTTGCGGGGCAAAAGGCGATCCCGGTGGATGCGGCAGGATGCTACGTTCCCGGTGGGCGATACAGCCATATCGCCAGCGCTATTATGACAGTGACAACGGCCAAGGTCGCTGGGTGCCGTCATATCACCGCCTGTTCTCCTCCGCGACCGGGCGAGGGTGTTGCGCCTGCTATTGTCTATGCCGCGCATATTTGCGGAGCCGACAGCATTCTGGCCATGGGCGGTGTACAGGGCGTGGCCGCCATGACCTATGGCCTTTTCGGACTGCCGCGCGCCAATATCCTCGTGGGGCCGGGCAACCAGTTCGTGGCCGAGGCCAAACGCATTCTCTACGGCAAGGTTGGTATCGACATGATCGCGGGTCCGACCGACAGTCTGATCCTAGCCGACAGTTCCGCGGACGCCCATGTGGTGGCAACCGATTTGGTCAGTCAGGCCGAACACGGGTACAACTCGCCCGTCTGGCTGGTGACGGACGATCGCGACCTTGCACAGAAAGTGATGGAGTTGGTTCCGGTTTTGATCAACGATCTGCCAGAACTGAACCGGGAAAATGCCTCGGCCGCGTGGCGCGACTATGCCGAAGTCATTGTCTGTTCCGACCGTGAAGAGATGGCCGCCTGTTCCGATGAATATGCGCCAGAGCACCTGACGGTTCAGGCCGAGGATCTGGATTGGTGGCTGGATCGCTTGACGTGTTATGGCTCGCTGTTTTTGGGCGAAGAGACAACAGTTTCATACGGAGACAAGGCAACCGGGACGAACCATGTTCTGCCAACGTCAGGTGCGGCCAGCTATACCGGTGGTTTGAGCGTTCACAAATACATGAAGATCGTCACCTGGCAGCGGGCCACGCGTGAAGGATCGAAATCCATCGCTGAAGCCACCGCACGGATTTCCCGACTGGAAGGTATGGAAGGTCATGCCCGTGCGGCGGATGTGCGTCTGGCCAAGTATTTCCCGGATGAAACGTTCGACCTGACCGCCGATGGATGACCCGCGCGCATTGTTTGACCTGACGGGCCGGGTGGCTTGTATTACCGGCGCCAGTTCGGGGCTGGGGCGGCAGGTGGCGCGGACGCTTGCCGCAGCCGGCGCGAATGTTGTCGGCGTGGCCCGGCGCGGCGACGCCCTGGCGCAGATGCAGGCCGAGATCGGCGACAGCGCAGAAGCGGTGATCGCCGATGTTTCGGATCGTGACGGAATGGGCGAGCTGGTGCAGACGATCAACTCGAAGTTTGGAGCACCGGACATCATTGTACATGCGGCTGGGGTCAACACACGCGAGGCTGCCGACGATGTTACTCCTGAAGGATGGGATACCACGCTTTCCCTGAACCTCAGTGCGCCGTTTTTCCTCAGTCAGGCCATGGTGCCCGAGATGAAAAAGAAGGGGTGGGGGCGTATCGTCAATTTTGCCTCGCTGCAAACAACGCGCGCGTTTCCGGGCGGAATTGCATATGGGGCCACCAAGGCCGGGATCGGGCAACTGACCCGGGCGATGGCCGAGGCATGGTCGCCCTTCGGCATTACCGCCAATGCGATTGGTCCGGGGTTCTTTCCCACCGAACTGACGCAGGCCGTATTCGACGACCCCGAACGCGCAGAGCGGAACGCCGCACAAACCTGCATTGGGCGCAATGGACAGATGCAGGACATCAATGGGCCGATTCTGTTTGTGTGCTCAAAAGCGTCCGACTACGTCACTGGGCAGGTTCTTATGGTTGATGGAGGGTTCACGGCCAAATGAAGGCGCTGGTTTATCAAGGTGTGGAACAGATGGTGTTCGGTGATGTGCCGGATGCCCAACCGGGGGCTTCGGAACACCTTATCCGGGTCGAGGCGGTCGGCATCTGCGGGTCGGACATGCACGCCTATCTGGGCCATGATGCGCGTCGTCCGGCGCCCCTGATCCTTGGGCACGAGGCAGCTGGTGTGATTGTTGACGGGAAACGCGCCGGTGATCGTGTGACAATCAACCCGCTGGTCAGCTGCGGTCAATGCGCGGCCTGCCTTGCTGGTCGTGAAAACCTGTGCCCGGATCGCCAGATCATCTCGATGCCGCCGCGTGAAGGGGCGTTTGCTCAATATGTCACCATGCCTGCCAGCAATCTTGTCAAAGTACCGCAAGGTATTTCGTTTGCCAAAGCTGCGCTGGCTGAACCTTTGGCGGTAAGCTGGCATACTGCCCGGCTAGGGATCGCGGCTCTGCATCCAGCGATGGACCGTCGCGCATTGGTGATCGGCGGTGGGGCCATCGGCCTTGCGGCGGCCTTGGCCTTGCGAGCAATGGGCGTCGATGATGTTACCATCGCGGAACCAAATGAGCTGCGTCGGAACTACTTGGCGAAAATCGAAAGTTTTGCGCTGGAGGGTTCAGCCAAAGGGACTTACCCGTTGGTCATAGACGCTGTGGGATATGCCGTGACGCGGTCAGTTGCCTCGGCCCTGGCCGTGCCGGGGGGCGTGATCGCGCATGTTGGTTTGGGTGAAGATACCGGTGGTCTGGACATTCGTCGGATGACCTTGCAGGAAATCACATTCATCGGGACTTACACATACACCGCCAAAGACTTTCGCCAGACGGCTCAGGCTATCTTTGACGGGCGGCTGGGGGCTCTGGATTGGATTGAAGAACGCGCTCTGGCCGACGGCGCGCAAGCGTTTTGCGATATCCGATCTGGCGCTGTGGCCGCACCCAAGATTATCCTGAGGCCCTGGGTATAGAACTGACAGAACTGGAGACCTTCATGTACACAAAAATACTGGTCCCGTTAGCTTTGGATCACGGCATATCGCATCACACGCTGGAAATCGCGCGGGCCTTGTCAGGTAAGGGCGCGGAAATAATTGCGCTGCACGTCTACGAGATGCCTCAGGGATCGGTCAGCGCCTATCTGGACAAATCCGTTGTCGCTGAAGGCTTCGAACGGGCCCGTTTGCAATTGCTGCAAAAAGTCGAAGGGCTTGATGGGGTGACGTCCGAGATTGTCAAAGGCCATACCGCGCGCTCTATCATCGACTACGCCAGAAGCAACAATGTCGACTGTATCGTAATCGGCTCGCACAAGCCGGACCTGAGCGACTACTTCCTGGGATCGACCGCCTCGCGCGTCGTCCGCCACGCCCCCTGTGCCGTGCACGTGCACCGAAGGGCCTGAATTCATCAATCGCGCGTCTAGCGCCCCAAACAGGACCAAAAGCTGGATCATGAACATAGACAAAAAGATCACCGACGATCTGGTGGCGAACGATATCTCGTTTGTCACCACTGTCCCGTGCAAGCAATTGGCAGGTGTCATCGCGGAAATCGATGAGCGTGATGGCATCTATCACATCCCGTCCAACAAGGAAGACGAAGGGATGGGCCTGTGCGCCGGGGCGTGGATGGGCGGCAAGCGACCCGCGATCATCATGCAGAACACCGCGATCGGGGTCACGATCAACACGCTGGCGACGCTGATCCAGTATTACCGGATGCCGCTGCCGATGCTGATCTCGTACCGGGGCGAGCTGCGCGAACCCATTGCCTGCCAGGTCGAGATGGCCGTTCACACCAAGGCGCTGTTGGCTCAGTTGAACATCCCGACCTACCACTTCCACCATCAGGCAGATGTCGAGGAGCTCGACGCGATCCTGAAATACACATTCATGTGCAACAAGCCGGTCGCCATCCTGACCGACGCCAATTTCTGGGGAGGCTATGGCGACCAATGATCCGTTCTGAAATTCTGAAGGAAATCGCTCCGATCCTGCGGTCTCAACTGGTGGTCTGCAATATCGGCATCCCCAGCCAGGAACTGCATGCCATCGACGACCAGCCAACCAACTTCTACATGCTTGGCACCATGGGGCTGGCGTCCTCGATCGGTCTTGGGCTGGCGCTGTCGCAGCCGAAACCGGTGATCGTGATCGACGGGGATGGCTCGATTCTGACCAATTTGGGCACCCTGCCGACCATCGCAAACAACGTGGCTGACAACTATATCCTGCTGATTGTTGACAATGGCTCTTACGGCTCCACCGGGGATCAACCGACCTATGCGGGGCAGAAGACCTCGCTGGCCAAGATGACCGAGGCCGCCGGGTGTGAGCGCGTGATCGAATGCGCCGCCGAAGACACCGGACGTGTGCTGCAAGAGGCGCTGGATGCCAAACAGATGACCATCATCGTCAGCAAGTGCGAAAGCGGCAATGCCAAGATGCCGCCGATCACGATGGATCCGGTCGTCATCCGCGACCGATTCATGAAGGCCGTTCAGGCCTGATGGGCGCAAGCGCCATCCACAGCGCCGAGGACGCCCGCCGCCTGGCGCGGCGGCGTCTTCCGTGGATGGTGTTCGACTATATTGATGGTGCGGCCGGGGTCGAGGTGGGTGCCGGTCGCAATCGGTCCGCTTTGGATGCAATGACCTTGCACCCGCGTATCTTGCGAGACGTTAGCGAAAGATCTCTTGCAAGTTCCTTGTTCGACCGGCCCGCGAGACGCCCGTTCGGTATCGCTCCGATGGGCATGTGCAATTTGTCCGCGCCGGGTGCCGACTTGATGCTGGCCCGCATCGCCGCACGCCATGAAGTGCCGCTCGGGGTTTCGACTGTCGCCTCGACCGCGATGGAGGATCTGATCGTCGAAGCTGAAGGCCATGCCTGGTTCCAGCTGTACTTCAGCGGCGATGGCAGCGGCACGTTCAAGCTTGTCGATCGCGCCAAGGCAGCGGGGTACGAGACACTGGTTTTGACCGTGGATGTGCCCGAGGTTGGCCGACGCCCGCGCGAACTGCGCCATGGGTTCAAGATGCCCTTCAAAATGGGTCCCAAGCAGGTGATGGATTTTGCCTTGCACCCTCGGTGGTCCTTGCCGGTCCTGCTGAAAGGCAAGCCGGAAATGGCGAATTTCCTCATGGATGGCTACGATTTCGACCGGACCGAAAGTCGCGCCAAGGCCACGTGGGAGACATTGGCCCGCCTGCGCGATCAATGGGCCGGGAAGCTGGTGGTCAAAGGCGTATTGGATGCAGGCGACGCGCAAAGGCTCAAGTCATCAGGCGTGGACGCCATTCAGGTCTCAAGCCATGGTGCACGCCAGTTGGAAAGTGCGCCCGCGCCGATCACGGCTCTGCCCGAGATCCGCAAGGCCGTCGGTCCGGATTTTCCGCTTTTCTACGACAGTGGGCTACGTTCTGGTGAAGACGTTCTCAAGGCACTTTCGAATGGGGCGGACTTCACCTTTTTCGGCCGCATCCTTCAGTTTGCAATTGCGGCCGAAGGCGAAGAGGGCCTCGAGCAGCTATGGTCGGTACTCAGCGAAGAAATGAGCATCGCCATGGCCCAACTAGGCGTCACGTCGCTGGACGAGGTCCGACGCAACGCCTGATATGGGTGAGGACAATGACCCGAGGTTTCCCACGGGTCACTGAACTGTCGGTTTAACTGCGGCGCCTGCGACGACGTCCGCCACCTGCTTCGGTCTCGCCGCCGGCGTTGAAGCTTGGATTGGGCAGTGTGACAACCTGGGCCAGTTCCGGGAACGGGTCGGTCTTGTGCGGGATCGCATTGGCGGCCACGAAATGATCCTGAAACTTCGGCTCGATGGCGGTTTCGATCTTGGTGATCTCGCGCACGACGCGTTCGATCTCGGCGCGCGATCCGATATTGCACAGCGCGATACGCGCGCCGGTACCTGCGGCGTTGCCCGCGCTCGAGACTTTCTCCAGCGGCGCATCGGGTATCATCCCCAGCACCATGGCGTGTTTGGTCGAGATATGCGCGCCGAACGCACCGGCCAGAACCACGCGATCCACCTTTTCGACGCCCATTTCGTCCATCAGCAGGCGTGCACCTGCGTACAAGGCAGATTTCGCAAGCTGGATAGCACGGATGTCACCCTGCGTGACCGTGATGCGGGGGCCGCCTTCGGCGCTGGCATCGTGGATCAGGTAGGCGTGTGTGCGACCTTCAGGCACGCAACGGGCAGTGCCGGTCTGTTCCGCCGATCCGATCAGACCACTTTCGTCCAGCAGGCCAGCGATACGCATCTCGGCCACTGCCTCGATGATTCCGGATCCGCAGATGCCCGAGATCCCGGTTGTGGCGATCTCCTGATCAAAGCCATCTTCGTCAGACCACTTCTCGGACCCGATGACGCGGAACCGGGGTTCCTTGGTGACAGGGTCGATCTCGATTCTCTCGATTGCGCCGGGCGCAGCGCGCTGGCCAGAACTGATCTGAGCGCCTTCGAAGGCAGGCCCGGTGGGCGAAGAACAGGCGAGTACGCGGCTGGTATTGCCCAGCAGGATTTCGGCGTTGGTGCCCACGTCGACGATCAGAACCAGATCTTCGGACTTGCCGGGTTCTTCGGACAGGGCAACGGCCGCGCAATCTGCGCCCACATGGCCCGCGATACAGGGCAGGATGTAGACCTGCGCGCGTGGATTCATGGTTGTCAGATCCATCTCGCGCGCGGGCAGCGACATGCTTTCCGACGTTGCCAGCGCAAACGGCGCCTGACCCAGTTCCACCGGGTCCAGCCCCAGCAGCAAGTGATGCATGACCGGGTTGCAGACGAACACCGTTTCCACGATCAGAGAGGTGTCAATGCCTGCCTCTTCGGCAATCGATGTGGCCAGGTCGTTGATCGCCTCGCGCACTGCCTTGGTCATTTCCCGATCGCCACCGGGGTTCATCATGGAATACGAAACGCGGCTCATCAGGTCTTCACCAAAGCGGATCTGTGGATTCATGAGGCCAGAGGAAGCCTTGACCTCGCCGGTTTCCAGATCGGTCAGATGCGCGGCGATTGTGGTCGAGCCAAGGTCGATGGCCAGACCATACAGCCCGCCTTCATGCAGGGCGGGCCAGATTTCGACGATACGCGCCACGCTGTCCTTGTGACCTTTGTGAACCGCCACGGTGACTTCCCATTTACCCTTGCGCAGAACCGGTTGAAGTTTGGACATCAACGTCAGGTCCGCCGTGACGGCTTCGATGTCCCACTGCTCGCGTAACGCCCGCTCCAGCCGTTCCAGATCGCCGGTGGGCGAGTGCATGTCAGGCTCTTCCACCACAACGAAATAAAGGCGTGTAGCCGGGTCCATCGTGATGGCGCGTGCGGCGGCCGCCTTGCGAACGACCTGACGATGCACCTGGCTTTCCGGCGGTACGTCGATCACCACGTCGCCCTGAACAGAGGCCTGACAGCCCAGACGGCGGCCCGGTTTCAAACCGCGCTTGTCGTCATAACGCTGTTCAACCGTGTTCCATGCGCTCAGCGCGCCTTCGGACACCGTGACGCCGTGCTTGGGAAATTCGCCATAGCTGGGTGTGATCTGGCACTTTGAACAGATGCCGCGGCCCCCACAGACCGAATCCAGATCCACCCCCAATTGACGGGCTGCCGTCAGAATAGGGGTGCCGACGGGGAAGTGCCCACGTTTGCCGGACGGGGTAAAGACGACAAGAGGGTCGGTGGTCATCAGTGACATACCTTTTTCATATTCGCGCGTGTTCCGGGCAAGATATGGGTTTGAGCGCAAAGGGAAAGGGCTATCAGCGGCACGATCTGCACAACGAGCGTCGTTTTCTTCGACTGCTTCGGCAACCAGAGCCACAGAGTTGCCCCCAAGGGCTTTCCCTTTGGTTCAATCCATGTAATAGGGTCACCGCCAAACGGGCTTTTGCATGGGGTATTCAAATGCAGATTCGTGAGGCACTCACCTTTGACGACGTTCTCCTGGTTCCGGGCGCATCTTCTGTGCTTCCGGCAACGGCAGATACCACTACGCGTGTGACGCGCGAGATCACCATGAACATCCCATTGCTGAGTTCGGCCATGGACACCGTGACCGAGGCGCGCATGGCCATTGCCATGGCACAGGCGGGGGGTATCGGTGTCGTTCACAAGAACCTTTCGGTGGATGAACAGGCGCGCGAAGTCCGCCGGGTCAAACGGTTTGAATCCGGTATTGTCTATAATCCCGTGACGTTGCGGGTGGACCAGACATTGGCCGACGCCAACGCGCTGGTGCAGCGCTATAACTTCACCGGTTTTCCGGTCGTGGACGAGCAGGGCCGCGTGGTGGGTATTCTGACCAACCGCGACATGCGCTTTGCAAATTCGGACGATACGCCGGTGCACGCGATGATGACTTCGGAAAATCTGGCGATGCTGCAGGAACCTGCCGATCTGGAAGAAGCCAAAAGCCTGATGCGGGCTCGTCGGATCGAAAAGCTGCTGGTTGTGGATGGTGGCGGTAAGCTGACTGGTCTTCTGACGCTGAAGGATACAGAGCAGGCCGTTTTGAACCCAACCGCGTGCAAGGACCGTCTGGGTCGCTTGCGGGTTGCTGCCGCGACGTCGGTCGGCGATGCCGGTTTCGAACGGTCCGAGCAATTGGTGGATTCGGGTGTCGACATAATCGTCGTTGATACCGCTCATGGTCATTCTCAGGGCGTGCTGGACGCTGTGAGGCGGGTTAAAGCCCTGTCGAACGAGGTTCAGATCATTGCCGGAAACGTGGCGACCGGCGAGGCAACCAAAGCGTTGATCGATGCGGGCGCCGACGCGATCAAGGTGGGTATTGGTCCGGGCTCGATCTGTACCACTCGGATGGTGGCAGGCGTTGGTGTTCCTCAGCTGACGGCGATTGGCGATTGTGCAGCAGCGGCGGGTGACGTTCCGGTCATTGCTGATGGTGGCATCAAGTTCTCGGGTGACTTTGCAAAGGCGATTGCAGCCGGTGCATCCTGTGCCATGGTCGGGTCGATGATTGCAGGCACCGACGAAAGCCCGGGTGAGGTGATCCTGTATCAGGGTCGTTCGTTCAAATCCTATCGCGGGATGGGCAGTCTGGGCGCAATGGCGCGCGGATCCGCGGATCGCTATTTCCAGAAGGACGCGGCCAATGACAAACTGGTGCCCGAAGGCATCGAAGGGCAGGTGCCCTACAAAGGCTCTGCCAGTGCCGTGATCCACCAGCTTGTTGGCGGCTTGCGTGCTGCGATGGGTTACACGGGCTGCGCAACTGTTGAAGAGATGCGCAAGAACTGCAACTTCGTGAAGATCACGGGCGCGGGTCTGAAAGAAAGCCACGTTCATGACGTACAGATTACACGTGAGAGCCCGAACTACCGGGTAATGTAAATCATTGAACAAGATACACGGCACCCACGACCGGGTGCTGTGCTGCCAATTGGATCGGCCCATCTAGGCCTGTTTCTGCCGAGGTATTTCGCGATGACGCCCGCTGCCCGAGTTCAGGCCTCGATTGAAATTCTGGATGACATCCTGTCTGGCGCACCGGTGGAAAAAGCTCTGACAGGCTGGGCGCGGCGCAGTCGCTTTGCCGGATCCAAGGATCGAGCGGCCATTCGCGATCACGTATTCGACGCGTTGCGACGCCAGCGCTCGTACGCAGCGTTGGGAGGGTCCAATACCGGACGCGGTTTGATGATCGGTGCGACGCGTGCGTCAGGCGGTGATCTGGCCGAGTTGTTCACCGGCAATCGTCACGCTCCGATGCCGGTTCAGGAAACGGAAACGGCGCGGGATTTCGCGTCCGAAGCCGAGAAATATGACATTCCGGAGTGGCTTTGGCCTCGGTTTGCTGCCTCTCTGAACGACGCTTTGGTTCCTTGTGCAATGTCTTTGCAGAACCGGGCACCCGTCCATTTGCGGGTCAACTTCCATAAAACCGATCTGAACGATGCCATCGAAGCCTTGAAGTCCGAGGGTATTGTCGCCCATCCGGTTCAGATTTGCCGCACTGCCCTTGAAGTGACAGAAGGGGCCCGGCGCATTGCCCAAAGCCAGGCTTATGCCCGGGGCCTGATCGAGCTTCAAGACGCCGCAAGCCAGGCTGTTGTGGCCTCGCTGGATCTGCGGCCGGGAATGCGTGTTCTAGATTATTGCGCGGGTGGCGGTGGCAAGGCGCTGGCTCTGGCAGCATACGAGGGCGTTGAGGTGTTCGCGCATGATGTGAATCCTGGCCGAATGAAAGACATCCCGACCCGGGCAGAGCGAGCAGGAGCAAAGATAACCACCCTGAACACCGCTGCACTTTCGGGTCTTGATCCGTTTGATGTGGTTTTGGTGGATGCTCCGTGCTCTGGCAGCGGATCCTGGCGACGGGCACCAGCCGGGAAATGGGCGTTGACCGAGGAACGGCTGCGGGAACTCACGATCATTCAGGCTCGTGTTTTATCTGACATAGCGCCTTTGGTGCGACCGGGCGGCCTGTTGGCTTACGCAACTTGTTCGGTTCTGATGGACGAAAACGGTTCCATCATAGCCGATTTTCTGGAACGCCACTCCGGGTGGAGAGAAACCTACCGGAAGGCGTGGCACGTAACACACGAATCTGACGGGTTCTTTACGTCGCACTTGACGCGCTAAGCTAGCGAGAAATAACAACCTTGGGTAGATAGCCGCATTTCGAACACCGTTAAGAGGGTATTAACTAATTTTGGCCGTTATAGCCGATAACTTTGCGCCCGAGCCGTTTATGTCTGACACAGCAGAATTTTTCAGTGACCCTTCCCTTGTCCAAACGCCCTCTGCCTCTCGTCTTTGGTCGTTGGTGGGGTTGGCATTATTGATCAGTTTCGCACCTGTGGTCGGGCTGCTGCCACCGGATTGGACCATGGGCATGATGGTCGCGGGAATGTCCGTTCTGTTCGTAACGTTGTGCGTCGTGATCAAGGGTCAGGTTGCTGCCAGGCAAGCGCAACAAGCCACTGCCGTAATGGCCGCCTTTGCGGAACAGGAAGAATCACCTTTCCTGATCGCCAATGCCTATGGCGACATTCTGGCGTCCAACACACCAGCACGAAACCAGTTTGGGGCGGCAAAAGGAGCCAGCCTTGCATGCTGCCTCGGATCAACTTTCCCAAACCCTCAGGTGGTTTTGTTGAGGTTGCAATCTCAGGCCCGATCACTCGGGCGGGCTAAGGAAGACTACTCGATCAGGGGAAACACGAACAGTGTAACTGTGCTTCAATTGGCCCCCGACATTTTTTGCTGGCGGTTTCACCAGTCAGACCATGGAAGCTGGCAGTCGATCAATTTGCCGGTTCTGACAATAGGATGCGCGAATGATGTGGTGTGTCCAAATCCGGCGGCAAAAAGGTTGCTTGGGTCCCGTCCCGGTGGTGTTCGCGACATCTTCTGTGATGCTGACCCACAGATCGGAGCTTCGAGCATAATCAAGTCACTGGACGGGATGATTCAGGTTGCTGTGACTGAACTTTCCCGTACCAGCAAAGAGCGAAGCCTTGGTTTGGTGCCGCTCATCCAGACTCCGGCACCCGGAGCCAGTACGTCTTTTGCAGACCTTCCGGTTCCGGTCCTTACTCTTTCTCCCGAGGGGGCCATTCTGAATGCCAACAGGTTGGCGAATAAGCTGCTGGGAAACGAAAACCTCGAAGACACCAATATCACTTATATCATGCGGGGCCTGGGGCGCCCCATTCTGGACTGGCTTGCGCGCACAGCCTCGGAAGAAGAAGCCCAACGTTCTGAGTTTCTTCAGTTGACCAGAAAAGACAAAGAGATCTTTGTGCAGGTCACGTTGAGCCGTGTTGTTGTTGATGGCAAGATTTCTCTGATTGCGGTTCTGAATGATGCGACCGAGTTGAAAACTCTGGAAGCTCAATTCGTTCAAGGGCAGAAAATGCAAGCTGTGGGCCAGCTGGCTGGCGGGGTTGCACATGATTTCAACAACCTGCTGACGGCCATTTCCGGGCACTGCGATCTGCTATTGTTGCGCCACGATCAGAATGACCCGGACTACGGGGATCTGGTGCAGATCAATCAGAACGCCAACCGGGCCGCTGCGTTGGTCAGCCAGCTTCTCGCATTCTCGCGCAAACAGACCCTCAGGCCCGAAGTTCTGGATTTGCGGGACACGATCTCGGACCTCATTCACTTGTTGAACCGGTTGGTTGGCGAGAAAGTTCAACTGACTCTCAGCCATGATCCAGTATTAAAGCCGGTTCGGGCGGACAAACGGCAGTTGGAACAGGTGCTGATGAACCTGGTCGTCAACGCGCGCGACGCCATGCCGGACGGGGGCGAAATACGTATCGAGACCGAGGTGTTGAACCTGACGCAACCGCTCAGTCGCGACAGGGCAACCGTAAAGCCTGGGGAGTACGTTACGGTCAGGGTCGTGGACAGCGGTGTAGGGATACCTTGCGACAAACTGCAAAAGGTTTTCGAACCCTTCTACACGACAAAGCGCACGGGTGAGGGCACGGGACTCGGGCTTTCGACGGCCTACGGCATCGTCAAGCAGACAGGCGGTTTCATCTTTGTAGACAGCGCGGTGGATCGAGGCACCGAATTCACGGTATTCCTGCCGGTTTGTGCCACGGTGGCAGAAGCCGAGCAGGACTCTCCGGCTCAACCCGAAGCACAAAGTGCGCGCCAAGGAGAAGGCGTGGTACTTCTGGTTGAAGACGAAGCTCCGGTCCGCGCCTTCGCGACCCGGGCCTTGCGGCTTAAAGGCTATACCGTGCTGGAGGCGGATTCGGCCGAGGAAGCATTGCGCCTTCTGGAGGATTCGACTTTGAACGTTGATGTATTTGTAACGGATGTGGTCATGCCCGGCATGGATGGGCCGACCTGGGTGCGCAAAGCTCGGGAAACACGCCCGGATGCCCGTGTGGTCTTCGTATCGGGTTATACCGAAGGCGCGTTTGGGGATTCAGGGCCCGAAATCGCCAATTCGACCTTCCTGCCCAAGCCGTTTTCACTCAACCAGTTGACCGAGGCGGTTTTTCAGCAGCTGAATTGATCTTCTTACAAGGCTGCGTCGTGGAGCGCGAATTCCTCTGCGTGCCTTCTTCGAAATCTCTGCAGAGTCTCAGGCGTCAGTGTCAGGTCACCCGATGGTGATACATTCTCATGTGGCAGGTCGATTTGTACATTCAGACGCGCTTGCAAGAAGTCGAGAATTTTGCCCTGATGCTCGTATTTGAAGATATGAGTGGCGCCTCGACCATTTCTGCGGGTACGGAAAAACTGGCTTTGGCTGCCAACATCGGCAAAATCTGGGCTCGGATTTGTCATATAGGCCTGCACGAACGCGTCAAAATTCATGTCTGCGGTTGAATGGGCGTGGCCGGTCAGGTCTGCGCGACTGCGAAATCGATACCAGCTACCCAACCAGTCTACGGGTTCGCGAACTACAGCCATGATTTCCATCTCGGTATCGTACATCTTCAGAAAAATATTCTGGAAGAACCGATCATATCTGCGCACCGGAGCGTGCTTTAGCTCTGGCGGGTGCGTGACGACGAGGTCAGCGCGATCCCGCAACGCCTTGTGATACGCCGTGCTGCCGGTTTTAGGAACAGCAAGGAAGGCGAGGCGTTCCTCAAAGAAAACAAGCATTTAATTGCTCCAACTGTCACACGGCCATGCGCGCAGATTGTCGTAAACGACTCCTTAACACAATTGCAGAAGACTAAATCTTGTAAGTTTTTATTGAAATGTTCTCTTTTTGGTCCCATAAGGAACAAGAGGCGAACAAAGCAGCGATTGCCGCCCGATCAAGGGTGTGACAAAAGGGAAGGCGACAGGATAATGGCGGATCTTCTGACAATGAGCGACAAGAAAAACGCAGACAAGCAAAAGGCGCTCGACAGTGCGCTGGCCCAGATCGAACGGCAGTTCGGCAAAGGCTCGATCATGAAGCTGGGCGAAGGTGCCACGCAGGATATCGAAGCGAGCTCGACCGGCTCGCTCGGGTTGGATATTGCGTTGGGAATCGGCGGCCTGCCGATGGGGCGGATTGTCGAGATTTACGGCCCGGAGAGCTCGGGCAAGACGACTCTGACGCTGCATTGTATCGCGGAACAACAAAAACGCGGCGGCGTCTGTGCCTTTGTTGATGCCGAACACGCGCTGGATCCGCAATATGCCCGCAAGCTGGGCGTTGATCTGGACGAACTTCTGATCTCGCAGCCCGATACCGGTGAGCAAGCGCTGGAAATCACCGATACGCTTGTGCGTTCTGGTGCGGTCAACATGGTCGTGGTCGATTCGGTTGCGGCGCTGACACCGAAATCCGAACTGGAAGGCGACATGGGGGACAGCAGTGTTGGCGTACAGGCCCGTCTGATGAGCCAGGCGATGCGGAAGCTGACGGGTTCGATCAGCCGCTCAAACTGCATGGTCATTTTCATCAACCAGATCAGGATGAAAATCGGCGTGATGTTTGGCAGCCCCGAGACAACGACTGGCGGTAATGCACTGAAATTCTACAGTTCGGTCCGTCTAGACATCCGCCGCATCGGCGCGATCAAGGACCGGGATGAAGTCGTCGGCAACCAGACCCGCGTCAAGGTTGTGAAGAACAAGGTTGCGCCACCCTTCAAGCAGGTGGAATTCGACATCATGTATGGTGAAGGCATCAGCAAGATGGGCGAACTTCTGGATCTGGGTGTCAAAGCCGGTGTGGTCGAAAAATCTGGATCGTGGTTCAGTTACGGTGACGAGAGGATCGGGCAGGGTCGTGAGAACGCTAAACAATACCTGCGTGACAACAGCCGCATAGCGTTGGACATCGAAGACAAGATTCGTGCGGCTCATGGGCTGGACTTTGACATGCCGCCGAGTGCCGCCGAGGATGATGACATCCTCGAAGCCTAACAGCCGCTGACCGGAGGCTGGGTTGTTTCCGGTTTTGCATTGAGAAGACGATAAAAGAGGCGGCCCGTCGGGCCAAGGCCCTATAGGTAAATCTTGAAAGAGGCTGAGAGTTCAGCCTCTTTTTCTTTTTTGCTCCGATTGAGGCGATGAAAAATTGACACCAACTGACAGGCATTGGATTTTGGTGCAGCGAAAGACCTCACAACGCGAGAGCGGCCGACATGGAGGTAGTTGGAAAAAGGCATTACCTTCAAAATTGAGTATTGAAGCCAGCAAAGATCTGCCATTTTGCCTGCCCTGGCCCTTTGCTCGCAACTGAGTACTGCGGTTCGACAAAGACGTTGTAGGTGATGTCCTTCTTTTTGAACACTTGCCCTATACCCAAGCCGATTGGCACATTATAGCTGTCCGATTCAAAATCGTAGGTCATTATTGGCGCTGACCTTAGGTATGTCCCTCCACCGAGTTGGTAGAACAGAAAAGGTTGAAAAGCTCCGATATTTACATCCTTTGCATCACTGTCTCCGGCAAAACTGGCTTGCCAAGTCAGAAGGTAACCGTATTGGAATATCGGTGACGACGCGTTGAACAATACGTTCGCGATACCGGCTGACCATTTTTTAGATCCAGACCCATCCGTCGAACCTGTTGGCGCGGTTAATTGAGGACCAACACCAAAGCTAACAGCCGGATTTCCAATATCTATAAGGTAAGCGGCAAAAACGTTGAGGTCACCAA
The DNA here is from genome assembly GCF_059609765.1 of Ruegeria sp. YTSC106. Taxonomy (NCBI): domain Bacteria; kingdom Pseudomonadati; phylum Pseudomonadota; class Alphaproteobacteria; order Rhodobacterales; family Roseobacteraceae; genus Ruegeria; species Ruegeria sp. YTSC106. Next base: position 106,291 of record NZ_JBXWMI010000015.1, read on the forward strand.
CGCCCGTCGTTTTCCCACTTTGTGCCGGGAATGAATTTAAAGGCAAAGAGGCCCTTAGAACCCAATTTGTGTTCCCCAAGCTCAAAGGTTGCGCATACCTGAGCCAAAACTGATTGCCAGTTTGGTCCGTTCCGGAAATATCGCCAATATAATAGTTCTGAACGTTGACCGCTTTGAAATTTGCCAGCGGATTATTCGCCTGAGCTGCTGCTGAGGCCGCGTCGTTCTCCTGTGCAACTACAGGATTGCCTGTTGCCGTAGATACTCCCAGAAAGACGAAAAGGCTAAAGAAGAACCTGGCAAGGAATTTCCAGGTCGAAGTTACATTTGTACCTGAAGCCTTCAGATTGGTCTGCACCTTGCTACTCCCTGACCCACTCGACTGTGTCATCAAAGTGTCGAGGCGCCGCATAACGACGCCTCAACCATTTGCATCAATTCCCGGTTGGAAGGCTTAGCGAGAACCCGTCTTTTTCCAGTTGGTCTCGCACAGTCTTGAACCGGTGATACTCGGTAAGAGTAATCGGACCAGAATATGACTCGCTCTGAACTGGACGCGGCGGATACTCGATGTAGGTTTTTACCACACGTTCAAGTTCGCCCATCAGCGTCGGAACTGTCCAAGTGTTCTCACGCCCGGATGTCATGAAGATGTCATACCGCTCCATGGGATCTTCCCACAGGTTGAACACCTGCGGAACGGTGGCAACGTACTTTTCAGCACCGCGCCAACCCAATTCGGCTGCCGGGGCTTCAGACCCGGCCCGTGCACCGTTGTCGCCACGCATGTTGAAGACAGCTTTCCATTCGTTAACGCGCACTGCGCCCGGCGAAAGTTCATTTTCTGTGAAATATGCCCAGGAGTTGCGCTGCGGATCAGCCTCTCCAAACAGGACTGGAGCCATGTCGATGCTGTCAAAGATCGTCGGTTGACCTTCCCGGTCTTCGGTCGGCAACGGCACTCCTGCAAGGCTCGCAAAGGTGGCCATCAAGTCAGTACCACCGGTAATGTCGCTCGACTTCGAATCCGGCGCAATTTTACCTGTCCATTTGGCGAAGAACGGAACGCGGTACGCTCCCTCCCGGTCGGTTCCCTTAGTTCCGCGAAACGGTGTCATGCCGGCATCAGGATGAACATCCTGCCACGCGCCATTATCAACAGTGTAAATGATCAGGGTATTTTCCCCAATTCCAAGATCTTCCACCTTGTCGAGGATTTGACCAGTGTGGAAATCAAGCTCGACCACCTTGTCGCCGTACTTGTTCTTTACCGCCGACTTACCCACGAAATCAGGCGACGGCAGGTTAGGCTGGTGGTTTGCAGCCCAGTTGATCGACATGAAGAACGGCTTGTCCAGACCAGCAAGACGCTCCAGTTCCGCCACTGCCTTTTCTGCACCAACCTTGTCCAGCGCAGCCAGGTCAGCGGTTGTCATGTCTTCAATGGTCAGCACTTCTTTGGCGGGTTCTCCAGCTACACCTTCGAAGACGCCAGTGGTGTTCTCTTTGTAAAATGCCCGCTGATCATCGGACATCTGCACATTCCAGTCGTCCAGAGCATAAGTATACGCGTTCAGGTGATAGAGGAATGTATTCTCCATCTTGTCATAGCCATGGGCAATTGGCATGGCGTAATCCGCTTCACCGAGATGCCACTTACCCATGAAGTAAGTGTTGTAGTCAGCCTGTTTCAAAACAGACGCAATCGTCCATTCTGCCGCCGGCAGTCCACCACCTTGACCCTGAAAGGCGACCGTCGTCATGCCTGAACGGTTCGGGTAACGCCCAGTCTGCATTGCTGCACGCCCCGGCGTGCAAGAGGATTGAGCGTAGAAGTCCGTGAACATCATCCCCTGCTTGGCCATTTGATCAAGGTTGGGGGTGTCCATGCCACGCGCTGCGCCACCATGATAGGCACCAAGGTCCCAATACCCGGTATCATCTGATACGATCAGAATGATGTTCGGCTTGCTGCCGTAGGTCGACAAAGACGTCGGATCGAAATCCTGAGCCGTTGCGGAGATCGCAAAAGTACAAAAGAAAGCAGCCAAAGGCGTGGCAACTTGGTGAGGTTTAATCATGTTTGTCTCCTTCTCGGGAAAAGCATCAAAGTTAAGAAGTTGCGCCCTTTTAACGGTCTATACACCGTGCAGGACACAACGCGCCTTGGGCTATTCCGAATAGCTTCCTATTCTTTTGGGTAGATCAGACTTTCGAAGCGCCGTTTAATCACCCAAAAAAACTAGACGATGCTTCGACTGCCTTTAGATGATCCTGGAGACCGTTATCAGGAACTTCTTGCGTCGTTTTAATGTCCAAACCAACGATCCACTTATTTGATCGATCTAGCCCACGAATAGGGCTTGTTTTTCCCGCAAATGAGTTTGACCGCCTCATTTTTACCGAAGGTTGTCAGTGGAAAGCGGCTAAGAACCAACAACTCAAGTTATGATATTTCGATTCTAGAATTTGTCAAAAAATTCCTCTTGTACGAACCCAGAAATAGACTTCGTCAAACGTGGAGGAGAAAGAACTGGGCCCACTACTACAAAAAGCGGAGAGAGATATTGGTACGAAAATTTTCGACCGCTCAAATGCTAAAGTAAACAGCGGCTTTGCGCTTGCCGAGTTCAGAAACTGAAGAGATCCCGATCATACACAAAGCCCTTTGCAATACCGAGCTTCATAGCGGGGCTCTTGTGTTCTTTTACCATGAGGTCGGTGTAGTTATGTGCAAACCTCAAGATGTCCACCAGCTTCATAACCATGACCGGATTGTAGTACTGCTTGTAGTACCACAGACTTCTGCGGCCCGAGGTTGCCAAGCCACGCTCAAATCCCATGACCTTAGTTCGTGCCCGAGCGTGATACATGTCCACCGGATGCGTTCCCGCCCGAACTGCGAACTGGGCCATCTGGGCAAAGTCTAATCGTGTCAGGTCAGTGCGGAAAATCACCCTCTTATGCGGCTCATTGATGAAGTGGAATGGATAGTGAATGCCGGCCGTTTCAAACTGACCGGTATGATCCATTAGCAGATCCCTGATATCGTAGAGCGCCATATTGCCAAAGGAGGTTTCCAATAGGTACTCCATGGCGCCGTCCTGTGGCCTGGTGACAGCCTGATCACCGTCTCCAGGCAAGAACCCTGCCTGACGCATCAAATGCTCCGCGCGCTCAAACTCCCTGTTACCATCAGTCACAAACCCCAGGCGCCGCGGATGGCTTTCATTCTTTGCTATGGTGACGTCTGCAATCCGCACCAAGCTCTTCTGCACTTCATTTTCAAACACAGCCAAAAAGGCTGAAGAGACACCCGTATCGCGGTCAACTGAAAAGTTCAGCAGTCGATACTTCTTACCGATCTTCTTCTTGAGCAGCATGATATGCGCAAACTCGGCCGCGTCTTGTCGAACCCTCGCGGCCTTCTCAAGGAGCCTGATATCGTCATCAAGCTCTTTAGGCTTTTTGTTACGGTGCCACCTACTTGATTTTGGGTTGGTCGCCTCGTGTCGTTTGCAAATGAACTCGATGTACTCACTGGCAAACCAAATCCGAGCTTTCTCTCGCATAGAACGAGGCTTGTCTTTGTCACCGACAATGTCCATCGCCTTTTCGACGGCAAGCGGGTGAATGTCGGGATCAACATCTGTTGTAGACGCGATGACATACTTGCTATCATTGTGGACGGTGCACATGTGGCGCACTTCTACAAGTTTACGAATACCTTTGTCGGGCCAGTTCACCTGAAGGATTTGTGAGTTCGTGGCGAAGTGAGGACTATTTCCTTCAAATACTTCGGGAAGTCGCTTCTCCCGCTCTGCTGCAAAGGCTTGGCATTGCTCGTGGATGAAGTCGATCTTCGAATAGACTTCCGGAAGTGATGTATCGAGGTATCGTGAGATAGCTGAAAGCGTCACGCCATTAACCAGCGATCTAAAGACTTTTCCATTTAGATCTCTACGCTTTTGTCGCCTCGTCGAGCGACCAATCGAAAAGGTCTTCTTGCACGCTCTGCACTGATATCTTGGATCTCCTTTGGCCGTTTTGCCGAACTTTCGATACCGGCTGAGCATCAGCTCAACGGTCGCTCCGTGATTGACACATGCAACACTCGGACAACTTTAATGCTTTGTTCTTCTATTCAGGCGGGAGAGCCTTGCGTATTCTTCCGCCAAAGCTTTGTTGGATTTGAGGGTGCTAGACCGTCCGCAACTTGGCCAAACATAGGTGCGCTCATCTCCAGACCCGCAGACCTTGCCCCGCGCCAAGTTTGAACCCAGAGTAGCTGGTCGGTCGCGCCCCTCTCTTGGGTCAGGAAATACGCCGTAAAGGTCACAAAGTGGGTTGCGGCAAAAATTGACTGAGAAACCTCCAGGCAGGCGAGGAAGCCGAGTACTTTTTTTGTTCGCAGATTTTGCGAAGCCTTCTTGGGTTCCGGCACGTCACAAGCTCATATTTCTAAACGAAAACGACCAGCAGCCTAGCTGCTGGTCGAAAGCTCGTCAGTATTTACATATAGTGGCTTGACGTCAGGCCGCCTTGTTTCGTTCGGGCACACCTCTGCTGTGGACACTCCTCTGACGGGGGGATAAACCTGCGGAGACCAAGATTTACGTGCGCCGAGAGAGCCCTATGCCAACCCTGAACGACATCCGATCGACCTTTCTGAACTACTTTGAAAAACAGGGGCATGAGGTCGTGGCGTCCAGCCCGCTGGTGCCGCGCAACGACCCTACGCTTATGTTCGTCAATTCGGGCATGGTGCAGTTCAAGAACCTGTTCACCGGCCTGGAAACACGTGACTACAAGCGCGCCACCACAGCGCAGAAATGTGTGCGTGCTGGCGGCAAGCATAACGACCTCGACAATGTGGGCTACACTGCGCGCCACCATACATTCTTCGAGATGTTGGGGAACTTTTCGTTCGGTGATTACTTCAAACACGAAGCGATCCCGTTCGCGTGGGAACTGATCACCAAGGAATTCGGAATCGACAAGAACCGCCTGCTTGCTACGGTTTATCATACTGATGACGAGGCGTTTGAAATTTGGAAAAAGGTCGGTGTTCCCGAAGACCGGATCATCCGCATCGCCACCAGTGACAATTTCTGGCAGATGGGTCCGACCGGCCCCTGCGGCCCGTGTACCGAAATCTTCTACGATCATGGCGACCACATCTGGGGTGGCCCTCCGGGATCGGCCGAAGAGGATGGCGATCGATTCATTGAAATCTGGAACGTCGTTTTCATGCAGAACGAGCAGTTTGAAGACGGCTCGATGGTCGAACTCGACATGCAATCGATCGATACGGGCATGGGGCTCGAGCGCATCGGTGCATTGTTGCAGGGCAGCCATGACAATTATGACACCGATCTGTTCAAGGCACTGATTGAAGCGTCGGCCGATGCGACTGGCGTGGATCCTTACGGGGATCAGAACGTGCACCACCGTGTGATTGCAGACCACTTGCGTTCGACCTCGTTCCTGATTGCGGATGGCGTGATGCCGAGCAATGACGGCCGCGGTTATGTTCTGCGTCGCATCATGCGTCGTGCCATGCGCCATGCTCACCTGTTGGGTGCCAAGGATCCGGTCATGCACCGACTCGTACCGTCACTCGTACAACAAATGGGTGGGCATTATTCAGAGTTGACCCAGGCTCAGCCATTGATTGAAGAGACTTTGTTGCTTGAAGAAACCCGCTTCAAGCAGACGCTGGATCGGGGGCTGAAGCTGCTTGACGACGAAGTATCTGGCCTTTCCGAGAGTGCGCCATTATCCGGTGAAGCGGCCTTTAAGCTGTACGACACTTATGGCTTCCCGCTGGACCTGACGCAGGATGCGCTGCGTGAGAAGGGCCGGACGGTTGATACAGACGGTTTTGACGCGGCGATGGCGAAACAGAAGGCCAAGGCACGAGCTGCCTGGGCGGGGTCGGGTGAAGCTGCTGATCAGGCAGTCTGGTTCGATGTTCTGGATACCGCCGGGGCGACCGACTTCCTTGGCTATGACACCGAGAAGGCTGAAGCTCAGGTTGCTGCTTTGGTTGTTGACGGCGCTTTGGTTGAAAAGATTGACGCGGGTGACAGCGGCTGGGTCGTGGTGAACCAGACCCCATTCTACGGCGAGGCAGGTGGCCAGGTCGGTGACACTGGCGAGTTGCGGCGCCTAGAAGATCGCGATCACCTCAGCCGGGTGGAGGACACCAGGAAATTCGCCGATGGGAAGGTCTATGCACATAAGGTGACGGTCGTCAGCGGTGCTGTGTCAAAAGGTGATGCTGTCGAGCTGGAAGTCGATCATGCGCGCCGCACTGCAATCCGGGCCAACCACTCGGCCACGCACCTGCTGCATGAAGCACTACGGGAAACGCTGGGCGACCACGTGGCGCAGCGCGGCTCGCTGAATGCGGCCGATCGTTTGCGGTTCGACTTCAGCCATTCCAAAGCGCTGAGTCTTGAGGAAATCCAGAAAGTCGAACGTGAGGTGAACGACTTCATCCGCCAGAACTCGGCTGTCGAGACACGGGTCATGACACCAGATGATGCGCGCAAACTGGGCGCGCAGGCATTGTTCGGTGAAAAATACAGTGACGAGGTTCGTGTTGTTTCGATGGGCAAGGCGTCTACGGGCAAGGGCCATGATGGCGAGACATGGTCGATTGAACTGTGTGGCGGTACCCATGTGCGCCAGACGGGTGACATTGGCACGTTTGTCGTGATGGGGGACAGTGCAAGCAGTGCCGGCGTGCGTCGCATCGAAGCGCTGACCGGGGATGAAGCTTTTCGGTACCTTTCGGCGCAGGATCAACGTCTTGCAAAGGTGGCGTTGGAACTGAAGGCGCAGCCGGACGATGTTGTGGCACGCGTGAAGAGCCTGTTGGAGGAACGCAAGTCACTGCAGAATGAAGTGGCTCAGTTGCGTCGTGATCTTGCGATGTCCGGCGGGGCCGGGAAGGGTGGTGGCGCCGAGGCACGTGATGTGAACGGAGTGAAGTTCATGGCACAGGCCCTCAGCGGTGTATCCGGGAAAGATCTTCCGGCATTGATCGACGAACACAAGGCTCGACTTGGGTCAGGTGCGGTGCTGCTTATCGCGGATACAGGCGGCAAGGCCGCGGTTGCGGCCGGCGTTACCGAAGACCTGACAGGGACCATTTCGGCGGTCGACCTGGTCAAGGCCGCCGTGGTGGAATTGGGCGGCAAAGGCGGTGGCGGTCGTCCGGATATGGCTCAGGGCGGCGGAAAGGACGCGTCGAATGCGGATGCGGCGATCAAGGCCGCAGAACAGGTTTTGGGAGGATAAGATGGCGGCACTTTGGATTGCGCATGTAACGGTGACTGATGCCGAGGCGTACGGAAAATACGCTGAATTGGCAGGACCAGCCATTGCCAAGCACGGGGGAGCCTTCATCGCCCGTGCCGCGCGTTATGTTCAGTTGGAAGGCAAGGAGCGACCACGTAATGTCGTCGCCCGGTTCCCATCGCTTGAAGCAGCGGTCGAGTGTTACAATTCGGATGATTATCAGCAGGCACTGAGTCACGCACGCGAGGCAAGTGAACGTGAATTGGTTGTGGTTGAAATCACAGAGTGATCGCCAGGGTTTCACGACTTGAAACGTCGTTTGCCGTAGAGTCTGGCAACGAATAGGCAATCATCTGCTTATGTCACAATCGATCAAGGAAACTCAGCCCGCAAACATGGGCTGAGTTTAATTTTACATTATTGCAGGCACTTACGTGACTTTGGTGTCGCAGATTTTAGAGCTTCGCGCCCGAATTGTGGCCGCGCCATCCAATTTCTTGCGCGAAAAGGTCAGATTAGCGGACGAAATTTCGCCCTTTTTCCCCTTCAACTTTTTAGGTGATTGCTTGGGCAGGGTTGTTCGCAGATAGTTTCATGAATCGGAATGCGACCCTGTTTGACGTGCGATCGTGCGAAAAACACCGGATTGGGGTACAGGTATGAAACACTTTACAAATCTGGCCAAACGGATTGGTTCCAGACTTTTGCCGGTTTCGGTGCGGGTCGTCAGCATCTGTGTTTTAGGCATCTGCACCTTTGCCATGACCTCGGTCGCGCATGCGTCCGGGAACGGGTTTATCCCAAGTGTCGCGTCTTCACCACCTCCGTCCGGAGCCGCCAACTTGTGCGCTCAATACAATTGGGCCTGCGCAGGAAAGCGATCCGTATCCTTGTCCAGTCAGCAAGAACTGAAGGTTGTCGAACAAATTAACCGGCGTGTGAACAGGTCGACCCGCGAAGTCACCGATCAATCTCAGTACAAAACGACCGAGCGATGGGCGCTGCCCACCGCCAGGGGCGGTGATTGTGAGGACTTCGCGCTGTTGAAGAAAAGAGACTTGATCCATGCGGGGGTCGATCCAAGCAAACTCTTGATCGCTACTGTTCTGGACACGCGCCGGGTGCCTCATGCGGTGCTGGTGTACCGCTCTTCAAACGGTGATTTGGTTTTGGACAACCTCACAAACCGTATCAAACCCTGGACAGCGACGCGGTACCTGTTTCTTCGTATGCAAGACCCGAACCGGCCCGGAAGTTGGGTTGGTGTTTACGGGCATAGCTGAGGAAAACTGAAAACCTTTTTTGAGAAAGTGAATACCGGTGCAATCGAATCTTGCACCGGTATTTTTGCTTCCACACTAGAACGTTTCGCCGCCGCCTTCACCTTCGCCGCCGCCTTCACCTTCGCCGCCGCCTTCACCTTCGCCGCCGCCTTCACCTTCGC
>NZ_JBXWMI010000016.1:0-98912 GCF_059609765.1 Ruegeria sp. YTSC106
CGGAGCGTTTCGTGTGTTTCTCGGTGGGTTCGGCGCCCTGTTCATATTGCCGGTTCTGATCTGGTTCCTCTATCCGGAGCCTTATCTGATTGGTCGCAGCATCGGCTTTATCGGTTTTGTCTTCGCGGGTGTCGCTCTGGCAAGCACTGCGGTTGTTGCTCAGGGGATGGCCGGGGTGCCTATGTCGCGCTTTGCCCCGGTTGCAGGGCTGACCCTGGTGCTGATCTTTGGTGTCAGCCAAGCAATTGCGTCATCGCATATCTGGCCACTTTTTCAGCGTGTGGCGGAGCAGGATGTTGCCCTGGCCGACGACATAGTGGAGCGAGCCAGATCGATGAATGGTTTTGATATCACATCGACACCGATCCGTTCTGTTGGTGGGCCTGCTGACCAGCACCTAAGGTTCGGTGGTTTTCAGACACCCAGTACGTTTCATCGTGGCATCGACATGAATTCCATATTTCAGATTCGTTATGGAGCTGCGAATTATGCCGGGTCGGTTCTGACCCCTCCGCGGCCCTGCGCGGCCTTCCCGGAAGATGGATCGGTTTTCATGGCTGAGGGCACGCTTTTTGTTTGCTTCGAAGCTACTGAGCCCCTGCCCAGGCAATCTACCTGCTTTCTTCTGGGGGGCGAAAGGAATGCTGCGCTTTGTTACTCTGACACTATGGCCGTTCTGCTGGGGCAAACCTGCGCGGATATAGATCCCGGTGACGGCCAGATCGTTGCAACCCAGTTAAACGAAGCTGGCGAGTGGATCAGGTTCAACCGTTTTCCCTGGCAAGCTCTGGCCACAGAAATGAACGGTCTGTGTTACAGGTTTCTGAGTACAGGAGGCGAACCGTTCTCGGTCCTGCGCATTGAGCACAAGACGGCGATGGGAACCGAGTGGACCGTGGAACATGACGCCACAGACGCACAGGCGTTGGAGGAAATATTAAGTACGGGCAATGAGGTGGAGTAAGTGGCCGTGGATCGCCAGAATGTAGTGAGTTTTATCGTCTTTCTCGTATGCGGTGCAACGCTGGCTTTTCTGGCAGGTGTTTCTGCAGCCGTTCTGAATTTGCCGCCGACAGCTTTGGTTCAGGAAGCCAGAAGCACGGTAAAAGAGTTGATCTACGGCCCGTGGTATCGTGACCCCCGGTGGATGCCGCGTCGCTATGAGAGAACCGGCCTTGTCACATATAATCCCGAGCTTAGCTGGGCTGGGTTAACAGTCATGCAAGGCATGTTTGACGATGGCGCACAGGCGCGCGTCTATGATGCTGACGGGACGCTTTTGCGCACCTGGCCGCTGGATTTTCACGCAATTTGGTCCAATCCGGCTCATATCATCCCTGACAAGAATATCCCCAAGGGATCTGGAGAATATCACACTCAGGGGGTTGCCCTGGGAAAGGATGGATCCGTCCTTGTCAATTTCGCCGAGCTGGGCACCGCGCGCCTTGGTCCTTGCGGTGATACCGTCTGGACTGTTGATCAGATGACCCACCATTCGATCACGGAGAACCCGGATGGGACGTACTGGATTCCAAAAAAACGTGATCCGGCCACCATAACCCCTAAATATATGCTTCCGGGCGCTTCGGTCGAAGCAATCATGGATTCCGACAATTACTATGCCGATTCAGCGCTTTTGATCGACCCCGAGGGGCGTATCATTGAAGACATCCCCATCCTGGAGCCAACGATTGACTGGCTGATAGAAAATCAGGAACTGGACGTCATCTATGGGCTCAATCCAGAAGAGCTGGACCCGCTACATCTCAACGATATCGAAGTTGTCACCCCTGAACTGAGCGCGCGCATCTCAGGGTCGGAGCCCGGAGATTTGCTGCTCTCCATGCGTAATCTCCACGCGCTGGCTGTGTTGAACAGATCCAGTGGCAAGATCGTCTGGATGCAGCACGGACCGTGGCTGAAGCAGCACGATCCCGATATCGAGCAGGACGGCACCATCACCGTCTTTGATAATGGCAGCGGTCACCGAATGCCTGGCCGTGATTTCGTGGGTGCCCGTGTCCTTCGGTTCGATCCCGTGACTGGTCTGGCTGAGACGGTTTACCCCCAAAACGATGATCAGCGTTTTTTCAGCTTTATCATGGGTACACATCAGGCGTTGCCCAACGGCAATATTCTTGTAACCGAAAGCACATCCGGGCGCGTTTTCGAGATCACTCCGGATGGAGAAACCGTCTGGTCGATGGTGTTTGTCGCGGGAACCCGCTCTGCCGCATTGATAGAGGAAGCGCGGCGTTATCCTCTGGATTTTGTAGATAGGTCAGTCTGGTCTTGCCCCTGATCTCCAGCTCGGCAGTCGCTCAGTCACGCCGATATACATGAACGTCACCATCGCCCAGTGTTCCGGGGAAGTCATGAACAAGGTCCAGCTGCCCTTTGGCATCCTGCCTCAGTTGCGGGATGGCGCTGAACATTCGGTTCGGAAACAGGACGACCAATGTCACAGGACCAGGTTGAGCTATCGCTTTTGCATATGCTTCGGGGTCGCCAATGGTTGTCCAGTTGGCATTGAAATGGTTTTCAAAGACAGGCCCGCCCGGATTGATGGCGTAAATCCGCTCGGAAGGGTTGCGGGTCTGTTCCACAAAGGCAAAAGCTCCGGCCAGATTCTGTTTTGGCGCGGCATAGTTCCGCTGCACAAGAATCACGGATAAAGCGATCATCGCCGCAACACCGACGGCGAACAGTGGCATTCCGATCCGAGGTTGGCTTATCGCTCGTGCCACAATGCCCGCACCGTGCCAGCAGCCGATGACCGCAAAAATGATGACCGGGCCGATATCAACAAAAAAGAAGCGTGGCCATATCCGCATGTCGAGCGACAGGAGAATAGCCAGCGTCACCACGATATGCATAACGATGGACGGGAAAAACAGCGGTTGTGCTGAATGTGCTCCTGCGGCACCAAACGCCAGGGCGACCAATCCGCCGAATGCAACAATCATGGTCAGTGGGCCAGTATCTCCGACTGCCGTCCGTAGCCCTTCCAGCACTGTCCAGACCGGGCTCTGATACTCCTGCATAGGATCGACAGCGGATGTTACCGCTACCTCGCCCATGGCTTCCACGAGGCTTGGAAAGATCGGCAGATACAACAACACAATTAAGACCAGCGCCATTGCTACGCCAATAAGAGGCCGCAGCACCCAGTCACGGGTCAGGGCGGGGCGCCCAAACCCGGTTACCAGTGACACCAGCCAGATGAAACCCAAAGCGACAAAGAAGAATACCCCGGTCAGGTGTGTGAAAACCGCAGCTGCGGCAGTCAGGCCAAACGCAACCCACGTGCCGACGGTCGGACGGTGCGTTCCCCGCAAAAAGAAAATAATGCCCAACGTGCTCCAGAATGCGAGCTCGGTATATCCGCGGGCGTTCTGCGAAAACCAAACCTGATGATACGAAAGTGCGACAAGCAGGGCCGAAATATGAGCGACCTTCGTGCCTGCAACATCCCGCGCCAGCCACCAGATTGCAGCAACGATGCCAACGCCGAACAGCACCGCTGGAAAACGATAGGCCCAAGGCTGATCTCCGAAAATCTGCGAGACCAGCTTAGCCTTCATGCTGAAGAAATAGTGATGGTTCATCGAGTATTCGCGCATCATTTCGCCCCAAGGCAGGCGGACATGCGTATCGACGGTCCAAATTTCATCATACCATAGCGGCGCATTCAGCCCTGCGGTTCGCAGCACGGAGGCGAGAAGCAGTATGAGCAGGAGCACAGCCAGGTCATTACGCCCAACTGCGGGGGATTGTTGTATCATGGGGTTTTACCGGTCACATGTGCCTCGGTTCTGGGTGGCATTTGGTAAGTCGACCTTGCGTGAGGTGCGCGCAGCTGTCTGTCGGTATTTTTGCTCCTGTGGTGTATGTGCATACGAATGCGCAAACATTGGAAATTTTGCGCAAAGATCGTCGCCTTTTTTTGGATAATGCGACCTGATGGACCTTATTGGTGCTATTTCTGGGCCTGTGACCTTTCTATATGCTGGCCAGCTCTGCCCCGCACCCTTTGGTTGCGTCAGATGGCTTGCAGGCAACTGTTGGCGCAACATTATCTCGCAATTCCTATGACATTCGAAATGATCGCCGACCAACAAAACACCGCCTGTACTGAATAAACGGATTGAACGTTCTGATGGTTCAATTGACGAAAGCTCAAGTCAATGGTTTTCCGTCGGGCGGCTCCGCAAGGGCCTCGGCGGTTAGGCCAAGGCTGCTTTCGACAATGTAAAGCGGGCGTTTGCGGGCCTCGTCAAAGAGACGCCCCAGATACTCGCCGATCACGCCAAGCACCACGAGTTGCAAACCACCGATCAACAGCACGGCAACCATCAGCGAGGCATAACCAGGTACGTCCACCCCGTAGATCAGGGTACGTACGATCAGGAAAATGCCGTAGATAATCGCCGCCAGGGCGGTCAGCATACCGACATAGCCAGCAATTCTCAGCGGGACGGTGCTGAACCCGGTAATGCCGTCCAGTGCGAAATTCCAAAGACGCCAGTAGTTGAACTTGCTTTGTCCCGCTGCGCGCTCAGGCCGGTCATAAAGTACCTCGGCATGTCGAAATCCGACCCAGGCGAAGAGCCCCTTCATAAAACGATTATGTTCTCGCAATTGGGTTATTGAGCGAACCACCCTTTGGTCCATGAGCCGAAAATCACCCGTATTGGCCGGAATCGGAACCCCTGAGAGCCTGTTGATGATCTTGTAGAACTTTATCGCCGACCAGCGTTTCATCGCGGTGTCCGTATTGCGGCGGTGCCGGACGGCATAGACGACATCGAACCCTTCGCGCCATTTCTCGAGAAAGCTTTCAATCAGTTCGGGGGGGTCCTGCAAATCCGCATCTATCGGAACGACTGCTCTGCCCGAGGCAACGTCAAGTCCGGCGGTCAGGGCGATCTCTTTGCCGAAATTGCGGGAAAAGTTTACCACTTTGATGCGCCTGTCATGTTCGTGCGCGTCGGCTAAAATTCTGGCTGTGCCGTCTGTGCTGCCATCATTCACACATATGATCTCATAGCTTTCGCCAAGGTTTCCCAGAAACTGGCCCAGCCGATCAAACAGGATTGGCAGAACGTCCTCTTCATTGAACATCGGCACAATAATGCTGAGTGTCGGGGTATCTTGACCTGCATGACCGGCTCGAGACTGCGACATGGGTGTGTTCATATTTGGCGGCACCGTTTGAATGTCGTTTATTGTGTAGATGGCTGTATGTGATCATGGTTTGATGCGGGCCTCAAAGAGTTCCGCGCCTGCGCACAGCTTTTTTGAGCATCCGTGTCTGTTTGTAACCACTACATGTCTGCTCTTTTCGTGGGAATACCGGGAGTATTCTGAAGATTTGACCTGATGTGCCCGGTGCGGGCGCCGTCATATTGGGACTATTTGCGGGTTGGGTAATTCTTAACAAGCGTGGAGCCGGCATTCAGCCGATCGATTTGGCTGCCCGGCCGCACGCCATATTCGTTATGTCCGTTTGCCGGTCCGGTTGCGTAGTAGATGAACTCACTGTCGTAAAATCCGGGTGCCCCCCGGGATACATCCTGAATGGCGGCGTTATTAAGGATGACCCAATCGCGCTGGTTCTTGTATCCGCTGATTTTACTGACGGCGTTTTGTTCGATAACGACTGAGGTTGAATCCGGGGAAACGCTGATGCGCGGAATGGTGATGCCCCCATCTTTCTCCCGTCTGACCCGGATGACCGAATTTCGCCTGATCGACAGGTTATCTGCCCCATGGATCGAAATACCGTGTGCATGGGCATTATAAATCACGTTGTTCTCGATCAACACATTCTGATGACGAACCATGGGATCCCCCAAGTTTTTGCCATCCCCGCCCATCCAGATTGTCTGAGCATAATCTCCCGCGCCCATGTCAAAGATATTGTTGCGAATTACGATGTCTGTGCTGCGTCGGTTGGACGCGCGCATGATCTGCAGCATGTCACGGTGATCCTTGCCTCCGCGTATACCGCGAAAATTGTGCAGATGATTGCCTTCGATGATCAACCCATCAACAGCGCCCATGGCCATACCGTCCGAGCGTATGTCGTAGAAGGTGTTTCCCCGGATCGTTATGTCGTTGCCATGCCCACCCGTAAGCCCCTTCCACCATCGACGGAATGTGTTCTGGGACAGTGTAATCGATACATTGTCCTTGAGGCGGAGTCCGCGGCCATGCCCCACTCCTGATTTGTAGCCACCATCGAACAAGGAGTTCGAGACGGTCACGTTTCTGCTGGAATAGATGGTGAAGCGGGTGGTTGAGTCCTTGTCCCCCGGGGAATACTCATAGTCAAAAATCAACCCATCCAACACGATGTTGCCCGCGCCCTGCAGGCGTAATTCCGTGAAACATGCAGGCGACCCGGGGTTGGCTGAGCGGATCGTGATGGGCTTCTCAAAGATATTGCTAATTTTCAGAGCGCCATAATTCCCGCCTCCAAGAATGAACGTCTCTCCTCCCTCCGCGTTTTTTACGGCGCCTGCGAGTTCAGAAGCGTTGCGGAGTGTCTGGCCCTTTTCTGTACCGGACACATTTGTCGTGGCCTTCGTGTCGGTACACGCCCCGGCGGCATAGGACGGGGTCGAAAAAGAGAGTAGCAAAATGCAGGCACACACCAGCATTCCGAAAGAACTATGTCTGTCCCGCATGGCAGGTCCGCCCGTGTCACGTTCATCAATTAGGAAGGTTACGGGCATGGATGAGTCGTGTCCATAAAGCTGTGTTGAACAGAACGTTGATGGATTTGATGGGGCACCCATACGGGGTGACGTCACGTCATCGGGCAATTCACCGCCGATATTTGTTCGGGATACGCGGGCCCATGCCGGAATAGTGGCAATTGTGTGTTCATTGTTGCGGCAGAGGAATCAATTCGTAAAACCCTTGGGTACCGCTAAGGGAAGGGGAACAATTCCCGGTAACGAGTATCAACTTCACTCGGAAATGAAGGCGAAGGGACATTATTGTCCCGATGCAGGCAACAATTTCCAAACATAGCCACATTCTGGCCCACCTGTCGCCTTCGTGCGGCTGTTCCTTCTGTCCTGGGTGAGCGGGATTCTTGTGCGCTGCCACTCACAGCGCCTATGCAAAAAGGTGAAAGATGTCGACGACAATCACGGTAACCTCTGCGGCGGAGTTGAACCAGGCTCTGTCTCAGGCGACAGGTGGGGAAACGATACTGCTTGCGGCAGGTGATTATGGGGTGCTGAATCTCAAAAACGCCCTTTACACATCCAACGTGACAATCAAATCCGCTGATCCGAGCGCGATGGCAAGCTTTTCGGAAGTTTATGTCAACCAAACCTCGAACGTCACGTTCGATACTATCGAGTTTGACTATACATATGTCAGTGGGCAGCGTGAATCTGCCAGCAAGTTCCGGATCGACAACAGCACCAACATAAACATCGTCAATTCGGTTTTTGATGGGGATTTTGCAAGCGGAACCGGGACCTCGGCTGATGGGACAGGTTTCGGCAAGGGGCTTGTGGTCGAAGGTTCGGCAAATGTCACTATCGCCAATTCCGAGTTCCATTCCTGGTGGAAAGCCATAAATGTCGGCACCTCCTCGGATGTTGATCTGATTGGCAACAACATTCACACAATCCGTTCTGATGGTATCAATCTGGGTCGGGTTGACGGCGTTCTGATCGAGAACAACTATATCCACGATTTCGGGGGGGCCGCGGGTTCTTACGATCACCGCGATATGATTCAGATTAAGCGTTCCAGCGAGGATGGCAGCAGCGACATCATCATTCGGGACAATGTCCTGGATATTGGGTCGGGTGACTACACGCAGGGCATTTGGGCCGGGGGCGACAACGCCAACTATTCGGATCCGACGGACTGGCACCAGGATATCGTGATCGAAGGAAACGTTATCTACAATGCCCATACTAACGGCATTGCGATTCACATGACCGATGGTCTGACGATTTCGAACAACACATTGATCGCGGTTCCGCGCTCGGTGACGGGTGGTGTGACCATTCCCAAAATCACCGTCGGATCATCTTCGACCAACGTGATCATCGACCAGAATGTGACATCCGGGATTGCTGGCCACCAGGGACAGTCCGGCTGGACGGTTCTGGACAATGCCTTTGTTCAGAATACAGACCCGAACGCAGCCGGATATTATGATGCTCAGTTTACCTATCATGCGACAACCGCAACCGATGGGTACAACCAGTTTGGTGTTATTCCCGGTAGTACAGTAGATGTTCTGGGGGCAGGTTCTGACCTGGTCGATAGTTATCCGCTCTCCTACGATTCTTGGGTTGGAACGGCGACAACGCCTGTCTCCGGTGGAACGGGAACCAGTACACCGCCGTCAGGCACGACGTCCGGTACGGATACCGGTGGTACATCTGGTACGGATACCGGCGGTACATCTGGTACGGATACCGGCGGTACATCTGGTACGGATACCGGCGGTACATCTGGTACGGATACCGGTGGTACATCTGGTACGGATACCGGTGGTACGTCTGGATCGACATCGCCTTCTGTCCCATCCGGTCAAATGGTCTTTGACGACTTTGTTCTGGATATCGCGAACCTGCCAGATAACGGTCAGGCCGAGCTTATCGGTGATGCGACGGTTGTGGACACGGCGTCGGGTCCGGTGATCCAACTTGACGGAAACCGGGATCTTGTGAAATTGGGGCGTCTGACCGAGTTTGAAGATTCCGAGCAGATTGCTTTCACGGTTGAGTTTACCAGATCTGAAGCAGACGGCAGCACCCAGCGTTTGGTCTGGAACAAGGGCCATGTGGGACTGACGTTGACAGGTGATGGCCTGATTGCGCATGCCACAAACAATGATGGCAAATTCACCAAGGGATTCCATGTAGATAATCTGGGCCTGAATGATACCGAAACCCATACGATCACCTTCTTGGTCGACCAGAATGCAGATCGTCTACAGGTTCTCGTCGATGGGAATGTGGTGCTTGATGAAACCAATACCGATTTTGATTTTGTCGATGCGCACGGCGGCAAGGAATGGGGTTGGGATCTAGGTTTTGCGAGAAATCGTTATATCGATGGTGAAATCAGCGCGTTTGCAATCGACGACGAGGTCGTTTTTGTAGACACGCAGGTTGTGCAGGACGATTTTTCGATTGCCTGACACGATATGCATCGGCGAAATGTCGGCGCATATATGGTTGAAAAATTACACTGGCTGGGTGCAAGATCGCACCTGGCCAACTGTATTTCAGGACAGCCATTCCCTGCCCTGGAGAATTGCGGCTGTTTCAGGCCGATTGTGTTGAAAGTTTCGAGTTATGATTTTGTCTGACAGCCATCGTTTTGTGTTCATTCACGTGCCGAAATGTGCGGGAACGTCTGTTCGTAATGCTGTTTTGTCATTCCATGATGCAGACAGCCGGTTTCTGAAACTGGTCGAGCGACATCCTGAACTGGGTGAAATAGACTATCGTCATCTTCCACTGTCGCTGCTGCGTGACCTTGATCCTGAGGCCTTCGGGAAGCTGAAGGAATACGAAAGCTATGCACTGTTGCGGGACCCGTATCAGCGCTTTCAATCGGCCATGTCGCAACGCGCCAAAATGTATCTGGGCAAGGAATTTGCGCAGCTCAGCGATGATGAAATCCGCGCAGAGACCGAGAAGGTAGTGGCATATCTTCGTTCTGATCCTGCGGTGATTTCTCCGGAATATGTGCATTTTTCCCGGCAATCCGATTTTGTCCGGATCAACGGCGAACGGTTGGTGCGCAATCTCTATCCGGTCGAACATCTTGATCTTTTTGTTCAGGCTTTGACCGGGCAGATCGGCCTCGCTTCGCTGGAAATTGGGCATGCCAACAAGACCACGGTGTTTCGTCACCCGCAGCTGAAACGGGTCATGTATGGGGGGAGTGCGCTGGCCCGTCGCGTTTTGCCTAGCCCGGTGCACGAAGCATTGCGTGTCTCCGCCCGCCGCGTTCTGATGAAATCCGGGGGCACGCAACCGCATCCGGTCTTGAGTGAACCTGTTTTTCAGGACTTTATTCGTGACTATTATGCCGAGGATATTGCCCTGCACCGGGATGTTCTGGCAGGTGTTGCAGCGTGATCCGGCAGGCAAGGAACGGAGCGGGCAGGTGCAACCGGTAAAGGAATGGCGCATACATCTGGGTGCGCATAAGACCGCGACAACACATGTTCAGGATACGCTGCTTGCACATCGGGACCAGATGGCGCGGCGGGGCGTGGATTATATCCCCCGGGAAGCTTTTGGTCCGTTACAGCGCCGCTATTCAAACCCCGGTCATTGGCGAAGAAGGTTCTGGTCAAGACTATTGGCCAATCAGTTTATGCGCCAGACTCAGGCGCTGCGCGGCGGAGCAGAGACGGTTCTTGTTTCGGACGAAGATTTGCTGGGCTATTCCGACGGTTTATTGTCGCCTGTCTTTTACCCGTCTTTTCGCGGGGCGCATATTGTCACCGAGATGCAAAAAACGGCTCCTGTTACGCTCTTTCTGGGGGTGCGCTCTTATGACAGGCTGTTGCCCTCAGCCTATGCTCAGATGATGAAATCCTTTGCGCCGGATCCGTATTGGCAATCCCGGATCGGCGCGGACGTTCTGAAGACGCCGCCCAGTTGGTCCGATCTGATCGAGCGTCTTATGGCGGCCTTTCCCGGTGCAGCATTGCGGGTCTGGCGACAGGAAGACTACAGCGCACACTGGCAGAAGATTCTGACAGCTTTTGCAGGCCGGAACGTGGGTGAATTCCCACAGATCCCACCACCCACAAGAACCACATCGCCATCGCAAGAGGCGATCCACCAGGCCGAGGCTCTGGATCGTTCACTGTCAGTTGAAGAACGCCGTATGCGGGTTAAGAAGATCTTCTATAATGACGTGCCGGATGCCGTCGCTGGCACCCCGTTTCAGCCATATCAAAGTGAAACGGTCAGCGCGTTGCGACAGAAATACGAGCAGGATCTACAAAGGATCGCCCGAAATTACCCGGATATGTTGATCCGGATAGAATGATGCAGCCAACCCTTGCGGGTCAGCCGACCTTGGGGCGTTTGGGAACTTCGGTTTCCGAGACGCGCAGCAATTTCTTCGCAATTTCAAGATGCTGAGCGTTCCATTGCCAGCGTAACTTTTGTACGGGTGCCGCGCCATCGTCCAGAATGCGGGCAACCCGGGCATGATCGCGTTGCCGCAAGAGGCATTCATGTACCAGATGCGGCCCGACACATCCGAATTTCGGGACTTCACGCAGGGCGCGCCGGAACGGGCGGCGCATGTAAATCAGCAGTTCAAATAATGTCTGACACCAGAAATACAGATGCGGTTTCTGGCGATTTTTCCAATACTGAACACTGTAGTCATACCAGTCCGCCATTATAACATTTTGCGGTTCGGAGGCCAAAAACCACGTTGCCACTTCACGCGTATATCCGGGCCATGTGAACCATCGAGTTTCCGGGGTCCAGAAATAGGCAAAGAACCCTCGTTGCCCTACAATCGGCAGCCAGTCATTCAATGGTTTGATACAGAACGCGGTCGCATCCGCCCAAACACCGCCGTGTTCTTTCAAAAGCTTGAACCGCAGAATGTTGGAATAAGATTGTATCGATATTTCTGGCGAGAGCTTTGGCATATCGACAAACTCTGCGACCGTGTCCTTGTCGAGAATGCGGAGGGTCCAGTCCGGGTTTTTGTCTTGCCAGGATGCAATGCACATCCGCACGATTTCGGGGGCTTCATCAATTCCTTTATCCCAGAACATCCAGATGTTCTTGGGGATGATCCGCGGCACAGCATTATCGAACCCGTCGGGTTGTGTCTTGCCGGCTTTGCGGGTCAATCTGCGGGCAAAACTGCGAAGCTGTTTACCCTTAACCAAAGATACAAATAAAAATAACCAAGGGTTCCCGGCCAAATCCAACGCTCCTATCGTAACCCATGTCGGTGTTTTAACGACCATTCCAGAGCCGCGCCAGAAAACTATCGCGATTGGCCTGCATCTATTTTTTGCTGTGTATTCACCGCCATGCTTGCGAAACAGTCGCGCGAAATACAGGGTATTGTTTTTCCTAAATCGGTGATGGCCCCTTGGATGATGCGGATTATACTTCCCTAGCGTACACGTTAAGCATTGTTGGTAGTATCGCACCGATCAGGTGTTCTCCAGAAAGGCACGGTTCATGTCACTTGTTATGCAGTCCGGTCACCAGACCGCTGCCGGCGCGGCCGAAAAGTCCCGTCACGGGCTCATAATCGCGCTTTTGATTCTGTCTTTCGTCATGCCGTTCTTTTTCTTCTTCATCGGCCTGAGGTTGAGCGCGTATCGTTTGTATTTTCTGGCCGCCACAATTCCGGTGCTTATTCAGTGGGCCAAGGGTGCGGCAGGCCCGGTGCGGTCGCCTGACATTCTGGTTTTGCTTGCGGCGATGTGGGCGGCGTTGGCCCTGTTTGCCAACCACGGGATAGGACGTTGGCAATTCGCAGGTATTCTGGTTGTGGAAACAGTCGTTCCATATCTGTTTGCGCGCGTCCTGATCCGGGACTACGTGACATTTCGAACGGCGGTGTGGTGGCTTTTTGCCATCGTTCTGGTGCTAGTCCCTTTCGCACTGTACGAAAATATCACGGGGAAACCGATCCTGCTAAACATATTTGGCGGGGTGTTTCAGGTCTATGCAGACGTGAATCAGGAGCCGAGATTGGGGCTGGAGCGGGCGCAGGCCTCGATGCCTCATCCGATTTTGTTTGGCGTTTTCTGTTCACCCGTTCTTGCGCTGTCCTGGTATGTGCTCAGCCCGGAAGGCGCATTCTTCAAGCAAACTCAACGCTCGATTATTGTTAGTACGGCTGTTTTCAGCTCTTTGTCTTCTGGCGCCTTCATGGGGGTTATGTTGCAGGCTTTCCTGATCGCCTGGGATGAGATTCTGAAGAAAATCAAAAGCCGATGGGTGATTTTTGCCATCATATTCGGCATTATCTATACCATCCTCGAACTGGCGTCGAACCGGAATGCGTTTCAGATCATTGCGACAGAGCTTACATTCTCGGCCGGGTCAGCCTGGAACAGAATTCACATCTTCAACCACGCCATTGACGATATTTTCCGCAACCCGATTTTTGGGATTGGTCTGGGTGAATGGACTCGCCCCAAATGGATGAAGCCAAGCGTTGATAATTTCTGGCTGCTCATCGCCCTGAGATACGGGATTCCGGCCCTGATATTTCTGGGTCTGGCCGTCATTATCGCAAGTTATCAAATCATCCGCGCCCCTTTGACTGGCCTCTATGCACGGGTTCGAACCGGATTTCTGATTTCGTTCCTAAGTCTCAGTGTGTCTGCATTCACCGTGCATTTGTGGGATGCCACCTATTGCCTGTTCATGTTCCTTCTTGGCAGCGGCATGTGGTTGATTGATGCCCGGGAAACACCCGAAGGTGAGGGCGAACAGGTGCAGGGAACATCCACCCGACGGGAAATCCGCTATACGCGCTTTCCCAAAGGACCTGACCCGGAACCTGCCGAGTAACAAGGTTATACGTTGGAATGTGTTTAACCGGTCACCGTCCAGCGACGCCGGGTCATTCCGACGGCGCGGCGCAGGCGGCGCAGGGCGGGCATGTGACCTGACAGAACGGCCTGCATTTCATCGGGCGACATATCACCACGCAGCGAGGTGCGGGGGCGTAGGAATGCACCTTGCCGCCATTGACCACCGTCACTTGACCACGCCGTCGTATAACCTGATGCACGCAAGGCCCGTAATACCCGCGCATCGTAACGTCCGAATGGAATCCCGGCCTCGGTTATCGACCGGCCGCAGATATCCTCAAGCTGTGCCCGGGATGTCTCCAATTCCTGCCTGAGCATCGCATCGTTCAGTGTCGGCCAGCTGACATGGTCAATTCCATGGCTGCCGATCAACATACCTGCGCTCTGCAGGTTATGCAGGTGCTTCTTGTGCAGCGATCCCGTTTGCCCGAGGCGCCCGGTCAGAACAAAGAAACGTGCATGAAGACCCCGGTCAATCAGGGCGGGCAGCGCAATATCATGATCAGACAGGTTGCCATCATCAAAGGTGATTACAATAGCCGCTGGGTCAGGCATGGCGGCAACCTGGTCAAGGACGTATTCGAATTGCTCCCGCGACAGCCAATATGGCGCTTCGCCGGGCTCCAGCGAGCGCCCGGGATCTCCGATGCCGTGAAAGTTGACGCTTGTCAGGTTGGTCATTTTCGCCGCCTCTTCAAAAGCGAATGCAGCGTTTCCGCGGTGCGGATCGCAGGCGCAATTAGCCCTTTGGGTTGGAACTCGTAAGGGCCTGCTGCCTGTAGGTCTGCCCCCCCGGTGCGGTGCTTGAACCGTGTGACCGTTGGGTTTGAATCAGGGTCTATACCGCCCAGATCGTAGAATTTCATGCCCAGTTCTTTGCAGCGTAGAATGGAATGCCACATCAGGTAGTGTCCGGCATTCAGCCGTCGCCCGGCTTCAGCTGTGGCGCCGAAAAGGTAGACGGCGTTGATGCCGGCTCTGCCAATGGTCATGCCGGCGATGTCAGCACCGTCCTTCCGAGCGAACAGAACCTCATGGTCAAAATCGGGCCCTGTAAGCCCATAGTAAAATTCGGGGGGAATATCCGGGCGAAACCCCTTGGTGGCCTGTACGTCCTGATATAGCGCGTGAAACCGGCTGCGAGCCTCTGCAATCGGAACGATATCCAACTCCAGCCCAGCCTTGAGCGCATTGCGCAGCGGATTGCGCCACTTGCCGTGCAGCGCGCGCATCAGCGTGTCTTCGTCCTGATCACAGTTTACTACGACAGTTCTGTAAGATGGGGACCGCTCTGAGTGGACAAAACCCTGGCCGGCGGCCAGTTCGTCGAGGGAGGGCACGTCATAGCAGGCGATCACCGGAAAACGCAGGCGCAGGATATGTCCTGTTGCTGTTGCATGCGCGCGCAGTGCTGCGAGCACCGCCTGCACGGTTTCGGGCGAGGGATCGGGGTGATCCCGATGCCGGATCAATGGCCCCGCTGCAATCCATGCGATTCCGCGCCCAAGCGCGGGCAGGCGCTTGATGCGCAGGCACGCGGCGGCGACGATCTGTCCAGACGGGGTTTCCACCCGGACGAATTGCGGTTCTGCCCCGATCCGCCGAGCGGCTGCCTGCGCATAGGTCAGGCTCTGTTCATAGGTCAGATCCTGAAAAGCGGCGCTGCAGTCCAGCCAATCGGATGCAGACAGGATATGAAGAGATAGGGGTTCAGGGGTCATGACGGATTTATATCCTCGTCCTGACCCAGGCGGCCCATAAAGGTTTATGCCTCAGTGGAAGGATCGATCTCAGGCGTGGAGTCAGGCGACCGAACCAGAGCCTGTAATAGGCCAGATGCAGCAGGCGCGCCCAACCCAGGCAGAGTTTGAGACGTATCGCGGCAAAGCCAGATTGCCGCGAGATGATCAGGCGGTGGGTGGGAACTGCTTCACCGCCGTAGATCAGCTTGTAGCCGTAATCGCCAATCCCGGCCTCAATCCGTGTGATGCCGCCCTCAATCAGGTCTTCGATCATCTGAACCAGACCGATCTTTCCCAGACTCAAACGTTCAAGCTCGGGGTCGGTTGATCTGGCAGGCAGGCGCCAGTGGCAGATCTGGCCGGAAACCAGGCAGAACTGGGTTGCCAAAGCTGAGCTGTGGCCGTGCTGTTCGACAAACCATGTTTTTCCGCTGGTTAGGGTCTCTTTGGCAAGCTCACTGTAAAAGGCCTCACTCCCGGCCCAGTCGGTGAAATGGCCGCCTTTTCCAGCCTTTTGCCATTGTTGGTTGTGAAACCTGACAAAGTCCTGGAATTGCACCGCGTTGGGATGGGTCACTTGCGTTGTCAGCCCATGGTCACTTTGCAGGCGTTTTAGATCCCGTCGATACTGATTGCGCCGCTTCTTGGACAATTGGCTCAGATAGCCGTCAAAGCTGCCGGGAAGCTCAAAGACGGTGTGTGTGCCCGCAGCACGATCCTGCAACGCCAATGGCGGGTGGGAAGACGCGTAGTGGGCCACCGCATCACGCGCAGCGTGCAGAACCTGTCCGCGCTCGGACGCGGGGGTGAAGCTGATCAGATCGGCACACCCCCGCCCGAGAAGGTCAGACAGTGCCTCCGTCAGGCTCGGTGTCACGGCCCACTCTTCGGCTGCCAGACGAAAAACCACTGTGTTTGGGTCTGTTGCAGCAAGTTTTGCGATACGTATCCTGATTGGCCCCAGCCAGACCACGTGGATCATGAAAGGGATCAGGGCCACGAGATGCCCGTTCGCATTGCGCACCACCAATGCGCGAAGTGTTCGCCCCTGCCCAAAGTGCATCCACCATGTCAGTACCCAAACCGGGTTGGCATAGATATCCGCGCCCACCCGATCGGCAAGAGCGATCCATTCTTCCACCATGTCGCTCAGAGGTTCCACCCCATCAACCCACTGGAATGATAACTGGTTTGAAGCTTCGGTCACTCGACCGGTTCCTGTCTGATCAGATGATACCGCAAGGAAGCGCGCGCAAGCCGTCGTCGTGCGGCAGCTTCGTCATGTTGTCCGGTGGCAGACATCAGGAAACGCAATATAGAGGACCCGACAAAGATGGCCCGCCCACAGAACGCCCCCCAAAGGCCGTAGTGCTTGCGTAAATAGATCATTTTGCTTTTTTGCATTTGCACGAACATGCGTGACCGGATCTGGACCGTGCTTTTGCCACCTCCGTCCAGATGCAGAATCTGCGCTGCGGGGGAAAATACGCAAGACCATCCGGCGTCGCGAATGCGGCGACACCAATCGGCCTCTTCAGAATAGACAAAGAATGCTTCATCTAACAGGCCAACCGATTCGAACACGTGACGGGGGACCAACATGAACATGCCCGAAACCACATCGACCGGTCGTTCGGAGTTTCGGTCCCAGTCTCCATACTCGGCATGGCCCAGAAGCCGATTTTGCGGTGACAGGCGATGCAGTCCGAATTCGATCAGCGCAAGATTGGCAGGCCCGGGATCGGCAAAGCAGGTGCGCTGAATGGTGTTCTCATCCTCCAATACCTGGCAACCGAGGCATCCCACATCGGGATGCTGCCCAAGCCAGTGGACCATTGTGTCGATCGCGCTGTCCAGAATGATGGTGTCGGGGTTGAGCAACAACAAGGTGTCCCCTTGCGCGATTTCCAGTCCTTGATTGTTGGCGGCAGCAAAGCCCCGGTTGGTCTTATTCGCGATCAGCCGCACCCGAGGGAATTCTGTTCGCACGAGTTCGGCCGAGCCATCGTTTGATGCATTATCGACGACAATGATCTCATGCGACATCATTGTTTCGCGTTCGATGGACGTCAGACAATCCCGAAGAATATCCCGGGTGTTCCAGTTCACGATCACGATTGAAACAGCGCAGGCAGTAGACGTGCTGTTTGGTGATAAAATCATGATACTCTATTCTCGTTAACCATTCACATTTCAAATTACTTGGTCATTGTTTCATTCTATGAATACACTGACCACAATCCTCTGAAGATAATTGTTGTTTTATAGCGGTCGTAAAAGTCAAAGCGTATAGACCAGTATATTGAGGTAATAGTTTGACAGCGCCGGACCTTCGAACCCAAGACGATATCGTGGTCGACTGTAGTGAATCCCTGAACACGGAACAACGCGCGGATTGGGATAGATTCCTGAAAGGGGCAAAACACCAGCACCCGCGGCAATCTCTGGTTTTTGCCCGTTCCGAGCAAGCCTCGGGCCGAAAGGTTCTGTATGCCCGCGCCCAACGCAGCGGCGGCGCTCTAGTGGCTGTTGGCCTGCTTTCGCTTGAGCCGCACCCTTTTTTGCCCGGTGTCTGGTCCAAAGCTTATTGTCTGAGCGGCCCGGTATGCGACGACGCCCACAACATGGCTGCGTTTCTGAAAGCCCTTTGTGAACATCCTGAACTGGCCAGCGTGGGCAGTCTGAATGTCACCCCATTCTGGACAGAACAGGACGCGATAACAATGGATGGCGCTCTGGCTGGGGGCGGTTGGCGGGTTTCCGAAGAGGAGCAGTTCCGCGAAACCGGGTGGGTGGACATATCCGGGACCCGCGAGGAAATCATGAAAAGTTTCTCCAAAAGCGCCCGGCGCGAAGTCCGCCGCGCTGAACGGCAGGGCGTTACCTTCCGCATTGCAGAAACAAGCGAAGAGTTCGGCATCTTTCTAAGCAGCATGAACCGCCTGCGCGCCACGCGCGGATTGGAAGAATTGGACGTCGCTACATATGAGACGACATTCGAAGACGTGCTGCGCCCTGATGATATTGGAACCGTGATCATGGCCTGGCAGGAGGATGCGTTTCTGGCTGGCCTGTTGGTCTATCGCAGCAAAGACGTCGTGCATGGGCGTCACTTCACAACCGAGCCGGAACATCTCAGGGTCGCCGGCAATCTGCGTATCGCGCCGGCATTGTGGCTTGAGGCGATGTGCTGGGCGCAGCAAAAAGGATGCAGCATCCTGGATGTAGAGGGGTATAGCGCTCCGGTTGCGGGTGACAAGAAGTTCAACATCCACAAGTACAAGTCGGAATTCGGTCCGCGCAGTATTCGACGGATTTCCGAGCGGCAGAAAATTGTGAACCGATATGTGTTTCTAACCGGAAATGCCCGTGATCTGCTGCGGGGGCATTTGAAAAAGGTCAAACGGGCGATCATGGGATGAAGCCTGGATGTGAGAACGGTCGGCGGTGCTGAAGATGAAGTTAGCAAAGAAAGGCAAGATACAGCTGATCCAGGGCGCGGCGCGGCTGGGGCCGGGAATGCTGATCAAACAGGTCTGGCTGGCCTTTCTCGACAGTTTTGTACGCAAACGCCATCTGGTGTTCAGGCTCGATACTCAGAACAGCAGCATGTCGCAACCCGCTCTGAGCGGGGGTGGACGCTTGCGCGAGGTTTTGTCTGCGGACGAACTGGATCAGCCGGATCTGGCTTGGTTGACCGATCCACTGGCTGCGCATGACTGGGGTACTGTGGACTGGCTGGCACTCGGGTGGCGGCTTTGGGTGCTGGAGGAGGATGACAATGTGCAGGCCCTTGCATGGGTGCGCGATGCGACGCACAGTCGCGATTTCTTTGTCCCCCTAGGCGAGAGGGAGGAGCTGTTTTGGCATGTCTATGTCCTGCCGGATTATCGAGGTCGCAACTTGCAGGAACGGCTATGGCGGATGATTGCGGCGGACCGGGCTTCGGATGGGGTCGAGGGGATTTTCACCAATTGCAGAGATTACAATCTGCCGTCCCGCAAGAATATTCTGAAAATGGGCTTTTCCCCTGTGGGGCAGTGTGACGAAAACCGGATCATGCGCCGCCGGGTTTGGCGAAGCTATTGAACTTTACAGGCTGACATGACCACTAAACCCACCCGGAACACCTTGTATTGTGGCGACCCCCCGATGCGCTTTTCTAACCTTTTCCGGTCGGACCCGGAGGGGGGTTATATGTCTCTGTTCAAGGGGCGTCGGGCGTTTCCAAGCTATAACACCCGTGTTGCGATCCGGGCGGCCTGCGACTTGTTGGAATTGCAGCCCGGGGATCAGGTTCTGGCACCGGCCTACAATTGTGGATCGGAAGTTGATCCGTTGATCCATGCGGGTTTGTCGGTCCGGCTGTTTCCGGTGGCGCAAGATCTGATTGCTGATCCTGCTCGGATCGAGCCGCTGATCTCTCCACGGACCAAAGTGCTCTATGTCATCCACTATTTCGGGGTTATTCAGCCGGCACTGGCAGAGCTGCGCGAGCTGTGCGACCGGCATGGATTGCGGATGATTGAGGATTGCGCGCTAAGTCTTCTGAGCGGGGCATCACCCGCCGAAGGTCGTACCGGTGACGTGTCGGTGTTTTGCTTTTATAAATTTGTTCCGGTTCTGGGCGGTGGTGCGCTGGTGATCAATGCGCCCGATTTGCAAAGCGATAATCCGTTCAACCGTCCTGCACCGCGCAAGGTTGTCGCGAAAACACTGGTGCGTACTGGTCTGACCGCCGCGCTTGGTTCAACGCGCGCAAAGGGAATGGTTCAGGCGCTAAAGGGCAAGCCTGTGGCTGAGAATGCCCCCCTCGAGAACGATAAGTTGGAGGATATTCCGGGGCACTACTATTTTGATCCGGCTCTTCTGAACGCAGGGATGAGCGTTTTTGCCTCCCGCCCCTTGAAGTCATTTTCCGTCTCTCAGGCGATATCGGCCCGGCGGTCGAACTGGCAGCGATACAGGGATTTGCTTGAAGGAAGTCCGGGTGTTCATCTGTTGCTGCCCGAGCTTGCACCGGAGACCTGCCCCCTCAACATGTCGGTGATGGTGGCAGACAGGGACCGGGTCGTTCAGACTTTACAAAGTAAGGGAATAGGGGCGACGCCGTGGTGGGCGGGATTCAACCGCAACCTGGACTGGGGCGGTCAGGAAGAGGCAATGGCGCTGAAAAACAAGGCGCTGTCACTGCCTTTGCACCAGTATCTTGGGGCGGCGCATCTGGATTATATCGCAGCCCAATTACGAGCTGCGCTGTAACGGCAACCCAGTTCAGGCGCGCTCGCGATGTAGGTGGCCGCGCAGACGGGTTAGCAGCGAAAAGACCAGTGTTTCAAACCCCTCGGGGCGGCCTGCAATGATCCACAGCAGAATGTGTGTCGATGTGTAGGAGACAACACCGACACCGACTTTGGTCAAAACGATTGCCATGAGGCGAGGGGCATGCGTTCCGGCGTGCAGGAGCATATCTGTAAGCATCACCAGAGCAATCATGACGGCACAAGACAGGATGCTGCGCCAGGCAACGGTCAGCGGTTCGAAAAGACCGCCTTTGCCAAACCTCTTGGCAATGATCAAAGTGATGATAAGGGCAGTAAAGCTGGACAGCCCTGCTGCTGCCAGCGCACCGTGGAAGTCAAACTTGGTGCCGATCCACATATAGAAGCAAACCAATGCCAACAGGGTTGTGTTCCGGATGAACAGAATGCGCGTTGACCCTTCGACATAGCTGGCGGCCCGGACATTTGCCTGCAACGTTTCCAGTGCCTTGAGCGGAGCCAGAACCCAGATGACCTGTGCCGCAGCAATCCACTTATAACCCATGCCTACAAGTATCATGTTTTCTGCGATCAGCGCGGTTCCGACGCTGACCGGCAGAACGATTGCCAGCAGCATCTCGTTGATACGCATAAATGCTTCTTGGTGCTGGCCGGTTGAACGCGAGACATCCGCCAGACCCGGATAGATTACGCGTTGCAGCGGAGCGAAGAGCTGTGTTGTCACAATCGTAGTGATGCGGCTGCCAACCCGGAATATCCCTGCATCTGCAAGGCCCAGAGTCGCGCCGATAAATATTTGGGGCATGTTGTTGGCCAGAAACTGGGACAGTTGGGCTCCCATGGACCAGGAAGAAAAAGATAGGGTTTCCCGCCAGCGTGATAATGAAAGCCGTGGCAACATAGGCGCCGTCGCAAATGTCCATAGGTTTCGAGTCGCAATACCAACAAACATGGCCACGATGATTGCCCAAAAGCTTTGCCAAAGCCATGACAGATAGATGGCGGCGCTGGCATAGGCGATCCGATTGAAGGTTTCCTCAGCTGCAGCCAGCGAAAACCTGAGGCCGCGTTCATACAGCAGAAAACGCGGGCTGCGCACAGCGATTAGCATGGAAATCGCGGCTATCGCAGGTAAAATATCTACAAGTTCGGGTATGCCAAGCAGGGCCACAACGGGCTTTGACAGCCACACCAGTGCGGCGGCCATCAACCCCAGCAGAATCTGCATGGTGAACACCGTGTTAAGGTGCTCGTAGGTCACGTCATCCAGCCGGATCAGCACAATGCTGACCTGGCGTTGCAGCATTTCAAGCAGCGCGGTCGCGATTATGAAATAGGCGATGATTCCAAAATCTTCGGGTCTGAGAAGGCGGGCAGTGATGGCAAGTGTGGCAAAGCCCAAGACCTGTCTGAAAAGACCGGAAGCCAGTAAGGTTGCAGCGCCTACTGCAAGAGCGGATCTGCGGGTCAGCATGCTGGATCGCAGGCCTGCTTTAGGAGAATGCGTCAATCGTCCCATCTTTCTAAATTTAGAACAAAAAACAATTTAACGCCTCAGTGTTTCTAATTTTACCTTTTACCAAGGTGTATCTGGGTGTGACACGGGTAACTTTTGTGGCAATCCGGAGCAGTCGTTGGTAATCAGTTGGAAGGTTGTTATTCATCTAGTGACAAGGTCGCATGCTTTCCGCTCAGTGTCAGATAGCATTACTACATTTCAAGGAAAATTTGCGATTAATCTCACAATTTGAAATCTATTTGCGCAAGGATAGCAGGTATGTGAGAGCTTGTGTTCGATTTAGAAACAATTGAGTGACGGCACCTGTTTTCAAGATGGTATAACAGTATGAAGATTGCGATTTTTGGTCTGGGGTATGTGGGGTTCACGGCAGCGTGCTGTCTGACCCGTGAGGGGCATGAGGTGTTCGGCGTCGATGTAAATGCCGACAAGGTTTCCGAAATCAATGCCGGGCAGCCTCCGATCAAGGAACCCAAAGTGGCCGAACTGCTGACCGAAGCGCTTGCAAGGAACCTGATCCGCGCAAGGGTTGAAATCCCCGACCTGTCCGATGTCGATCTGGCCATCGTTTGTGTCGGTACGCCCAGTTCTACTGACGGCTCGCACAACATGAATTTCGTGGCCGAGGTGACGCGACAGATTGCCAAGGCCGTGTCACCGGACCGGGGGCGGCCGCTGACCGTGGCCTATCGGTCCACCTTCCGGCCCGGCACGGTGCGCCAGCTGATCGAGCCGATCTTCCAAAGCTATCTGGGCGATCAGACGGGTCAGGCGATCGAGATTGTCTATAACCCCGAATTCCTGCGCGAGGCTTCGGCGGTTGATGATTTCTTCAACCCGCCCAAGATCGTTGTGGGCACCGCCGATGGCAACCGATCCGCAGTGATGGATGAGATGCATGAAGGGCTGGATGCGCCAGTCTTCTACACCGCCTTTGAAGAGGCCGAGATCACCAAATTCGTCGATAACACCTGGCACGCCACCAAGGTGGCCTTTGCCAACGAGGTCGGCCGCATCTGCCACAGCATGGGCGTGTCGGCGAAAACCATGCACGAGATTTTCGTCTCGGACACCAAGCTGAACATCTCATCCTATTACACGCGTCCGGGTGGTGCGTTCGGGGGGTCCTGCCTGCCCAAGGATGTGCGTGCGCTGCAGCATATCGCCGGTGAGGTGGGCGCGCATACCCATCTGATCGACAGCCTGTTGCAGACCAATCAGGCGCATAAGACCTATCAGGCGCAGGACATCATGGCGCGCCTGCCCGAGGGTGGCAGGGTGCTGATGGCGGGGCTGGCCTTCAAGGCCGGAACCGACGATCTGCGTGAAAGCCCCAATGTCGATATTGCCCGGCGTCTGCTACAGGCGGGGTATCAGCTGTCGGTCTATGATCCGGCCATTAAACCGGCCGATCTGCGTGGCCAGAACCTGGGTTATACTTTTACCCACCTGCCAACAGTGGGCAGCCTGTTGGTGGATCGTGCCACTGCCGAGGCCGGACTATGGGATCTGGTGATCGGGTCAAACAGGATCATCAATGATCTGGACCTTGGCGATGCAGAGGTGGTGAGAACCTATGAATATGACTAGCCCTGTGCCCGCGGTTCAGCCGATCTCGTTCGATGAGCTGCGACAGAGCCAGCCTCTGAGAGGGCTGAAGGTTCTGATCGTGGTCGAGAACCTGCCCGTGCCCTTCGACCGCCGCGTCTGGATGGAGGCGCGGACGCTGGCCGCCGCAGGCGCGCTGGTCTCGGTCATATGCCCCACCGGCAAAGGCCATGAGGAGCGTGTGTGGGAAGACGAGGGGATCAAGGTCTATCGCCACCCCCTGCCTTTGGATGCCAGCGGCGCGCTGGGGTATCTGCTGGAATACGGCGCGGCGCTGTTCTGGGAAAGCTGGCTGGCGCTGAAGATCAAGTTCACCCGCGGCTTTCACGTCATCCATGGCTGTAACCCGCCCGATCTGATCTTTCTGGTGGCGCTGCCATTTAAACTGTTTGGTGTGCGCTATTTGTTTGATCACCACGACATCAACCCCGAGCTTTACGAGGCCAAGTTCGACAAGCGCGGCTTTTTCTGGAAGCTGATGAAGACGTTCGAGCGGTTGACCTTCGCCTCGGCACGGGTGTCGATTGCCACCAATGAAAGCTATCGCAAGATCGCCATCGAGCGCGGCGGCATGGCGCCCGAGGATGTGTTTGTGGTCCGCTCGGGCCCCGATCTGAGCCGGTTGCAGCACCTGCCCCCGAACCCGGCATGGCGCAACGGGCGGAAATACATGGTGGGCTATGTCGGCGTCATGGGCGATCAGGAAGGGATCGACCTGCTGCTTGAATCCGTGGCGCATCTGGTACAGGTGCAGGGGCGCGACGACATCCAGTTCTGCCTTGTGGGCGGGGGTCCCAGCCTGGACAAGCTGCGCGAACAATCTGCTGAAATGGGCCTGTCGGAGTACGTCACCTTCACCGGCCGCGCACCGGATCAGGATCTGTTCGAGATTCTGTCGACCGCGGATGTCTGCGTGAACCCGGACCGGGTGAACGAGATGAACGACAAATCCACCATGAACAAGATCCTCGAATACATGGCCTTCGAGAAACCCATCGTGCAGTTCGACGTGACCGAAGGGCGGTTCTCGGCGCAGGAGGCCTCGCTTTATGCAAAGGCCAACGATCCGGTCGATATGGCCGACAAGATCAGCGAATTGCTGGCGGATGACGACCGCCGCGCCGTCATGGGCCGCTATGGCCGCGCCCGGGTAGAGGCTGAAATGGCCTGGCCCCATCAGGTACCCGCGCTGATCGCGGCGTATAAGCGGATCTGGAAGGGATAGGGCCCTATCGTCGCTCGTTGGCAGCTCTTTCGCTTATGTGCATTTGTCTAGTTCAGGCCTTCGGCAATTGGGCCTTTCCGGTCGAGCTTGGTGATTGTGACAGGATAAGGTGGTTGTGTTACAAAGTAACCCGGTCGTGGGAGGATTGGGGCAGTGCCTCGGGACCTCTTTTATTCGTCTGTCTTTGAACACGCTGGAGTATTTTTCGATTGCAATCGGGGGAAACCAAGCCGGACTTTTATCTTAGATCAAAACGGCACAAACCGCGGCAGGCGGTTCAGGCTGGGTTCCATGAACCGCTGTAGTCGTGCATCTGCATCCGCCTCGGTTTCGCCGGGCAGGATGGGGGTGACAAATCGAACCAATGCGCCGTCGGTCCGGCCCATGGTGAACCCGTCCTGAATAACGCTCATCTTAGCGCGGAAATCGTTGACCATGCGTTTGCCGCGCTGTTCGAACCAGTAGTAGACAAGCTGCTTTGACAGCTCTTTCTGGATGACCGCGCGGTTGACGGTAAAGCTGCCGTAGGGGGTGTCGCCCGGATTGATCTCATATGGCTCAAGGCTGAAGATTTCCCAGCCACCTACGGGCAGGCAAACCTCGGGTGAATGGATGCCGTCGCCATCAGTTTGCTTGTCGTAGAAGGCCACGAACATGTTCACGAAATCACCCGATCCGCTGTCGATATAAGTGGCATGGAGGTAATCGCTGGCGCCCAGAGTTCGTTCAACATTGGGATCAAGGCTGGTGGTCGACCCCGACCAGTCGCCCAATTGGCGCGGATAGAGGACAAAGGGGTCCCGCTCGATGGGTATCACCTCGGAGGCGGGACGTAGTGTCCACGCGGTCGAGACCGCAAGCGTCAAAAGCGCGGCGAGAGCCAGCGCGACTGAGGCGCGGATGGCAAAGATACGCAATGCGACGGAACCCAGCCCTTCGGTATCCAGATCGATTGTCTCGGCAAAGGGCTTTGGATCGGGAGCCAGACGCTGCAAGCCGATCGCCATGAGAAACAGAATGGCGACGCAGAGCAGGAAGATGATCCAGCCTTCGAAGAAATGCATGAACCCTTCGGCCTGTTCGATGCCATGCTGATTGACCAGAATGCCGATCACGCCGATGCGGATGGAATTCATCAGAACGGTCAGCGGCGCGGCCGAGACCAGTAGAACCACCTTGTGCCAGATCGGGCCGCGGTAGAGCAGGGCAAAGAGGTATGAAAAGCTGAGGATCGGGAACAGGTAGCGTAGCCCGGAACAGGCCTCGGCGACCTGCAGCTTGTAGACCCCCAGATCGATGACATTGCCTTCGATAAAGACCGAAACACCGGCGAGCTGCACGAACCAGACGCCCAGCTCGGACGACACCCATTGCAGGAAGATCGTGAGCTTCCAGTAGACGAACTGGGGCAGGGGCAGCATGAAGACCAGATGGATTACGGGCAATTGGTGGTATTTCCCGCGTTGCCAGCCGAAGACGGTCACCATGACGCCACCGGTCCAGATGATCATCGCATAGGTGACGATATCCGGAATTCGGGCCAGATTTCCCAGAATGGCGATGGTCAGGGCTCCGGCAATCACCGCCACGCCAGGCCAGCGGTCGCGCGCAATGGAATTGGGCGCCGGCATGTTTCGCAGTTCGCGCAGGAACAGGTACAGCGAGATGATAGGGATCAGCGGTCCGTGACTGTATTCCGGCGTGCTCCACGCCGCGCCCAGCGAGACAATGCCGATCCAGAAAACGGGAAGTGACCCCAGCAGCAACAGGACAAACCAGAACAGCCCCGCAGCGTTGATGGCAGGCAGGGCGGTTCGGGCCGTCTCAAGCACTTTGCGGCGGCTGTCGTTCGAATCGAGGCGATGCATCACAAACCATCATGCATAATATTAGAGGCCCTGGAATTGTAACCCCCTCGGCCCCTGCGTTTATGATCCCACACGGATACAATCAGAAAGCAAGGGTTGGATTGTTCGGAGCTACCTTTTTAAGGATTAAGAGTGAACCTCCGCCCAAGCGTCAGGAAGACCGAGTTAGAAGTCGCCTTAAATCCGTTCTGGTCATCCATCTCGTATTGATAGCCGATATTCATCGCCCAATCCTTTGTGATCGCGCGGGTATAGGATGCATCGAAAGTACCGCGCTGACGCGGGTTGGACGGGCCCGGGCCTTCGCTTTCCTGATCGATGAAATTGACGCTGAAGGACAGACCGGATACCGGGTTGATAAAGTAATCATAGGCTAGAAAAGCCACGGTTTCGCGGGTTTCGTTGCTTTGTGTACTGGTACCGACCCGGCGCTGGATTTTCGCAGAGATTTGAGAGCTGGCCAGTTGATAGCTATAGTCGATCTGGCCAATTGGTGTGACTTCGTCAAAGGGCCCTCTGGTAAATCCGGCATTGAAGCTGAACAACCCGCCAGCCCATTGAAAGCTTCGACCAAAGGTGGCGTTGGATCTTGTACCATTCACGCCGAATGTCTGGTCGAGAAAAATATTGGCCGTGCCGTTCGACAGATTTTTGTTCCAGGAAAAGTCCCAGACAAAATTTTCCGTAACGTTATTGGTATTGGTCGTGCGTAGAGTGTTATCGACCTGGGTGTAGCCAATATTCGCACTGACAGTGGTAACTGGGGATACGTCATATGTTGCACCAGTTGACACTGTCGTCGTCTTCCGGTCGGTGCCTACAGCATCGTCTGCATTGAAGTCTATGTAACTAACGCGCACGTTTCCCTGTAGAATCGGAGAGATTCTAAGTATTGCGGTTGCTGTATAGTCATCCGACCTATTGTCGAACAGGTTCGGGTTAATTGTGTTCGTATAGCTGCGTTCGCGGTGGCTGTAGCTGAACCGGAAACCCAAAGGATCATTCAAACCAGTTTGCCAGTCCAGGTTCCCACGTGTATTGACCTGGTCGCCCACGGTGCCGATGACATCAGAGGCATCGATGACACCATCTAGATTTATGTCGGTCAGTGACCGGTTGAAGGCCAAATCTCTCTCACGGTATTCGGCAAGCAATCGAAACTGGCTGTTAGCGTTGTCTCGTTGATATGTCAGCTGTGTGAACGGGTCCGAAAAGCTGGATTCTGTTCCAATGATTGGTTCGTTGGCGATCCGGTACAGCCCCGACAGGTCGAAGGTCAGAGTAGATCCCGGTGTCTGGTTGACGAGGCCCAAGGCCAGTGTGTTCTCCCACCAAGTGGTCGATCCGAGGGAAGGGTCCGTTAGCCTGAGGTTGTCATCATGCCGGAGTGATGACAGGTAATCCAACGTTATGTTCAGCCCGGTTCCGGTGCCGCCGGTTTGCCGGGCGGCGGGCGGCAGGCCAACCCTGCGCGCAGGGTTTCGTTGAGCCTGTTGAGAGATGAGTTGTAAGCTGGGGGCGCGTTGTGTGGCCGTCGATGGCGCAGCCGTTTGCTGTACAGTTGTTTGTTGCGTCAGGTTCTGCTGTCCAACTGCAGGCGTCAGCGAAAAGAATAAAGCTACCCCGCCCCCCAGCGTGGTGGATAGTTTATTTTTGGATTTTCCCACCTGTATAAGCCCCTATTCGAACAAACGGCGTGCGGGCACCACAACAACGTCTCCGGTCTTAAGAACTGTATTGCCTTTGATGCCACTGCCCGAGCCATCGTAGTTATATTTATATTTGTTTACCGCGCCTGCTTTACTGTCAGCCCGGCGCAATTCGATGCGCTTGCGAGCCGCGAAATTGGTCAGGCCGCCAGCCTGGGCCAGAACCTGAAGAATAGTTGTTCCCTCGGTTGCGAGATATTTTCCGGGTGCGTTGACTTCTCCCATGATAAAGACATCAATTGTCGGTCCGGTTGGAGTGAGAGATCCGGGAAACGCAGGAGGTGCGACCCTTGCAATCGATGTAAATACGGTCGGCGGTGCATTGAAATTTGGTGCCAGCGTCGATGCCAGGGATGAACTTAATCCATTAGTTGATAGTCCTCCTGCCCGAATTGATCCGGCAAGGGGAAAGGTGATGGAGCCGTCTGGCAAAACCAGAACGGTTCGGTTCAGGGAGGGGTCTTCCAATACCTCGATCTGAAGAGCATCACCCGGCTGGATCTGATAGGATTGCGCCCAGGCCCCGCTTGCCACGACCATAGTCATGACAAACGCAACCAATGAAGCGATTACTGTCCGCATGTTCAAATCTCTCATATTTTTCCCCTTTATGCCAACTCATTGGTAACAAAACAATCTGCAGCGTTTCATACGGATGTGAGATGCGGCAGATTTGCAGCGGATTTCGCTTTGGAGGCGCTATTGCCCCTGCTTGCCCGCGGAACTGACCTGTTCAATCTCTTCTTCCAGCGAAGGTGAAATGTTCAGAGGAACTCCCGTCGCCCGTGCTGCACGATACGCGCGCAGGGCGTCCTCTCGACGGTCGACAGCGGCATAGGCTTTGCCCAGATGATATAGAACTGTGGGGTGATTGGGGAATGCTCGCGCTGCGAGTTCAAGATAGCTGACGGCCTCGTCATAATTGCCCATTCTGTAAGAAACCCAGCCATAGGTTTCCTGAAAGACAGGCACGCGGGTGCCGCGGAGTCGCTTTGCCAAAACGCTGGCGCGTTGCAGGCTTTCGTCATCGCTGCGGTGGGTTGTTAATAGGCTGGCCAGGTTGTTGGCCACAACCAAGGATCGGTTGCTGAGCGGGTAAAGTTTCTCATAGACCGAGATCGCCTGATCCAGCTCTCCGGAGCGTTCGTGATCTGCCGCCTGTATCATGAGAAGCTCGGGGTTCTCGGGCAATCTGGTCAGGGCATCTGTCAGAATGCTTTTGGCCAGTTCAAGCTCGTTGCGTTCAAAGATCAGTGCGTGCAGTGATAACCAGGCCCGCGTTGTATCCGGATAGTCCTCGAGGATCGCGCGATAGAGCTGCTCAGCCTCGCCGCGTTTGCCTTCGCCCGTCAAGGCGTGGGCCTTGACCAATCGCACCGGCAGAGAATCCGGATCTTCTGCGAGCAGTTCGTCAAGGCGAGCAAAGGCGGCAGTGGCCTGCCCCTGTGCCAGCAACGAGCGAATAAGTGCGATATCGGCTGGCAGGCCAAATTCCGGATCATCTGTTAACTCGTTCAGGAAGGCAGTCAGTTCCTCCGTGCGCGCCTGGGCTGCAAGCATGTGGGCCTTGAGTTCATTTGCGAGGCGCCGTGCCTCGGGGGTGTTCAGATCCTTGACAGAGCGCAGGACAACCTCCAGCCGCGCCCAGTCTTTCATACCCAGATAAACTTCACCCAAAAGGAACAGAAGATCGGGTTCTTCGGGTGTCTGCTGGAGAGATGCGATCAGGATGCGTTCGGCAATTTCCGGGTCATTTTCTTCTATTAAGAACTGAGCGTAGCGCAGTGTTTCCTCCGGCGCATTTCGCGATACTTCCGTCGCCAGGGCCAGCATTTCCCCCATCAGCTCCCTGTCCCCATTGCGTTCATGAGCCTGCGCCATAAGGGTCATCAATTGCGGGTCGCGGGGATCTTGGCGAAGTGCTTCGCGCAATTGAACAATGGCATCACCGATATTGTCTTCTTCAATCAACCATGATGCCTTGAATTTGAGCGCCTCAACTTGGGTGGGATCTTCTGAAAGCACGTTTTCAATCAAGGTTCGTGCTGCGCCGGGGTCGTCAGTCTGGAATAGCATTCTTGCAAATTCCACCTCGTTTTCCCTTGTCTGAATGGTGCGTTGCGCGCCTTCAAACAATGCGTGCATCTCGGCAATTGCGGTCTGTTTGTCGCCAGAACGGAATTTCAATGCGGCGCGTATCGTTTTGAAGCGTGCGGTATTGGGTCCGTTATGCGTGACGATCGTATCCAATTCGGTAATCGCGGCCGATATACTGCGATTTTCGTTCAAAAACGCGATCAGACGCTGGGCTGGCATGTAATCTGTGTCTTTTGGGTCCACCTCTGAGCGCAGCATCTGTTCTGCGGCATCCAGATTGCCCTGGTCGATAAAATGCTGGACGAGTAACTGTTCGACGCCTTCATCGTCAGGAAACACAAATGCCATTTGTCTGAGCAGCGTTTCGATTTCAGTGGGCTTGTCCAGTTCCCGCAGCGCGCGGAGGCGAATCCCGTAAAGGTTTTCCTCCTTTGGATTGATATCAAGTGCCGCACTGGTCTCGCGCAAGACGCCGGTCCAGTCCTGGTCGCGGACCAGATGGTCAATCACGATCTGCCGCGCAGTCATCAGATTGGGGTGTTTTTCGATCATCTTGAGGGCGGTGTGGACAGTGAAATCCACGCCTGCGGCATCGCCATTCCTGACCGCGTCGGTATAAGTCAGCGTGTTGTTGATAGACTTGATTCCGATATCGTTCGGGGCCAGTGCTGCGGCAGCGCCGCCGTAACGTCTGACATCATCCCAGTTGCCAATTTCCAGTGCCATCTCGGCAAGGCTGCGCTGTCCTTCGAGGTTGTCCGGATATTGCTCTACCAGTCTCAGATACTGGCTGTAGGCACCACGGATATTGCCCCGCTCGCGTTCCAGCCGGGCGAAGGTCAGTCGCGCCTCTTTGTGCTGACCGTTGAGTTTGAAGACATTCCTGAATTCGACCAATGCGCGCTCGACGTCACCAGCTTCCAGATGAGCCAGCCCGGCCTGGAAATGCGCCTCCGCGCGTTCTTCGGCCGAGTCGCACGCGCTCAATAGCAGGGCTGCGGCCAAGAAGGCGCTGGCCAGCAATTTGTTGATAGAGGTTCCGGCTCTGCTCAATGCTGCACTCCCGCAAAAGTTACGAAATCGCACGCAGCCGATAGTTTTACCCGGCCACGCGTTCCGGGTTTAACACCCGGTGCCGCGCAGGACGACGGAGATAGTCCGGATCAGGATTGACACATCTGTGCTGAACGACATGCTTTTCCAGTAATTTGTGTCGTGATGAGCGCGTTCGGCAAATGAAGACTGGTTGCGCTTGGACACCTGCCAAAACCCGGAAATGCCAGGGCGCATCGCGTTGTAGAATTTGCCGGGATAAAGATCCTGCTGGTTCACCATCATCGGGCGAGGTCCGACCAGAGACATTTCACCCACAAAAACGTTCCAGAACTGCGGTAATTCATCCATTGAGGATTTGCGCAGGAATGTGCCGAATTTAATGATGCGTGGATCGTTGCGAAGCTTCTGGTTGCGGTTCCACTCTTCCCGGGCTTCGGGGTCGGCTGCCAGATGTTCTTTCAGCACGGCCTCAGCGTCATGCACCATAGTGCGCAGTTTGAGCAGCTTGAAAACCTTGCCGTCTTTTCCAACCCGCTCCTGCCGGTAAAACGGTGTTACGCCCTGACTGGCCAGAAATACGGCCAGAAACACAACCATCGGAACGACGAACGGCGCTGCAAACAGTGTAAACGCGATATCAAAGATGCGTTTTCCCACACCTCTGTAGAACCCCGGGTGCTGAACTGAGGTCGGCAGAACAGAGATGCTAGAGTAGCCCGCGCCAGCGTCGGCCACTTCTTTTGAATGACTTGTCACTATTTAAACCCCCAACACACACAAATACTCACGAACCACTTACCAAACTCAGGAACAGAACACGCTCGACCTCAACTACATATACTTAAAATCTTATATTTTTTTACCACTTCGACCCTGCGCTTGCTCACTCGCGAGGCCACTTTCCCGTAATCAAGTGTTAACAAATTCGGCTTGGCTTGCAAAACAATAATACTGGCAAGGACACCTCAGAACGACTTAGTACGAGTGTTTTCCAACAGGATCGTGAAACTTTGCTCAACGGATCTGTTGAAAGTTCAAGAGTTTCTGTTTCCTCATTGGGTGCAATGGATTAAATTTTGTGCTTTTGGAGTCAACTTTGACCTCCCAGAGGCCTTTTTGACTCGTGTTCAAGCCAGATTGCCAAGGCGCCATCGACGGACCTTTTCCAAAGGCGTAGATGGAAACAATTGTGAGAAATATTTCTGATTGAAGAGGGCTGTAGGTCAATTCACCGCGTGTGCAGTTTAGTGGTGCCTGCTATCTTGATTTTGTGGCAAAGTAGTACCCAAGTACTTTTTGTTTATGTGACGTGTTCTTTATGTAAGGGATTTCTGGTGGTTCAGAGTTTAAGTTTGGATAATCTCCAGGGGGCCGGTACGAGGTTTGACAAGGCGGAAGGCAGCCGAGGTGCAATGGCGTCCAGTGACGGGTTTTATCTAGACTATTTCGGGCTCGATCGGCGGCCCTTCACACTGCTTCCGGACCCCGGATTCATGTACTGGTCACCGCTGCACAAGCGTGGCTATTCGGTGCTGCAGTTCGGCATCATGAGCTGTGCACCCATTACAGTGCTGACAGGCGAGATCGGGGCTGGGAAAACAACCCTGGTGCAGCATCTTCTGAGTGAAATGGAAGAGTCGATCACCGTTGGGCTGATCTCGAATGCGCAAGGTGGTCGCGGAGAGCTGCTGCAATGGGTTCTGCATGCGTTGGGCCTGCCAATTAACAACGACGCCCCCTATGTTCAGCTGTTCCGGGATTTGCAGGATTTTCTGGTTGCGGAATATGCCGAAGGGCGGCGGGTGGTCCTGATCTTTGACGAAGCGCAGAACCTGACAGTCGAAGGTCTGGAAGAAATCCGCATGCTTACCAACATCAACTCGAACACGGACGAACTGATCCAGCTTGTTCTGGTTGGCCAACCTGAATTGCGCGACATGGTTCTGGACCCCAAGATGCGCCAGCTGACGCAGCGCGTGGCCGCAAGTTTTCACCTGGAACGGATGGATGAGTCGTCCGTCGAAGCCTATATCAGACACAGAATGAAAACGGCCGGCGGGTCCGGTGGCGAGTTTACAGAAGACGCCTGCAAGCTGATTTTTCAGCAGACCCGCGGTGTGCCACGCCTGGTCAATCAGTTCTGCGACTTTGCCCTGCTTTATGCCTGGACAAATGAAACGGACAAGGTCGACGAAACCATCATCAATCAGGTGATCGATGATGGCGTGTTCTTTGGCGGAAACTCGCTTGAGAAGGAGCTGGCGGTCTAAGATGGGTCCTGTACGCTACTATTCCTCCATTTTCCTGCGGCGGTTTCCGTATTTCCTCATTGTGGCGACGATTGTCTCAGCGATTTCGGTCACTATGGCAATGACCTTGCCACCAACCTATTCCTCCACAATACGTCTGATCGTTGAATCGCCGCAGATTCCGGGAAATTTGGCGGCCAGTACGGTTACGACATCTCCGTTTGAACAGCTCCAGATTGTTGAACAACGTTTGCTTACGCGACCGGTTCTTCTTGATATTTCACGCAAATATAAGGTGTTGCCGAACCAGGATGAGGCTACTCCGGATGAGATACTTCATGAGCTGCGCTCAAATACCCGGGTTAGAATTTCTTCCGGTCGCAATCAGGCAAACCTGATGTCGATTACGTTCGATGGCAGAAGCGGGCCAATCGTAGCTGGCGTGCTGAACGAGTATCTAACGGAAATTCAAAAGCTTGATGTCGAGTATCGTAAAGAACGAGCATCTGACACACTTGCGTTCTTTGAGCAGGAAGTCGAGCGCCTTGGCGCTGAGCTCGACAGGGCCGACGCGAGGGTTCTTGAGTTTCAGAGTGAGAACGCTGGCGCCCTGCCAGCGAGCCTGCAGTTTCGCATGGCGCGGCAAGGAACATTGCAAGCCAGTCTTCAGCAAACCGATCAGCAGATTTTTACCCTGCAGAAGCAGCGAGAGAAACTGCTGGAAATCTACAGCACGACAGGTCAGATCACGACTGTTGGACAGCAGCCGCAGACACAGGCCCAGCAACAGCTAACCCAATTGCGTAACCAGCTTGATAACCAGCTGGGGATTTATTCCGAAAGCAGCCCGCAGATTAAGATTTTACGCTCCCGGATCAACCGTTTGGAGGAAGTTGTCGCAGCTGAACAGAGTACAAGCGCAGCTACGACAGCCACACAAACGGGAAACTCGTCACTTGATCTGCAACTAGCTCAGCTGGATTCACAAATCGCTGCACTTGAAGATCAGCGAACCGTCACTGAGGAAAGCCTTGAAAAGGTAACCCAGTCAATTGAACTGACTCCTGCAAATTCGATTACGCTGGCAGAATTGCAGCGCGACCAAAGTAATATCCAGGCGCAATATAATACAGCCATTTCTCGTTTGGCCTCGGCTTCAACAGGTGAGCGGATCGAAGTTACGTCTCAGGGGCAGCGTATTTCGGTAATTGAACATCCTTCTGTCCCCAGCACACCGACCAAGCCCAACCGTCTGGTAATTGCAGGCGGGGGAATAGGGACTGGTATTGCCTTGGGTTTGGCTTTGATCTTTTTGCTTGAGGTGTTGAACCGGGCCCCGCGTCGACCTGAGGATCTGATCAAGAAGCTGGACGTGTGGCCCATCGCGACCATCCCATATGTACGATCTCGGGGTGAAGTGATGAAGCAGCGCCTTATCTGGGTTGTAGCCATTCTGGTGATTATGGTTGGTGTGCCTGCAGGCGTTTGGGCTGTGCATACCTATTATCTGCCACTGGATCTGTTCGCTGAAAAAGTGATCGACAAGCTTGGGGTGTTCTAGTGATTTCTGTTCTGATTGAATCAAGGAGGGTGTAATGGACCGTCTTCAGCAGGCGATTCAGAAGGCCCGCAGGGCACGAGACAGCCGTCAACAGCCTCAACCACTGCAGCCAGTAACTGAAGAACAGCTGCATGTTCCCCAGGAAAGCGTGGATGAGGACATCTGGCTGACTGTACCCGAGATCGTGAT
Organism: Ruegeria sp. YTSC106; assembly: GCF_059609765.1. Lineage (NCBI taxonomy): Bacteria > Pseudomonadati > Pseudomonadota > Alphaproteobacteria > Rhodobacterales > Roseobacteraceae > Ruegeria > Ruegeria sp. YTSC106. The sequence continues at coordinate 35,700 of NZ_JBXWMI010000016.1, forward strand.
CGACCCAGGGCTCATCTCCCGCAAGCGTCTGATGTCTTTTAACGGTGGTGCTGATGCAACGCCTTATGACATGTTGCGGACCAAGATGTTGCAGCAGACCTTGTCCAAAGGCTGGCGGAGAGTGGCGCTTACCTCTCCCTATAGCGGGTGCGGTAAAAGTACGGCAGCTGCAAATCTGGCATTCAGCCTGAGCAGACAGGAGGACTTGCGCACGATCGTGATCGATTTCGACATGCGGCGCAGGGGATTGGCAGAGATACTGAAACAAACCGGAAATTACAGTATGGCCGATGTCATCCAGGGAAAAGTGCCGTTTCACGAGCACGCACTGCGCCACGGTAACAACGTGATTTTCGGGTTGAACTTCTCTTCAACACGCAACCCTGCAGAAATTCTACAAAGCCGACGGACAATCGAATTTCTGGAGCAGCTCGAAGCGGAATACAAACCCGATGTCATTCTGTTTGACACGCCTCCACTGATGGCCAGCGACGACAGCCATGGTTTCCTTAAGAATGTCGACTGCGCTTTGCTTTTGGCAGCAGCGGAAGAAACAAGCATTGATCATATCGACATCGCCGAGCGGCAATTGGCAGAACTCACGAATGTCATGGGAATTGTTTTGAACAAATGCCGGTATATCAGTGGGGCCTTCGGAAATGAGTACGGCACGTACTGAAGAAGCTCCGGTCGATGCGGTAATCATACCTCATTATAACGACCTTCCAAGGCTGGAACGATGCCTGCACGCACTCAGGAAAAATGACCTGGGTGGAACCGAAGTCGTTGTTGTAGACAACAACTCTCCGATTTCGCTGGATGGCATCCGGCAGGCCTTCCCCGAGGTGCGCTTTCTGGTGGAGCCGCAAAAGGGAGCAGCCCATGCGCGCAATCGTGGCGTAGCGGAAACGACGGCGCCACGATTGTTTTTTATCGATGCGGATTGTGTTCCTGCGCCGGATTGGCTGACGGTCGGACGCCAGATCGCAGATTTGGCAGATTTGATCGGAGGCCGGGTTGACGTGTTTGATGAAACCCCGTCACCCCGCAGCGGGGCCGAGGCATTTGAGGCTGTATTTGCCTTTAATTTCCGCCGGTACATCGAAGTTCAGGGATGTTCCGGGGCAGGCAACCTGCTGACTCGACGGGATGTATTCGACAAGATCGGTGGGTTCATCAATGGCGTATCCGAGGATCGGGAATGGACCATGCGCGCCGTTGCCCGGGGCTATAGTCTGATTTACCGGGACGAGTTTTGCGTCAGCCATCCATCCCGGCAGGACTGGCCGGCCCTGAAGGCCAAATGGCGACGGACGACGCAAGAGGGATATCAGCTGAACGGAACAAATGCTGCATCGCGTTTGCGGTGGGCTATTCGTGCATTGGCCATGCCAGCAAGCGCAATCGTACACACCCCGAAAGTTGTATCCAGTAACAAATTGGCCTCAACCGGTGAGGTCTTGCGTGCAATCACCACCTTGTTCCGGCTCAGATGTCAGAGGATGGTCTGGATGCTGCGCCAGGCATCGGGCAGTAATATCTGATCAAGCCAATTGAAAAGGGACCGCAAAGCGGCCCCTGGTCATGTAGGTCAGATTTGTGTGTTTTGCTCAGGCAGCCTTGCGGCGACGGGTCAGGGCCAGACCACCAAGTGCAGTAAGAAGCAGAAGACCACCGGCCGGCAGCGGAACTGCAGCCACATCAAAGTCAAAGGACACGTTTGGTGCAGAAGAAGCCCAGCTAAACACGAGGTTCTGGCTCAGGGTGTTTGGGGACACGCTGCTGAAGATTGTGCTCAGTGTCGTTGTCACACCGCCCAGGACAGATGTCGAGGCCAATACATTGGAGGGGTTGTTTGCATCGACCCAGCTTACGGTCAGGCCCAGCGGGAAAGCGTTGGTCAGCAGACGAATGCCGATGGTTGCTTGCGCAGATGCGGACAGAGGATCAACCGGCGAAGTGAAATTGACAGAGTAGACACCCGGGCCGCCCGCAGCTGTGTCAACCGCGCCAAAAAACAGGTTATCGGATGTGATGTCATAACTGCCACCGGCAGCTACCTGTGTCAGAGCGCTGGCCGAACTGCTCATAAAGACAGCGGCTACAAGCCCCACAAGCATCATTTTCAAATTTCTAAACATTAAAGGACCCACCTTTTATTTCCACCTAACAGAGTCCATGCATACCCCTAGCACGGCGCCTATTGTTAAAGATTGATAAATCATTTCCGTTTGATTGCTAAGGTCTTTTTGAGAAATTATGTTTTTTTTGCGGCATTCGGGTGATCATGAGGGCATAATGCAGTCACATAGATTGGTTTGTTTCTCTTTTGTGAACATGGGTGGTGTAATTGTTAAGAGAATCAGGGGCTCACGGAACGTCAGGCGCCAAGAGCTTCACTTCCGCTCCAGCCCAAGCACTGCGCGTGCGTTCTGAACAACCTGCATCCTTTTTCCAAATCGTTCTTCACCTGCGTTGCTGAAGTGGTCACCATCCGACCAGAAAAGAACATCACAGGATAAGAAGTCTTCCGGGAAAGACAGTTTGAGCAAGTTGTGTTGTGACATGAATTCCACCGGCGATGCTGAAAGAGTTTCGGCGATCGTAGCTTCGAGTTTCAAAAAGACCTCTTCCGTTCCGGGGCGAAGCATATAAGGGTAATCACATCCCGCCTTCCGGATAAAGGTCGGTTGAATATGTGGCTCGATCCGGGGGGATAGCCAGACTGTCGGAATATGGGATGCGATGCGTTCCAGATATTCCTTTACGGCCTGAACATAACCCATGTGGGGCTCGAAACGGGGTACGGGTTCATTTGGCGACAACCTTTCGAACATACGTCTTCCGCCTAAATCAAACCCGGCCCCGTGCAACAGATAAAACCCCGCCTGTTCATAGACTGCGAATTCAAAAACATCTGGGCGATCTTCAATGAACTGAGCAAGTTCCATGTAAGCACAACCAGGCAAAAGCGTATGTGGACGACACCCGCCTGAGACAACGCCGACTATGAAGAGCTCGTTGGCCTGTGATGTGGTTATAACCGCACCGTAAAGGTCAATCGCGTGGCTGTCGCCTAGAACGAGAACACCGGGACCATACTTCTGCGCACAGTCGGTGGCACGCTGACGAGCGGTCTCATCAAGCGTGCGGATGTCGAAGACGCAGTCGCCATTATCAAAGCGCGACAGCGCATTGGCGAGTTGTTCATTATACGCATGCTCTGTCAGGGTAAGCATACGTTTTTCTGCTTCAGACATGCGCGCCAGATAGGCGTTGCGCCAGCCTTTCGTCATCTGTCCCCAGCCGCCGAATGCCACAAACAACAATGAGACCGTGACCGCCAGGGTGAAAACCGGCCGCCGGGCAATGGAATGCGACCCCGAAGTGCGGCGGAACGGCGTTTCAACATAGCGCCAGCTTAGATACGCGATCACGAATGTCAGAATGATCAGGCAGACGAGAACGGTTGGCGATGGGGCCCATGGCGTCCAGAGACGGGCGAAGGCAAAGAGTGGTTGATGCCAAAGATAGGCGCTGTAGCTGATAAGCCCGAGACCGACGAAGACGGGCTTGGCCAACAGTTTTCCCGTTGCTGTTGTCGGTCCGGCAAACAGGATCACAAAGACTGTGCCACCTACCGGGAGCAGAGCATAGACCGATGGGAATGGCGTCGTCTCACCAAAGGCAAAAATGGAGACTCCGATCATTACGACGCCCAATGCGGCCAGCAAATCATGGGAGGTGGTGCCACGTCGCAGGATCATGGCGCAGAACGATCCGGCCAACAGCTCCCACGCACGCGTCGGCGCGAGAAAGAATGTGGCGCTTGGTGCATTCCGCGCACCCCATTCGCACAGCACAAGGCTGAGCAGGGCCAAAAGCACCAAGATGGGAACAAGCAGTTTTCTTCTATAGGTCCATAACAGCAGCAAAAGCAGCGGGAATACGATATAAAACTGCTCTTCTACCGCGAGACTCCAAGTGTGAAGAAGCGGTTTCTCTTCCGAGTCGAGATCAAAATAACCGCTCTCGACCCAGAACAATACGTTCGAAGCAAAAAGGCCGACGGCCGCGACACTTTGCGCAAAATTCTTTGCTTCCGTCGGTGTCATCAGGAAAATCGCCACCGGTATGCAGGCGGCGACCATAACTGCCAGAGCGGGAAGAATGCGTCTGGCACGGCGCTCGTAGAATTTCAGAAGAGAGAACGTACCAGCTTCGAGTTCCTTAAGAAGGATTGAGGTAATCAGATAACCCGAAATTACGAAAAAGACGTCGACGCCGACAAAACCGCCTTTGAAGAGCGAAAAGCCAGCGTGAAAAAACACAACTGGCACTACCGCGATCGCACGTAATCCATCTACTTCGGGTCTATATTTCATTTTCAAAACTGGGAACTGATTACTGACGAAGTGGGGTCCGGAGAAATATAAAAACGGTAGATGAACGTGGCGTGGCTGAGGTCGTCATGCTCTGTTCATGTTCATGGTGCGCGCGCTGGTAGAGGCTGGTGAGCGGACCTGCTGACACGTACAGTATAAGGTTTGGCCGCTGTCCTGCCTGCATCACCGCACCAATCGTCTTGCAAAAATAAAATTTGCGCCTGAGATCAGGCCCGATCACACTGCATTTCGGACGGGAAACAATTTCAGCCAAAACGAGACACTGTCTGCGATAAAGCTAATGCATGGCGTCTTTAGACGCCCCCTGCCTGGAAAAAGATATGAAACCCGAAGCTTGTCATATTCCTCCTTCGACGCACCGGAAGTTTCGTGTAGCGTCGAGTTGTTATTGTACTGAGTGCAGGCGCTTATTTTCGATCGGATTTTTTGCAGTTTACCCGTTTGTTTGAAGTGCCTGCCTGTGAGCAGGGAGATAATGCGAATTGATGTTGTGCCTGAGACGGCAGAAATTGCGGGAACCGCTGATGAATTCGTCCGGGGGTGTAACCAGCGCCATGAAATGGGTGCTTTGGTCGAGAGATGCATCCGGGAAGTGGCTGAAGGCAACAAGTGCCTGTTTCAGCCTGCTGCGATGGCGATGAAGGAGCTGTAGGACGGTGATGGTCGCGCAAACTGCATCGGGAGGATCACCCCGAAGGTTCAGAGGGGCTCTGCTGGTTGCAGCTACGGTGGTCATTTGCCTGGCGGTTTTGATTATCAATCGCGGCCCGCTCTATTACTTTGACACTGGGAGCTATTTTCGACAGGGCAATATAGCGCTCTCACTTATCCTGCCTGCACCAAAACCGGCCGGTGCTCAAAATGGGGCAAGTGGCAGCCAGGCAGAACAAAACGGTGAAGAGGATGAGGTAACCGGCGGATCACGCTCGATGGCTTATGCGCTGCTGGTTGCGACTTTCTGGCGGGGCGATGCGCTGGGGGCCGTTGCAGGGGTTCATCTGGCCGCATTGTTGTTCGCAGTCTGGCTGACGATGCGCCTGTTGCAGCGCAGCGCACAAACCGGGCGTAGCACGCTGCAACTGGTGACCATTCCCTTATTAGCGGGGGCAGTGACCTCACTGCCCTTCTATATCGCCTATGTTATGCCGGATATTTTCACATCGGTGATGCTGATCCTGATTGCGGCGGTTGTTGCCGCAGGTCGTTACATGAACTTGATAGAATGGCTGGGCGCGCTGGCCTTGGCAGCGTTCGCGGTGGTCCTGCACCCCTCGCATCTGGGGATTGCCGTACTGATGGTGCCCTTTGTCGTGCTGGCTGCCTTGCTGCGTCTTGGATACGGGCGATGGCTTGCGGCAGGGTTTGTCATATGCCTTGTTGCGCTGGCCATTGCCGAGCGCAAAGCATTTGAGTTCGCAACAGAAACCGTTGCGCGGAAAGAGGTAATCTATACACCCTATATCACGGCACGTCTGATCGTTGACGGCCCCGGCCTGGACTATCTGGATGATGTCTGTCCGCGCACCGATCTGGCAACCTGCGCCCTGCACGAGGCTTTGTCCTGGTCCGATGACCCTTACCGATTGACCGCTACTCATATCATTTTCGAACAATCCGAAAAGCTGGGGTCTTTCCGGCTGATGCCGATTGGGGATCAGCGGGCCGTAGCAGTCGAACAGCGGGCCTTTTTCCTGCAGGTTTTGGCCGCCCGGCCGTTCGGGACGATCTACGCACTTGGCAAAAATGCGTTCACCCAGCTGGGAATGAACAGCATCGAGATGACCATCCCGAACGAGGCTGTCATCCGAAACGCAAAATCGCTTTCGGGACTGCCCGAGGCGCAGCTGGCGGTTCTCGACAAAATTGTCCTGACGCGCGATCAGCCTTGGCTGGGTCCGGTCAATTCCATCCACGCGACAATCTATCTGATCTCGGCAATCATTGTGATCGGGTTGTTGCTATGGCCTGGACGAGTTGCCCCACCGCTGAAACTGTTCGCTCTGTTCATTCTGATCGGGATTGCAGTGAATGCGCTGGTCTGTGGCGGGGTCTCGCAACCCGCAGACCGATATGGTGCCCGTGTGATGTGGCTGCTGCCCTTTACGGCTGCCTTTCTTTTTCTTGTTCAGCGTTCGTCAGTGTCGCAAGGCACGGCCGGAGATACCTCGTGACTTCAGATCAAATCCTTTCCATCAGCGTCGTCATGCCCGCCTACAAGGCCGAGCATCTGCTACCCCGTGTCCTGACCCCCCTGATTGAAATGCTGAATACCGGCCAGGTGCAGCAAGTTCTGGTCGTCGATGACCAGTCCCCGGACGGGACTGCGGCCCTTGCCCGCGAAATGGGGGCCACGGTTCTGACCACGCCAGTCAATGGCGGACCGGGGGCTGCGCGCAACCTGGCCGCCGAACACGCCACCGGTGACATCCTGTGGTTCGTCGATTCCGACGTCATCGCCTGGCCCGACGGCCCGGAGCATATCCGCCGTGCCATGTCCGAGGATAATGTTGGCGCCGTGTTCGGATCCTATGACGACGCGCCGGATGGGCAATCGTGGTTCTCGCGCTACAAGAACCTTCTGCATCGCTATCACCATCAGCGCGCCCGGCGCGAGGCGCGCACCTTCTGGGCCGGGTGTGGCGCAATCCGACGCGATGTGTTTCTTGAGGTCGGTGGCTTTGATGTGAAAACCTATGAGGTTCCGTCGATCGAGGATATCGAACTGGGTTACCGGATCGCGGGGACCGGTCGCCGTATCCTTGTCGAGCCACAGCTGCAGGGTAAACACCTGAAAGTCTGGACCATCCGCAACAGCCTGAGCACGGATATCTTCTGTCGCGCCCTGCCCTGGGCCCGGCTGATGATCTCGCGCGAGGGGCTGACGGATGACCTGAACACCTCAATGGCCGAGCGGGTACGGGCCGCAATCGCCGGGCTGTTGCTGTTGTCGATATTGGCCCTGCCATTCTGGCCGGGGGCATGGCCCCTGCCCTTATTGCTGCTTGCAGCCGCCTTTGTCGCCAATTTCGATCTGGTGCGCGCCATGTCCGGGCATGGCGGACCGTGGTTCGCATTCAAATGCCTGCTCTATCACCAGGTCTATTATGTCTACTCGGCCACCATCTATGTCTGGTGCCTGTTCGAATATCACGTGCTGGGGCAGAAACAGAAACTCCATGTCACGCGGAACTGACTGTTCGCGCGACATGGGTGCGTGCCAGAGGCAGGTTCAGAACTGCTTCGCGGGGAGTTGTTCGAACGGTAATTTCTCAACCTGATCGAAGCGCGGGTTGCTTTCATGCACATAGAACGTGTCGTAAAGCGAATTGCGCACGAAATGATAGCCATTGGCGAACAGCAACTCGTTGAGCTCCGGCGTCGGGCGTTCGATTGTCATGGCCAGGAAACGGTATTTGTCGAACGGGAAATTGCGCAGAATCCGCGTTTCCGACCCTTCGACGTCCAGGCTGAAGTAATCGATATCCTTGGGTGCGTTGTAGCGATCGAACACCTCATCCAGAGGTACGGCCTCAACCGTTACAACCTTGCCCTTTTCCCGGAACCGGGCCAGTTTCGAAGCGCGTCGCTCAGTCATGTTATCGGCCTCATCCACCAGCAGGCTGCTGCGCTGACCGTCAATCATGAACTCCAGCTTTCCCGGTTCGGGATCAACCGCCAGCGGAACCGGGGTGGCCGTGCGGTGATGCCAATTTGTAATCCGATGGTAATTGACCGGGTTGGGTTCGATCAGCAAACCGGTCCAGCCATAATGCTTTTCCAGAGCGAACGTGTTTGAGTCTGAGAATCCATCGGCGGCACCAAGCTCGACAAAAAAACCATTGCGCTTGCCATTATAGACTTCGTTGATCACCCACATGTCCTGGCCCCTGTCAGACACACGTTTGGGCAGGTAGCCGAGATTGTTCATGGCGAACCGGCGGCTGACATTCCGGGCGCTGACCACGCCGATATAGGCGAAATAGGCAGGCTTCTGGAGGACCGGGTATGATTCAACCAGTTTTGCAAGATTTTGCTTCATAAAGTTCTCCATTTAACTGCCCGTTTTTCTTCGGGACAAATCTTATATTTCTCAATCGGTGGCTATCTTAGACCCGCTACTTTCGCGATGTCCCAAACCGGGTAGGGTGTCTCACGCGTGCCCTGTCCGAAGATGGTATCAAGTGGTACGCGATAGACACGAGCAATACTGACCGGAACATCGGTGTTCCCGAGGTCATTTTCGTAAACCGTCTGATCGCGCGCCACCAAAACCCAACCCTCCAAAGCTTCGCCAATTACAGTTTCTCCATCCACCAGAGCTGCTGTTGCCGCGCGTATGAAATAATCTGCGGTCGTAGTGTCCGGTGCGGGCATTCTGGCATGAACATAGACCGACAACTGGCCAGCCATATAGCGCTTTTCCAACTCGGCCTGTGTCCAGATGGGCGGGAATGCCCCGGCAATCAGTGCCGGAACAACACGTATCTCGTTCAGGTCAGGGAACGGGCTCTCATCAGTTTCGATAGAGATGCGATAGCCAAGATCCCGGGTCTGGGTAAATGGGCGCAGAGTTTCCGGCCAGCTGATCCAGGCGCTGACCGCAAGCCCTGTCAGAGCACAAGCCAGTGCAGAGACCGGAGCAACCTGAACCGGCCGCAACCGCCATAAGACAATCAGTGGTATGACTGCGGCGGGTGCAAAATGATGGGGCAGGATGCGATAGGCCTGAACGTAGAAAAACAGAACATAGGCCAGGACCATCAGCGTCAGTGTTCTGGACAGCTTATCCTGCCAGGGCCAGGCCAGCAGTGCCAGGCCGGGCAGAATCCCGCAAGGTAGCAGCCAGAACAGGAACCGCCCGGTGTCGAAGATCGTCACGAAGCGCAGGCGGCGCAGAATACTGTCAGCCCCAAACTCATCGGACACGTCCATCAGCCCCCACCATGTCAGCATCATCTCAAACAGTGATGCCAGAACCAGGACACCAAGGGCGACCATCCCTCCGACAATCACCTGCCGGAACGGCAGTGGCCGGGTCAGAAGGAAGTGGGAAATCAGAAAAAACCCGATAAGAAGGGTGCCATTCGGTGCGGTTAGCAAAGCCAGTGTTGACACAAACGCCATCCCGGCGAACCTGCGTTCGCTGAAGAACAAGATATAGCCCAGCACCCCCAGCAGGATCATCGGCTCGCGCGCCATGGGCAGCGCAATGTCGGCGAAATACGGATTGTAGGATGGATTGAATGCCATCACGAAGGAAAACAGCAGCAGAGCAGTCCCAAGCCCGAAAACGGTTCGTGGGTCAGTATGTCCTTCGGGATCGCGTACAAAGGACAACATCACCCCAAAAAGGATCGAAACCCCTGGCAAATATGCAAGACGGATAGAGACTTCATAGGGCCCGAAAAACCGCATGAATCCGCTTTGTAGGAAGGTTTCCGTCATCATTTTCGGGGTCGGATACCCCCCGACTCCCCCTGCATCCGATGGCCAGAACGGCAGGCCACGGGTCATGAACAACATCGCGTTCAGAAAGCTGTGCGCCCCGTCGTCATTCAACGACTCCCAGTAGAATTTCGGAGCCAGCAAGACCAGAACAGCCAGCGGCAAGGCAATCATGCCGGCTATATCCCAACCCCTGCCCCGCAAGATCTCGGGGTTGGGTCGGGCTGCGATCAGGCCGATGCCGGGCAGGCAAAGCAAGACAAGCAGCAGAATGAAGGCCGTCCCGACCATGGGAACACCGCTGACGGCCTGTACCATTGCGGCGAGCGCAGGCACACCGAACAAGGACAATGTAAACCCCTTGAGCAGCCAGTGCTCAAACCGGTCCCCCTGCGCAGCTATTCCCAAAGCCAGCAGCAACCCCGGTGCCACAAAAAGCGCCGAAGCAGACAGCGCGACCAGAGGAACCCAGACATAGGAAAACAGAACGCCGCCGGCTGCGAAATAGGGCAATACCTCATCCAGCCGCACCGCATCAGCAGCAAGTGTTGCTGCAACCCCCTGACCGGCCAGTACAATGCCAGCCAACACAATGAGGGAAATAAAAAGGCGCAATACCATCACGTCTTATACAATCTCATCAAATACAGCAGTCGACGATTACCCAATGAAAGGCATACTGGATGTCAGCTGAAAGCATATGTCTTCAATCAACCAATCTACTGATAACATGTAACTCTCATCTGGTTGCGTGTTTTATGCCCAACGGATGGATTGCATGCACAATGTGATATCAATACTGCAAGCATACCTACATTGGTGATTTCAGGGAAACAAATAGCCGTATAGGTATCTATTTCGGCGTTTCGATCCATCCAGGCAGTATGACCGACACTTTCGCCCCACCCAGAGCGGATGTCCCGATATGGACCATTCCTCCATAAAGCTCGGCTATATCCCGGACAATCAACAGGCCTAACCCGCGTTCACCCCTGTCTTCACCGGTGGACACGTCGGACATCTGCCGACTTTGCTCCATACCCGGGCCATCGTCTTCGATGCAAAGCGTAATCATATCCTTGCTCTCTGCGATCGCTAAAATACGCACGTGGCTTTCAGCCCAGAAACACGCGTTTTCCATCAGGTTGCCAAAAATCTCCTGAATGTCCGCCATCTCGCCGAAAAATATCATTCCGGCATCTATGGTGATTTCCACCTCGGGCATTCGGTCTCTGAAAATAACACCAAGCGCATACATTACGTCTTCGGCGCTGGTGCGAACGGCTGAAGATTTGCCATAAGGACGTTCGGTCCGGGCGCGGCTGAGGTTGCGCTTGATGACCCGCGCCATCCGATCGACAAGGCCAATAATCTGATCGCGCCTGTCATCATCCAGCGCTTCGGCAACGCGGATCAGAGCGGCCAGCGGCGTTTTCAATCCATGCGCCAATTCGGCATTCTTCCTACGAGTTTTTTCAAGATTTGTGTTGTTGCGACGATGCAGCTCTCGCAACTCATCAACCACTGGGATCAAGTCTGGCGGCCAGTTTTGCCCATCAATGATCGTATCGTGCTGGCGCATGGCTTTGACAGATTCGCTGAGCCGTTTGAGCGGTCTGAGACCCCGGTTTACTGTAAAATAGACTGAAACCGAAACCGTCAGGGCGATACCGAAGAAAACCAGTGCAACCAGCTGGGTCGCGCTGCGAATTCCTTCGCTGACACGTCGCATGGGCGCCGCAATCCGAAAGCTCAGCCCTTCTTCGGGCGCGGCTCCCGGAAAGGGGGCAGATATACCGCGCACAAAGCCTCCGTTAGGGCTTATGAAATCACCTTTGCCCGAGGGTGGTACGGCAAGGACCGTGCTGTTCGCGGTGACCGGGCCAAGTGACGGAGATTGAAACAGAATCCTGGAGCCCCCCCCCTCCTGATCTTCGATGAGCTGCCAAACCCAGTTTACTTCTGCCAGGTCATAAATTCCGCGCCCAACTCCTTCGGACAGCTCTATGTCGGTCCGGTGCAAAGTAATCCGGCTGGATTCGATCAACAAATCCTGGGCCAGAAGCAATTCCAGTTCGCGGATTTCCTGAACGCGATAGAGCTGAATGAAAATAGCCGCGCCAAGTCCAAGTACGGCACAACATATCGCGATTGACGCAATCGATACGCGACGTGGAATCGTGGCCCAGTCACCGATCATCTGTGGGAATCCGATAACCTTGCCTGCGCACGGTTTCCACCAAAGAGGCCGCCATCTTGCGACGCAAGCGCGAGATCAAAACGTCGATGACGTTTGAATTCAAGTCTATCTCCTCGGCATAGATATGCTCAATCAGGTCTGCCCGGCTGACGACCGAACCCGCATGCCGGGCAAGATGCTCCAGAGCGCGAAATTCAAACGCGGTCAGCGAAACTGTCCGCCCCTTGAAATAGGCTGTCTTTTCATCGGGCAGAACTGACAGGTCCCCGACTTCAATCGAGGGTGCGCCGCGTCCGCTTGCGCGCCGCACCAAGGCTTCGAGCCGTGCCATGAGTTCTTCGGAGTGAAAGGGTTTTGCCAGATAGTCGTCAGCCCCGCTGCGTAGCCCGGATACGATGTCATTCCAACTGTCACGTGCCGACAGAATCAGAACCGGAGTCGCCATATTGCGACTGCGCCATTCGTGCAGAACCGAAAGCCCGTCCAGTCCCGGCAACCCCAGATCCAGAACGATGACATCCCAATCTTCGGTCTCCCCCAGAAACAGCGCGTCATTGCCGTTTTCAGCCAGCCGTACGACATCGCCACGCGCTCGCATCAGGCAACCAAGATTATTGCGCAGCGTATCGTCGTCTTCGGCAACAAGTATTTTCATCAGACCCTCATAGCTGACACGCGCAGCGAACATGAACAGGGCATGACAAAGGCTGACATGTGCCATTCATTCCGCTTTTTCTATAGTGCATCTGACCCGCCGTCGAAAGCGATCAGAATCTGATATGGCGGGTTTTGCCTCGCTAACCTACTGTAATACCGGAGTTCCGAATGTGTGGCCTGTTTGGTATCTTCCCAGAGGATGCAGCACAAACCCCTGACAATCTGCGGCTGCGCAAAAGCGCGTTTTCCATACGTTATCGCGGCCCGGATGCCAGCCATATTCTGACAGAACCCGGCCTTGGCTTGGCGCACCAACGCCTGTCCCTTGTCGATACCGATATACGGTCGGATCAGCCTTTCAAGGACCCAACGGGCCGTTACACCCTTGCCTACACTGGTGAAGTCTACAACTTCAGGTCCTTGCGGTCTGAGTTGGAAGCACTGGGAATTTCCTTCCGGACAACTTCCGATACCGAGGTTGTTTTACACAGTCTGATCCAATGGGGTTCGAACGCACTGATCCGGTTCGAAGGCATGTTTGGACTTGCTTTTGTTGATCGAAGCATGCGGCAGGTTCTGCTGGCAAGGGATCGCTTCGGAATGAAGCCGCTTTATTGGGTCCAGAGCCCGACCAAAGAAGGCCGCGCCTTTCTGTTTGCTTCGGAAATAAAGGCGTTCGAGCCGTGGATGACATTACAGCCGGACATCAACTCGGTAACAGCTCATCTGTTGAATTCCGGAGAACCGGATCCGGGTCAGACCTTCTATAATGGCATCCAGAGCCTGGCCCCAGGGACTTGCCTGCAGTTTGACGGGCCGGACAAGATCAAGATTTCATCTTTCTTCCGATTGAACGATTTCTTCGACCCCGATGAAATGACCCGGCTTGACGGCTTGCCCACGCCCGAAATTGTCGATGAGTTTGCGGATCTGATGCACAAATCCTTGGCCGCGCATTTGTTCGCCGAATCGCCTGTTGGGGCTTTTTGTTCAGGCGGTGTGGATTCGTCACTGATTGCTGCCATAGCAGCAGCACAACATCAAAACCTGCCGTTGTTCCATGCCAATGTGAAAGGTGAACGCAGTGAAGTTGATGCGGCTCGCAACCTGGCCAGAAGTCTTAAACTGGAGTTGCACGTTACCGATGTCGATGAGTGCGATTTTATTGACATGCTTCCCCGAGTCATTCGGCACTATGAACGCCCCCCCTCAGAACCTGCAAATTGCACGCCACTGATGATGGCGGCCCGGCTTGCAACTGATTCCGGAATGAAAGGTCTGATTTCTGGTGCAGGCGCAGAAGAATTGTTCCTCGGAAATCCCCGGTTTGGGCGAAAGCGTTTGAACGATGGATACAGACGGCTGATGCGCCGGGTGCAGGCAATGTCGGGCATAGGGTCCATCCTGACTACGAAGCGCGCAAAAAAGCTGGTGTATGACCATGCAAAACAGAGGGAGCCGCAGGAGATCTCCTGCCATCACAACGCATCGCCACAAAACCCCAGAGATCACGGCAGACAATGGACGCTGGATCGCATGCGCCATCCGCTGTCAGAGCTTTTGCATCTCAATGACACGATGGGCATGGCCGCAGGTATCGAAGTGCGGCTTCCGTTTTTGGATACCCGATTAGCCCGGTTTTCCGTCAATCTTCCGACCCGGCATAAACTCCGGCTTTCGCCCTTTGCCTTCGGGAACGCTCATCCGTTTGTTCGCAACAAATGGGTCGTTGAAGAAGTCGCCAATCGTTATGCCCCGCGCAACCTGAGCCCCCGTATCAAGAACGCGACACAGACGACGGTATTCCAGCGACTGGAAATTCGTCCTGAATACTTCAGGAACGCCCATCTGCGGGACCTGATCGGCCTGACCCGGACCCAAATGCACGACGTCATCACCGAAACGGCCCCGGACCTTCGGTTGCGGCTTTTGCTGGCCGAAGTTTGGCTACGATGCGGACTGGACCATCAGGACGAAGGTCGGGAAGTTGCCAGATTACGCGACCACGTCATCATCTGGCCGGACACATATCATCCCAACCCGTCAATCAGAAACAAACCCACAAGCACCGCAGTCCCTGGCTAAGGATCAGAGCGCCGTGCTTTTACGAAAGTTTTTTTTGGCGCAGCCGTTTTCTTGGGGTTGGCTTCAAACTCTTCATGGTAGGAGCGTTCCACATTCACGTCCCAGACGTCGTAGTTCTCGCCCATGATATTGCGGGCGGCATACATCGCCGACAGCATCGAATGATCCTGATTGTTATAGCGGTGTAGACCATTGCGACCCACGGTCTGGAAGTTTTCCAGCGTCTTCAGCCAGTCACTGACCGTGCCCAGTGCCTCTTTGTATTCGCTGTCATAGACCGGATAGGCCTTGGGTTGCCGGATAACCGCACAATCGATGACATCACTGGCTTTGGCCAGATCAAGCTTTTCAAGTTCCTCACTGGCGAGGTGTTTGAGATCCTCGTCGGAGGAGGACCAAAGCCCGTCACCCTTCTGGCAGAAATACTCCATCCCGATCGAGGCAGTATTCTGGTCGGGTAGCATTTCCTTGGACCAAGCGCGGAAATTCTGAATGCGACCGACCTTCACCTTGGGACTGTGGATGTAAATCCAGTTGTCCGGGAACGGATCGGCGTGATCCAGGATCAGGGTCACGATCAGGAAATCGCGATACTTCAGGCGATCGGCAGCCTCGACCACCTCGGGCGGTGGTGGTGGATCAAAGGAATGGATCAGATCGCGCACGGCCATCGAATTGATGAATTCCTCACCCTCGACCCGTTCGGTTGTTTTGTCACCGTTTTCGTCCCAATGACGCACATCAATCGACGTGACGCGGTTGCCATCGCGGTTCACCTTCACCACTTCGGAACGGGTTTCGACCGAACCGCCCTTTTCCTGGATCAGATCGCGGGTCTTTTCCCACATCATGCCAGGGCCCAGGCGGGGATATTGGAATTCCTCGATCAGGCTGGCCGTATCATTGGCACCCGAAATCGCATTCCAGACCGCCTTGGGCAGGGACAGGTTCTTGATCCGCTGCGCGGCCCAGTCGGCCCGGATTTCCGACGGTGGAATACCCCAGACCTTCTTGGTGTAGCTGTGGAAGAAATGCATGTAGAGCCGTCCGCCAAAGCGATTGATCACCCATTCTTCGAACGTGTCTTCCTGCGGTTTGGGCCGCAGCTTCCATTTGATGAAGCTACCGATGATCTTGTAGGTCTCGTAAGGGCCGATATTGCCCAAAGCGTTGAAGATCCGCAGCGGATAATCATAAAACTTGTTGCGGTAGAAGATGCGGCTCAAGCGTTGCACGGTGATGAAATCATCGCCCATCACCTCATGCCACATGTCCTCGACCTCACGCACCTTGGTGAAAAACCGGTGCCCGCCTATGTCAAAGCGGTACCCTTTATGCGTTTCAGTTCGGGAAATGCCGCCCACCATATCCGAAGCTTCAAAGACCCGGAGAGCATGTGTGCCGCTCAATTTTTGCAGTTCATAGGCGGCTGTCAGCCCGGCTGGGCCGCCACCGATGACTACAACGGGAACAATATCTTTTTTCAAATGACTAACACCCATACCAAAACACTTACCTAAGGCTACAAGAGGTTATCCGGGATTCACAACAAAATCCTGTCAGCCCCTTAAACAGAGGGCCTGAGTTTTGAAGCCCGGCCTTCCGTACAGAAAATCGGCGCCCTGATTAGACGAACCGCACCCGCTGTCCATCCCACAGAGAGAGGGGGCAGATGCGAACCAGATCGCCTGTGTCGAAAACCGGTTCAGAATTGGTAAAAACCTCTGTCTCCTATACAGTCCTAAACCGCATGCGCTTTTTCCAATAATTTGAATCGTAACGATGTTTTTCGACCGGTATAGCTTTGTCAAAATTTCCCGCAGGTGTGAAATGTGCATTTGGTCCGCGCAATTCTGATACAACATGTACGGCCCTGAATGTGAGCTCTTTTGAGCGCTATCTCTGTGATGTTCTTCACTGGATTGCCCGGCTGAAAGGGCGCGTCAACAATATCGTCTCTTTCTCCCCATTGTGCATGATTGGGCGCCAGAGCAACAGGAAATTCAGTGCCTCACGACTCGTGGCTTTGTGAATCTTGACAGGGTGGCGGCGCTGTCGTCCTAATGCGTGCGAATGTTTGCAATAACCCGGATACCCAGATCCGGGTTAAGACGAGTGTATTGGTAGCCAGTCTCGTTGTTAACGAGGGAGCAATTTCATGAAGTGCGTTATTCTGGCCGGCGGCTTAGGCACGCGGCTCAGTGAAGAAACCGTCAAGATTCCAAAACCCATGGTCGAGATCGGTGGTAAGCCTATCATCTGGCATATCATGAAAATCTACGCGGCCCATGGCGTCACTGATTTCATCGTCTGCCTGGGATACAAAGGTTATGTCATCAAGGAATTCTTCGCGAATTTCTTTCTGCACAACTCGGACGTTACGATCGACCTGGCCAATGGCAGTCTTGAAATTGCAAATAGCAAGTCAGAACCGTGGCGCGTGACATTGATCGACACCGGAGACAACAGCCAGACTGGTGGGCGACTTCGCCGGGTCATGCATCTGCTCAAGGATGAAGAAGCGTTCTGCCTGACCTATGGCGACGGTGTTGGTGATATCGACATTCGGGCCGGGATCGATTTTCACCGGGCGCATGGCAAGCTCGCAACCGTCACGGCAGTTCCTCCGCCCCGCCGCTTCGGCCAGCTCGAGCTGCAGAGCAATCAGGTCCTGAATTTCTCTGAAAAACCCGTCGGGGATGGTGGGCTGATCAATGGCGGGTTTTTTGTGCTGTCCCCCAAAGTGGGCGATTACATTGACGGCGACGATACCGCCTGGGAACGCAGCCCCCTGATGAACCTGACGCGCGATGGCGAGCTGATGGCCTTTGAACATAAAGGCTTTTGGCAGCCCATGGACACTATTCGCGAACGCCAGGAACTGGAAGAACACTGGGCCACAGGCAATGCGCCGTGGAAAATTTGGGAATGAGTGCGAGCGCGTTTTCCGGACGCAGGGTGCTTGTAACCGGGCATACCGGCTTCAAAGGCGCCTGGCTGGCTGCCTGGCTGGCCGAGGCTGGTGCAGAAGTCGCCGGATACGCCCTTGCCCCCGAAACGAAACCCAATCTCTGGACATTGCTGGATCAGCGCAAAATAAGGTCGGTCACCGGCGACCTGAATGATCGCGCGGCCCTGGACCGGATCATCGCGGAAACCGACCCTGAATTCGTCTTTCATCTGGCGGCGCAATCCCTGGTCCGGCGCTCCTATCGCACTCCGGTTGAGACCTTCGCCACCAATGTTCTGGGCACGGTTCAGCTTTTGGACGCACTGCGTGCAGCCCCGAGCCTGCGCGCGGTGGTGGTGGCAACCTCGGACAAGGCCTACGAGAATGTCGAACAGGTCTGGGGCTATCGCGAAACCGACCCGATGGGCGGGCATGATCCGTATTCCGCATCGAAGGGTGCGACCGAAATAGCAGTCGCAGCAATGCGGCGCAGCTATTATTCACCGGATGCTGCCGATCCACATCCGGCCCGGATTGCCAGCGCACGCGCGGGCAATGTCATTGGCGGTGGCGACTGGGCCGAAGACCGTTTGGTTCCCGATATCGTGCGCGGCTGTCTGAGCGATGAAGGACGCGTCATATTACGCTATCCCGGCGCAATCCGACCCTGGCAACATGTTCTGGAACCTCTCAGGGGGTACATGATGCTGGCCCAGAAGCTCGAACAGGACGCCGCCTTCGCAGCGGGCTGGAATTTTGGCCCCGAACGTGACGATGAACGCCCGGTTCTGGATGTAGCCCAGGCGGTCATCAAGGCGCTTGGGCAGGGCCGGATCGATATCGACACCCCGGCGGATACGCCGCATGAGGCCAAGATGCTTCGGCTGGATGTATCGCAGGCGCGTGCACTGCTTGGCTGGCGCCCGGTCCTGAGTTTTGACGACACCGTCAGGCTGACGGCAGACTGGTATGCGGGCTGGGCCCGCGGCACTCCGGTAACCGAGCTGTGCCACGCCCAGATTGCCGAATTCGAAACACTGAGCATGAGACAGGTATGACCAGCACGACCCATCCCACCTGCCGCCATTGCGGCGCGGACCTTGAGATGACGCTTGTCGATCTCGGACTGTCCCCTCTGGCCAATTCCTATGTCGACCCCGCGAAAGCGGACAAACCGGACCCGGTCTATCCATTGCACGCCCGCGTCTGCACCGAATGCTGGTTGGTTCAGGTGGATGATGTCGTACCGGCGGAAGAGATTTTTTCGACCGATTACGCCTATTTCTCCAGCTTCTCGGACAGCTGGCTGGCCCATTGCCGGGATTACGTGGAAAAAATGGTCGACCGGTTCGATCTCGGGCCGGATGATCTGGTGATCGAGATCGCCTCGAATGACGGATATCTGCTGCAGTATTTCGTTGAAAAAGGCATCCCGGTTCTGGGGATCGAACCTTCAGGCAATGTGGCGGCGGCGGCACAGGAAAGGGGTGTGCGCACGCTGGTCGATTATTTCGGCGAGGCGCTGGCCCGAAAGGTTGCTGCGGTCGAGAAACCCCCGGCCCTGATTGCCTCGGCCAATGTGCTGGCGCATGTGCCTGATATCAACGATTTCGTTGCCGGCATCGCCACACTGCTGACGGGGGACGCGGTCTATACAGTTGAATTCCCGCACCTTCTGAACCTGATCAAAAGCGTGCAGTTCGACACGATCTATCACGAACATTATTCCTATCTGTCGCTGCTGGCGGTCGAGACAATCTTTGCCAAGGCGGGTTTGCGCGTCTTCGACGTCGAAGAGCTGCCGACCCATGGCGGATCGCTGCGGGTTTATGCCTGCCTTGAAGGGGCCAGCCACCCCAAAGGGCCTGGCTTGGCCAAGGTCCGCGCGGACGAGACTGCGGCACAGTTCGACCGGCCTGAAGGTTACATGAACTTCACCACTCAGGTCGAAGCGCTGCGCGATGGGTTGCTTGCCTTCCTGCGTGAAACAAAGGCGCGGGGCGACACGGTTGCCGCCTACGGTGCCGCTGCCAAGGGCAATACGCTGCTGAACTATGCCGGGATCGGCCCCGATCTGATCTCTTACTGCGTCGACCGCAACCCGGCCAAGCAGAACACGCTGCTGCCCGGCAGCCATATCCCCGTGCATGGGGTCGAAGCCCTGCGCGAGGCGCCGCCGGATTACGTACTGATCCTGCCCTGGAACATCCGGGATGAGGTCATAGGACAACTGTCCGACCTGAAGGTACGGTTCGTGACCGCCGTGCCGGAAGTCAGGATCAGCTGATGGCACGGGTTCTGCTGACCGGCGCAACCGGATTGATCGGACGCGCGACGGTTCCTGCTCTGACACAGGCGGGCCATGAGGTGGTGACGCTGGGCCGCAACCCGGCAAGCGACATCCCCTGTGATCTGCTGGACCCCGGCGCCACCACGACAGCCCTTGAAACAACCCGCGCCAGCCATCTGGTTCATCTGGCCTGGCATGACGGGCCACGCGACCGCTGGGCTTCCCCGGCCAATCTGGATTGGATGGCCGCCACGCTGCACTTGGTGCGGGAGTTTGCGCGCATCGGCGGGCGGCGTGTGATCTGCGCCGGAAGCTGTGCCGAATATGACTGGTCGGTGCCGGACCTGACCGAAGCAACACCTTTGCGGCCCCGGACCCTGTACGGGGCCGCAAAGGCTGGGACCGGTCTGGCGCTGTGCGCAGGCCAGGATGCGCTTGGCTTGTCTCTGGCCTGGGCCCGCATCTTCTTTGTCTACGGACCGGATGAACCACCGGGCCGGTTGTTTGGCGATCTGATTTCAAATCTGAAGATGGGTGAGCCCGTAGATTGCACCGATGGACGACAGGAACGGGATTTCCTGCATGTCGATGATCTGGCGCGCGCGCTGGCGCTTTTGCTGGAAACCAATGTCACCGGCGCGATCAATATAGCAAGCGGCACCGCCGTCCCGGTCCGGCAATTGATTGAAGAGGTCGCAAACCAGATGCATCACCCTGACCTGATCCGGCTGGGGGCTATCTCCCGCGCGGCAAATGATCCCGACCGGCTGGCAGCGGATGTAACCCGGCTGCGGAACGAAGCCGGATTTACCCCGCAACATGATATCGTCTCAGGGGTGGCGGACATTCTTTGTACAGAAGGGCCCCACGTATGAAAAAGCTGCTTATTCCCCGAAAGAAATCATTCATGCGCTTCGCTTTGGTCGGCGTACTGAATACGGCGTTTGGCTATGCTCTGTTTACCGGCCTCAGCCTGTCAGGCCTACCACCGCAAGCCGCACTGGCGATTTCGTTTTCCGGTGGAGTTTTGTGGAACTTCATGACCCACGCCCGGCTTGTCTTCGACACCAAGGGATTTGGGCGTTTGCCCTATTACGTGCTGTCCTATCTGTTCGTCTACGCGTTCAACGCCCTTTCGCTTGAGGGTTTTCTGTCCGCTGGTCTGCAACCGATCATCGCGCAGGGGTTACTTGTTTTGCCCACCGCCATCCTGGCCTTCATCATGATCTCCAAGGTGTTGACGGGTCACTTCCCCTGGCAGCAGAGTGTTTGAAGATGATTAAAAATAACAATCCGGCACATTGGCCATCGAAGTCCAAACCGACCGTGGAGCCTAAAATTTGACATAAGAACTGTACCGCGAGGATAGTTAACTAATGCGTCTTTACCTTGCCGATCTCGGCCATAACCTCGTTACCGCTACGTCGGACACCTATCCGCTGGGTGTCGGCAATCTTGCTACTTTTGCCAAAACCTATGCCAAAAGCCCGACACCGTTGGAGGTTGCAATCTTCCGCGACCCTCAGGAATTGAAGGCAGCCATTGATGCGGCGGTACCCGACATCATTGGTTTCTCAAGCTATTCCTGGAACCACCACCTGGCCTTGTCCTTTGCGGATTACGTCAAGGCGATCAATCCCAATGTTCTGACCCTCATGGGCGGCCCCAATTTTCCACTGACCGAAGAAGAACAGGACAGCTGGATCCGGACCATGCCACAGATCGACATGCATGTGCGCGGCCCCACCTATGAAGGCGAGCGCGCATTCCTCAGTACACTGCAACGGTTCATCGATGTTGGCGCCCGCCGCGAAGGCATGTGGGAAGAGGCCGTCGATGGCGCGCTTTACGTGCACCCAAAAACCGGAGAGATCCTGCGCGGGGAGGAACCACCCCGCATCCGCGATCTGGACGAAATCCCGTCACCCTATCTTGCCGGGCTGATGGACAAGTTCTTTGATACCGGCCTGTTTGCACTGATGCAGCTGGCCCGCGGCTGTCCGTTCACCTGTGCCTTCTGCAACTCGGCGGTCAAATCGAACTCGAAAGTTTTCCGCCATTCGTTCGAGCGTACTAAGGCCGATCTGGATTACATCGTGGCCCGCATCAACCATGCCAGCCCCTTGTGTTTTGCTGACGATAATTTCGGCATGTATGTGCAGGACGAAGAAGTGGCCGACTATCTGGGCCATCTGATGGATAAATACGACTGGCCCAAATACATCCGGACAACCACGGGCAAGAACCGCGGCGACCGGATCATCAAGGTGATGCGCAAGGCCAAGGGCCGGCTGCCAATGACCTCGTCGGTCCAGTCCCTGAATCCGGTAGTTCTGAAGAACATCAAACGCGACAACATCAGCCTGGATACTTATACCGAGGTGCAGCAGGAACTTCATTCAAAGGGTATGCAATCCTATGGCGAGCTGATCCTGTGCATGCCTGGTGAGACCAAGGAATCCTTTATGGATGCGGTCGACAAGCTGATCGAAACCGGTGTCAGCCGGGTGGCGGCACACCAATTGATGCTGCTGCATGGCGCGCCACTGGCCAATCCTGACAGCCGCGAGAAATTCGGGTTCAAGACCCTGCACCGGGTCGTAGCCCGATGCCTGGGCAAATATAACGGCCCAACCGTGGTCGAGACCGAGGAAATGGTGGTCCAGTCCGAGAATTTTTCGTTCCAAGATTATCTGGACACCCGTGTTTTCCATCTGCTTCTGACGATCTTCTATTATGAAAACAATTTCGAAGAAGCCTTCCGGCTGGCGCGTTCTCTGGACATCCGACCGTTCCAGATCATCAAGCATATGCAAAAGATTCTGGATCAGGCACCGGAGCCGTTCCGCAATGCATTGGCTGGTTATCTAGAAGAGAACCAGGCTGAGCTGTTTGAAACCCGCGCCGATTGCGTGGCCTGGGCGCAGGACAATTACGATGACCTGATCAGCGGTGAACTGGGGGGCAATCTGCTCAGCAAATACTCGATGATTGGCCGGTTCATTGTACTGGACGAAGCGCTTATTTTCCTGAAGCGGGCCATCTCGGACCTGCTGGATGAAGGTGATCACGAAGCGCATGCGATGCTTGATACGATCATCAACTATTACAGCGCCGTGATGCTGCATGCTCCCTTTTCACAGAGTCTGGAGCATGAACCGGTCTGGAGTTCGTCATTCGATGTCGAGGCCTGGCGAAATTCGGGGTATGAAGGCTCCTTGCGTGATTATCAGTTTGACACCCCACGTGAGTTCCAGACGCAGGTCGATCCTCGTGTGAAAACGACCCTGCTGTCCCGGATCGACACCTTTGGCGAGCATGCCTCGGGGTTGGGCCGGTTCACGCGCACGATGTTTGCCAATGATTTCAGACGCAACTTTGTGGCCGCCGAAAACCAGCACGCTGCTGAGTAATTGCGCTCGGGAAAACCCGACTGACCCGGGGCCTATCAGTCTGCGTCGCTCAGGTAAACAACCTCGCGTCCGGGGAAGGCAGCGATAATGTCGGCGTTCTGATCCGGCCCCAGATCATTGAGGAAGATCGGTTTATTCTGTGGCAGGAACGGATCGTTGAGATAAAGCGCAGACCCTATATCCCCCTTTGTCGAAACAAAAACCAACGCATTGCCCAGATCAGCGGCTTCAACCTGTCGCCTGATGTCACCGCTATACCCACCATATCCGTCATATTTCGAAACACCGCGCCAGGATGTGAAGCTGACAACCGAAATGGCGCAGAGCAACAGAACGACACAATGCAGGCGGCCGCGATACTGCTCGGGCAATCGGTCATTGATCGCCTCGATCCCAGCCGCGGACAAAACCAGGATAGGCAGCAATGCCGTGTGCCAATAGCGCGGTCCGAGGTAGAAGGTGCCTGTAAACCAATAGAAGAACAGAACTGCCACGAGGGCAGCAAAGATCACCAGCATCGCACGGTCAAACCCGGTCAGCTTTTTGCGCCAGATAAAGACGATCCAGAACGGAACCAGAGATCCGAATGTCCAGCCCAGAAGTTCGAGGTTAAGCGAGGCAATCGCATTGATCAGGTTCAACACGGCTTCGGCAGGACTGTGACCGATCCAGATATCCAGCGCGCCCCAGCTCTGGGCGGGCGGGCCCACATTCTCCCCAAATCCAAATGCGTTTTGCGTGTCCGGCCACAGACGGCTGAGATAGTCGGCTTGTGCGGTCAACAACGGATCGCCCGTGATCGCGTGATTGACCAGAAAAACGACAGACCCGGACAGGATGCCCCCGACACCACAGGCAAGCACTTGCCCGATCCCGGCAGGCAATCGGCGAAGCACCCACAGGCCTGTCAGACCACCCACGATCAGCCCGTCCAACGGTCGGGTGACAAATCCCCATCCCAAGGCCAACCCGGCGGCAAATGCCAGGAATACCGCCCGGCGGGCAGACCCCTCTCCGGCCCGGATCAAACACCACCAGGCCAGTAAGATCGTCACCAACATAAGCGCGTGGTTCATCAGCGTGGCCCCAACAGCCAGCACCCAGGGTGAGGTTGCCATAAGCAACGCGACCATATCCGCGCGTTCCCGGCTGATTGCCCGGCGGACAATGTCATGGGCCAACCAAACCGATATCCCGGTCAGGATCGGATTGATCACCCATGGCGCCCCGACCAGCACCCCAAGGCTCAAAACGATGGCCCAGCCCTGTGCCGGAACACTGGTCCATTTGCCCTCATGTATTTCGAGAAGATAATATTCCAGCGCGGGGTGTGCCGCTTCGGGCGGGGCCGGAGCCCAGAGCGTGCCAGCCGCAAAGGTCCGTGCCTGAAAAAGATAGGCCAGCTCATCCTCGACATGGGGCACCCGATCGAACGCCGTCCAAGCCAGTATGGCGCTGACTAAAGTCGCAAACACCGCCAAACCAGCCGCCGGGATACGCGGCATGTGATCAGGCCCTACGACAACAAACATGGCCAATAGCGTGGCCAGTTGAACCAGTGACAACACACCGCCAACACCGATCTGCAAGCCATAGGCTACATGATAGCCATAGGCGATATAAGGAGTTGCCGACAGGCTGAAAACCGCGACCAGAACCATCAGCAGAAACAGGTGAAATATCCCCGCTTTGGCGAAAAGACCGCCGATGGCTGCGCGCCCTGCAGGCCGTATGAGAACAACGCCGATCACCGCCGCCTGCATCGCCAGTATCGCCAGCATGATCAGGTTCTCAGGCGGGTCCACAGAGATCTCAAGGCGTGGAAACCAAAGCGGTTGCGTCAGCCACAGCCGGGCTGCAACGCCCAAGAGAGCCATTGCACTCAGAATGCCAAACAGAACCTGACCACGCAGCCAGAAGAAGCCCAGAAAAAACACCGAGGCCACCACCATGCACCCAAACCATACGCGCAGCTCGGACAGAGTTGCATTGGTAACCGGTGCGTCAACAGCCCAGGCCGGGCTGGCGCAGAGCGCCATCACAAGCGCAAGGCCGCACCATTTGCCGCGGCTCAAACCGGCAATCATGCCAGACGCTCGTCTCTAGTCAGTGCCGGGTCCCGCGCAGGACCTTCAATGTTGATGCGTTCCTGCTCGGTCACGATGGGGCCGCCGCGTACCTGATTGTGGATCGAGGTGATGTATTCCCCCAACATTCCAATAAACAGCATCTGGATACCTGACAGGAAAAACAGGGATACGATGATGGTTGTCGTCCCGCGCGGCGCCTGATCGGGATTAAAGAAAAACAAAACCGCGGAAATGAGCGAAAACAGAATACAGCCGGCCGCAATCACCAGTCCGCTGATCGTGCAGAACCGCATCGGGGCACGCGTGAAAGAAAAAATAGCATTCAGCGCCTGATCG
Organism: Ruegeria sp. YTSC106; assembly: GCF_059609765.1. Taxonomy (NCBI): domain Bacteria; kingdom Pseudomonadati; phylum Pseudomonadota; class Alphaproteobacteria; order Rhodobacterales; family Roseobacteraceae; genus Ruegeria; species Ruegeria sp. YTSC106. The sequence continues at coordinate 61,572 of NZ_JBXWMI010000016.1, forward strand.
GTCAGCGCCATCAAGCTGTGCTTGGTCAAGCCGCTTTTCCGCGCCTGCCAGACATAAGGTTTGATGATCCGGCGGAAGCCGCAGCTGGCAATGATGCCGCGGATATAAGGGTAGTGGTCATTGTGGGCCAAAACCGCTTCAAGCACTTTGCGGTCAATCAGCTGAAACTCTCCGACCGATGGTTCCAGCCAGACATCCGACAGGCCATTGACGATCCGATAGAAAAGACCGCGCGCATTACGCATCACGAACCCCTCCTCTCGGGTACTGCGGGCGCCGGCCACCACGTCATAGCCGCTTTCCCACAACTCGACGAACTCCGGGATCAGCTCGGGCGGGTCTTGCAGGTCAACAGGCAGCATGACAACAACCCCGTCACCAGTGGCATAGCGCAACCCGTTGAAGGTTGACCGGAACACCCCGAAATTGCGGGCATTGACTACCACTTTCAGGTCCGGATCCTTTGCGGCGATCTCGCGCAGGATATCCACGGTCCGGTCCGTGGAGGCATTGTCGATGAAAATATGCTCGCGCCTGTAGCCCGGCAGTTCCTTGTCGAAAATCGACTTTACGGTTTCATAACAATTCGCCACGTTGTCTTCTTCATTGAAGCATGGCGAGACAATGGAAATTGTTTTCATAGCTCTATTTAACATCAAACAGCACCGCTTACCCCAACAATACCCGGGTATAATTATATCATCCCGCGAAGTTCGGGATTCGCACAACACCTAACCTGCGGGTATATCATGAAATAACGTGTGCTCATCGCAACATCAAAAGCCCAATTCGCTCCTCTTCTACGACAAGGCTATCTTACCATTGTTTCCAGCACGATTACTCGGCTTAGTGCTCCCAGACATTGTAGACAGATAAACATTCAGATGAACCGCAAAATCCGCAATTCACTTTTCAAACTCCACACTTGGCTGGGACTGCATCTGTCGCTTTTCTTCGCATTCATGTTTCTGACCGGCACATTGCTTGTTGCCGGTTTCGAACTTGAATCGGTTGGTCGTACGGCAATCTGGACCACCGCCACCAAGGAAGAACGCAACGCCAGCTTCGGCGAAATTTATGGCAGTATCAAAGAGACCCACCCTGAAAGTCGCATCTTTATCATCCATAAGCGACCGGCCCCCTGGTTCGTGGACCGTACGGCAGCCCACACAGGCTGGGGAGAAAAAGTCAGCTTTTGGACCGACCCCACCACTGGCGCGGTTGTCGCGGAAACACGACCATTGGGCTTTCGCAACATCCTGCGCGATCTTCACGACACGTTCCTGACCGAACAGCGGATCGTATTCATGCTGGTCTGCGCCATGTCGGTCGTGCTTTTGTTTCAGCTTGTCAGCGGCCTCATTACCTATAGGCGCTTCTGGAAAGGATTTTTCCGCTGGCCTGGCCGCGCAGCCGGCATTAGGTCCTGGGCTGGCAGCATGCATCGACTGACGGCCCTCTGGGCCGCGCCGCTGCTGTTTTTGACCGCTTTGACCAGCTTCTATTTCCTGTTGGGCAGTCTGGGACTCGACGGCACCAGACCACACCCCAAGCCTCCCGTTCCCCGCGATGCAGCTCTGCCCGCCAATCTTGACGCGACCTTTATCGGCCAGGCAGAAGCCCGGGCCCGGGAAGCGCTGCCAGGGTTTGATCCGTTCCTTGTATTCCTGCCAGACAAGAAGACCGATAGTATAAACTTTTCCGGAAACCTGGATGGCCATTCAGGCTTTTTCGGACCAGGCAGCGTGTTCATAGATCCTGTCACGCTTGACGTTTTAGGGGCATTTACGCCGGATGATATTGGAGGGTTCACCTATTGGAAGCCCTTGATGGATATGCTACATTTCGGAACCTGGGGCGGCGCGTTCTCGATGGCGCTATGGATTATTCTCGGCCTGATTGCCACCGGCCTTGCCCTTACAGGCGCCCTGATTTTCGCGACCAGAATTGCCCCTGATGCCACACAAAATGGCCCACTTAGGCGCATCTGGCGTGGTATGGGATGGACCCGGTGGGGCTATCTTTTGTTATTGGCGGGAATTCTGTTTACCGCGTATTACCGTTTTGGCCCCAATTCCCACGACAGAACCAGAGCTTTTGCAATTGACACCCCACCGTCGGTTGCCCGGTTGATTATGGATGCCCCACTCCGGCGCGACACCGCCCTTGATATCCAACTTCGGATCGGTGAGCCTGATGTTCAGGCTGCAGCGATCACGATTAATGGCGATGAGGTGCAGGCGGTCAAATTCACACAGAACGGTAACAGGGCCATCGCCAGTTTTGAGCTGCTCCCTTCGGAGACGGAGAACAATATCACCGCTCACCTCAAAAAATCCGACGGCGGGGAAAAGACTGTCAATTTCCGCCTCGGCGCACCGATTTGGTAGCTGCCTGTCCCGCTCATCAACCAGGATGGGTAGCGCATTAATATGTGCTATCCACTGACCTCTTGCGGGTCAATCTCGGGACCTGCTTCCTCTTTCCTGCGCACCATTGCGATCAGCAGACGCAACCTGTCGCGCAAAAACAAAGCAGCCAACAGACAATAAACAACAATTCCGGTCGCAGTGCCGATCAGCAGACGCAAAACCTGAGACATCCCGTCCAGTTGCCGCGCAATTCCAAACACTGCGAGAGCCATTCCTGCAGATAGCAGAAACGGTGCGAGATGCTGCCGCATCAAAGCCGAGCCGGGCAGCTTTGCAATATGGCCCAGATTGGCGAATTTAAGCGGCCAGATCAGCAGAAAGACCGCTACAAAACCGGCTGTGACAACCGGCAAGCCATAAGGGGCCAGCACCACAATCGCTGCCGCCGCCAGCGTCACCTCAACCCAGGACAGGATCGCGAGACGCCCGGCCTGGCCCGCCGCCAGACAGAAGGTCTGCTGCACTTTTTCGGCGCACAAATACATGCCGAACACTGACATCAGGCTCAGGACCGGAGCCGCCGGAGCCCATTTCTGACCAAACAGCAAGACCAGCGCCGGTTCGGACAGAACCGCCAGACCGGCAAAGGCGGGAAAAGCCAGAAACCCGGTCAGGCGCATGACCTCGATCAGCAGATCCGCCGCTTGACCTCCATCGCGCGCCGCTGCTCCAAAGGCGGGTTGCGCCACCGTGCGCAGCGGCGTGATCATGAGGAACGAGGCCGTCTCGATCACCCGCCAGGCAATTGCATAATACCCCGCCTGCACCGGTCCCAGCATCGCGCCGATGATCACTGCGGGGGATTGCACCGCCGCCAGTTCCGCCGCGCGCAGGCCCAGAATCCGGTGGCTGAAATGCAAAATCATGCGCATGTGATCCCGCGACGCGTGAAGAGCCGGACGCCAGGACACCGCGCCCCAGGCCATCACGATATTGATGGCCGTCATCGCCAACCGCTGGCCGACCAGACTCCAGACGCCGTATCCCGCCAGCGCCATGCCAATTCCCACAACCCCTCCGGCCGCCGCGCCGAGCGCTGCACGGATGGCCAGAACACGGAACTGCATTTCCCGGCGCAGGATCGCCACAGGCACTGCCGTCAGCGAAATCATCAGCACTGTTGGGGACAATCCTATCAACAATTCGCCCGCAATCGGCTCATTGTAGAATTTCGAGACCAGCCCTGCGCCCAGATAAAGCGCAATTGTCAACACCCCCCCGAGCAGCGCCAGCAACCAGAAAACCAAATTCAGCCGCTCTGGTGACAGCGCATCACGGGTCAGCAGAATGTCGGAAATCGTTTCGCGCACCAGAAATTCGGAAAACAGCACAAAGGCCGCAACCATCGCCAGCAGGCCAAAGGCTTCGACCCCTAAAATACGGGCAAGAATGGCAAAAATGATGAAGTTGAACGCCTGTTCGACCCAGATACCAGCCGACATCCAGGCAACTCCGCTGCTGAAACTCTGCCGCCCTGACATCCGTTTCCTTCCTGCTGCCCGCACCCCGCCATGTTCCAGGCGGCACATGCCTCAAACACTTGCACCTGCTGCGTGCAGTATACGTAATTACAAACTTGACGCCTTAACGGTCGAATTTGGTCAAATTTATTGTCTATGTTCAGTCTGTACGTGTTCGAATACTATACGCAATACAGGGAATTATGCCCGTTACGTTCCATGCGCCACGCAAATCTTGCAGCGGGGGCTGGGGCTGGGACTATTAAGTGAATAAAAGGTTTTCATTTTCATGAACAAAGTCGCAGAGCCGATGGAGACGAACAGCACCACACCCGAAGAGCTGATCGCATCGGAAACCGCCGGCATGAGCCTGAGCGTGGTCATCCCCGCCTATAACGAGGAAAATGCAGTACGTCACACCGTCGAGGATGTGCGCGCCCATCTTGAGCCGCTGAATATCCCTTACGAAATTATCGTGGTGGACGATGCAAGCCAGGACAATACCCGCGCCGAGGCCGAGGCCAGCGGTGCCACCGTTACCTTCAACGACGTCAATTCCGGCTATGGCGCCAGTCTCAAGCGCGGCGTGCGGATGGCGCAGCATGAATATGTGGCCATTCTGGATGCCGACAGCACATACCCTGCGCGCTATCTGCCGGGCATGCTGGCCATGTGCCGCGATCAGGACATGGTGGTGGGCGACCGGGGTGCAGCGATGAAGAACGTGCCGCTGTTGCGGCGGCCTGCCAAAAAATTCCTGTTTGCCTTTGCGTCGTTCCTGGCGGAGCGCAAGATCAACGATCTGAACTCGGGCCTGCGCGTATTCCGCAAATCCGAGTTGATCCCATTCCTGCCGCTGCTGCCGCAGAACTTTTCGTTCACCACCACGATCACGCTGTGCATGACGTCGAATGGTAAAAGGATGATCTATACGCCCATCGAATACGGAAAACGGGTGGGCAAATCGAAAATCCGTCCGATTGATTTCCTGAACTTCATCATCCTGATCCTGCGCATCAGCACGCTCTTCAATCCGCTGCGGGTATTCATTCCGCTGGGTCTGGCATTTTTCACGTTGGGCACGGTGAAGTTCATTATCGACATGTTCTACTGGAATCTCAGCGAAACGGCGGTGTTCTCGTTTCTGGCGGCGATCATGATCTGGTCGCTGGGGCTGATCGCCGACATGATCTCGCGGCTGCATCTCAGACCGTGACATGAGCGGCAAGCTGCTTTCCGACCCAAATCAACGGCGCTGGCTGATCCGGCTGGCCGGATCGGTTTTGGTGCTGGCGATCCTGTTCTGGATCCTTCCAATTGATGCAATCGTGGCAGCGCTGAAGGCGATCCCGATCTGGGTTTTCCTGTCCGTGTTTGTTCTGTTCCTGTTGGCCCATGTCGGCGCGGCCCTGAAATGGTGGCTGCTGCTGAACCGAGGGGTTCCACCCCTGCTGGCCATCCGGGCCCATTTTGCCGGTCTGGCGGCCAACCTGTGCCTGCCCGGGGCGATTGGTGGCGATACGGTGCGGGCCGGTCTGGCGCAAGCCGCAATGAAAGACGGCGCGCAGGTTGTTGCGGGCGCGACTGTGGACCGGCTGATTGACATGGTGGCGCTGTTAACTTTGTCCTGTCTGGGTCTGGTGCTGACGTGGGAAAGCGCGGCGGGCGGGCATATGATCTGGCCAGTGGTGCTGATCCTGTTGGCCGCACTGGCGGGTATGGTTGCATTACCGCGCCTGCTGCCCCTGCCCTGGCGCTATGTCCCCTCTCTGCCCGGCAAGGGCTTTGCCCATCGTCTGGCCGATGCACTGGTCGGGATGGGCCGCAAACCCGGCACGCTGGCAGTCGCTTTCATCGCATCTGTGCTGATCCAGTTGCTGCTGGTCCTGCTGGCCTGGTGGCTGGCCCTGGCGGCGGGTGTCGATGTGGCCGCCGGGCCATGGATCTTTGCCTGGCCACTGGCCAAGATCATTGCCGTGCTGCCGGTATCGCTGAACGGGCTGGGCCTGCGCGAGGCCACATTGGCCGGTTTCCTGGCCCCCTTCGGCGCCAGCGCTCCGGCTGTCGTGGCCGCCGGGCTGGTCTGGCAGGTTGTGTTGTTTACAGCGGGCGGGTTTGGCGCGCTGGTTCTGACCATGTCCGGAATGCGGTTCAGCGCCCCGGCAAATTCCCAAAAGGAAGAGTGCAAGTGACGGATGTTTCCCAACCCAACGGCGGCGACAAGCCTGAAATCATTATCCTCGGTGCCGGACCTGCCGGTCTGGCCGCGGCACATGCCCTGACCGGGCAGGCCAAAGTGACCGTGATCGAACGCGCGCCCAGTGCGGGTGGCAATTCGGCCTCATTCCCGATTGAGGGCGTGATCTGCGATTATGGCTCGCACCGGTTTCATCCGGCCGCAGAGCCCGAGGTTCTGGCCGATGTGAAAGCGCTGCTGGGGGACGATCTGCTGCTGCGCCCACGCCATGGGCGCATCCGGCTGGGCGGCAAATGGATTCACTTTCCGCTGAAACTGACCGACGCGCTGATGCGCCTGCCCAAACCCTTTGCCGCGTCGCTGATCGGCGACATGGTGCTGAAACCCTTCCGCAAGAAAAGCACAGGCCCCGAGACATTCTCGACCGTGCTTTATGACGGGCTGGGCCCGACGATTTCGGACAATTTCTATTTCCCATACGTGCGCAAGCTGTGGGGTCTGGACCCGGACAAGTTGGCGGTGAAACTGGCCGAGCGCCGGGTCGGCAGTGGCTCGGTCGGCAAGATCCTGATGAAGATGCTGCGCCTGCTGCCGGGGCTGCGCAGCGAAACGGCGGGTCGGTTCTTTTATCCGCGCAAGGGGTTCGGGCAAATCTCGGACGCGATGCGCAACAGTGCCGAAGCCAACGGCGCCACCTTCCTGTTCAACACCGAAATCACCGCCATCGAACGGGACGGCAACCGCATCACCGGGTTGACGATCCGCAACGAAGATGGCGAACGACACATGACCGGCGATCTGATCCTGTCGACCATCCCGCTGACCGGGCTGACGCGCTTGATCAGCGACCCTCCGGCAGAGGTGGTCGAGGCCGCCCGCGCGATCCGGTTCCGGGGCATGATCCTGCTGTACCTGGTGCTGGAGACCGACCAGTTCACCGAGTTCGATGCCCATTACTTCCCGGAACTGTCGATCCCGATCAGCCGCATGTCGGAGCCCAAGAACTATAACGCCAGCGGCGAACCCAAGGGCGTCACCGTGCTGTGCGCCGAACTGCCCTGCGACCCGGATGAGGAATGGTGGTCCATGTCCGACGAGGAACTGGGGCAGGAGTTCACCAAATGGCTGGGTCAGCTGGGCCTGCCGGTCACCGTGCCGGTGCGCCGTTGCGAAACCCGGCGGCTGAGCCATGCCTATCCGGTCTACGATGTAGGCTATGAAGACCGGTTCGATACGGTCGATCGGTGGCTCTCGGATCTGGACGGATTGCTCGTATTTGGACGGCAGGGCCTGTTCGCCCACGACAATACGCACCACGCCTTTGCCATGGCCTATGGCGCGGCGGATTGCATCGACGACAAGGGCAATGTCGACCGCGCGAAATGGAACAGCTATCGCGAGGTCTTTGCCACCCATGTGGTGGAAGACTGACCCATGCCCGCCTGGCAGGCCGATATCCTGATGTATCATTCGATCTCGGACGCACCGGGGCCAACCTCGATTGCACCCGACGTCTTTGCGGCACAGATGCAGGCGCTGGCGGCATCCGGCCTGCCGGTGGTCACGCCGGACGCGCTGGCCAACCCGCCCGGCCCCCGTGTGGTCATCATCAGTTTCGATGACGGGTTCCAGGATTTCGCCGACACCGCATGGCCGATCCTGCGCGATCACGATTTCTGCCCGATCGTCTATCTGCCCTCGGGCCTGATGGGTGGCAGCGACAGCTGGGCCGGGGGCAACATCCCGCCCCGCCCCTTGATGGGCTGGGACAAGGTCGAGGCGCTGGCAGCAGAAGGGGTCTGTTTTGGCGCGCATAGTGTCACTCATCCCGATCTCACCACGCTGGATGCGCTCATGCTGGAAGAGGAAGTCAGCGGATCCGGTCAGGACATTGCAGCCCGGCTTGGCCAGCCCACCCGGCATTTCGCACCGCCTTATGGCGCGTCGAACTCTAGCATTCTCAGACAGATTGCGCAGCATTACGACACCTCGGTCGGTACAAGGCTGGGCGTGGCCAAAGCGGAGGATGATATCCATGACCTGCCCCGGCTCGAGATGTTCTACTTCAACAACATCACCCGTTGGCAGGCACATCTTGCCGGACGCGGCGGGCCCTATCTCACGGCCCGCAGGGCAATGCGCGGCATCCGTGCGATGGTGCGGGGAAAATCGTGGTAAAGTTGGTTCTTACACAGTGACTGGTACAAACAAATGCATATTCTGATTACCGGCGGCGCCGGGTTTATAGGCTCCCATTTAACGGAACGGCTGATCGGTGAAGGGCATCGGGTCACGATCCTTGACGATCTGTCGACCGGGCTGATGTCCAATCTGGCTTCTGTCGCGGACCACCCGGACTTCACTTTTGTCAAAGGCAGTATTCTTGACCGGGGGCTGGTCGCCGAACTGGTCGATCCGGCGGATGTGGTGTTCCACCTGGCGGCGGCCGTCGGGGTCAAGCTGATCATGGACGAACCCAGCCGGTCGATCCTGACCAATGTGGCGGGGACAGAGAACGTGCTGGATGCCGCGCTGGTGAACAAGACGCATACGTTCATCGCCTCCAGTTCCGAGGTTTATGGCAAAAGCACCAATTTCCCCTTTCAGGAAGAAGGCGACCTGACCATCGGCGCCACCCGCAATCTGCGCTGGTCCTATGCCTGTGCCAAGACGCTGGACGAGTTTCTGGCGCTGGCCCACGCGCGTGAATCCGACCTGCCGGTCACGGTGCTGCGGTTCTTCAACACCACCGGTCCGCGCCAGACCGGACGCTATGGGATGGTGCTACCGAATTTCGTCAAGTCAGCACTGGAAGGCGCGCCACTGATGGTCCACGGCACTGGTGAACAATCACGCTGTTTCGGCCATGTCGCCGATGTGGTCGAGGCCATGTGCCGTCTGATGACCCTTCCGGATGCGCGCGGCGACGTGTTCAATGTCGGCACCGATCAGGAGGTCACGATCCGCGAACTGGCCGAACAGGTCATCCGAACGACCGGCTCTGCCTCGGAAATTCAATGTGTTCCTTACGACACGGTCTATCCCGAAGGATTCGAAGATATGCAGCGCCGCCTGCCCGATGTCTCGAAACTGCAGCGTGTCACCGGGTTCCGTCCAATGCGAACGCTGCAGCAGATCATCGATGACATTGTAGCCGAGATGAAGCGCCCGGTTCCCGCATGAGGCCGCATGCCCCGGCACAGACGGGCCCAACCTCGTGACCGATCTGGTCATCGGATCGGGGCCATCGGGGGTGTCCGTAGCCAAGGCCCTATTGGCGCGGGGGCGACAGGTTTTGATGCTGGATGGAGGGCGCAGACTGGAAGGCTCGGCGCAGTCCATCCGTGACCGGCTGGCCGCGGCCGGTCCCGAAAGCTGGTCCGCCGATGATGTAAAAACCTGGCAAGCTCTTCAGTTCGACACGCCACCCGGACAGGTGCGCCGGTTCGGATCGGATTTTGCCATGGTACCGGGGGCGGAAACGCTGGTATCGCCCGACCGGATCGGATTGCGCGCCTCACACGCCATAGGTGGGCTGTCCAATCTCTGGGGCTCGGCCGTTTTGCCCAACCGCGCCGAAGATATCGCCGACTGGCCGATCGAAATTGACGATCTGTCACCGCATTACCGCGCGGTTGCGGAATTCCTTCCCATCAGCGGTCGGGTGGACGCATTACAGACTCTGTTCCCCACCCTTTCCATGCAGGATCGCGCACCTCTGACCCCATCGCCGCAAGCCGAACAGATGCTGACGCATCTGGATCGCCAAGCAGCGAGGCTTGCGAAACTGGGGGCCCATGCCGGGGCTGCACGGCTGGCCGTTGAACCCGGTTGCCAATATTGTGGCCAGTGTCTGCATGGCTGTCCCTGGGGTCTAATTTATGCGTCCGGGCAAACGCTTGACGTCCTGCGTCACAATCCGGATTTCCACTATCGCACCGGTCTTGTTCGCCAGTTCGATGAGCGCCCAGGCCATGTCACGGTAACGCTGGAGAGTGGCGAAACCCTGCAAGCCGACCGCATCTTTGTTGCCGCCGGGGTTCTGGAAACCGCGCGGCTGATGCTGGCGTCATCTCCGGACTCCGCAGCCCGCTTGCAACTACAGGACAGTCAGCATTTCTTTCTGCCTAGCCTGCACCGCTGGCGCGCGCCGCGTCGCCCGGACCGAAGACCCTATCACACCCTGCCGCAGATCTTCATTGAACTGGATGACCCCGAGGTCTCATCGCATCTGGTCCACGCGCAGATCTATACCTGGAACGAGTTCTATGCCCATGATCTGATCAATACTTATGGCTCGAAACTGCCCGGATCGGCCCCGTTATGGAGGCTGCTGGCGCAACGACTGGTCGTGGCGCAGGCGTTTTTACATTCTGCCCATTCCGCCCGGATCGATCTGACGATGGCCGCAGACGGGCGGCTGACCCCGACCGTGCAAGGTAATGACGAAACCGAACAGGTCATGGCGCGCGCCACGGCACGCATGGGGCAGGTCCTGAAACTGGCAGGGCTTGTGCCGCTGAGTTTCGCCCGCCGCCCCGGTGATATGGGATCCAGCTTTCACGTGGGCGGCTCGGTTCCCATGGCTAAAACGCCTGGTGCGGGGCAGTCGGATATTCTGGGGCGCCCGAAAGGGCTGTCACGGGTACATCTGGTCGATGCCTCATGCCTGCCCAGCATCCCGGCCACAACCATCACTTTCTCGGTCATGGCCAACGCCCACCGGATCGGAATACTGGCCCCCTGACACCATACCATTCGTCTAGTTCAACTCTCGAACAAGGCGAATGGCATGGCCATGACCACGATTGTAATAGTGTGGGCCAACCCGAAATCCAGACCGGTTCTGCCAGGCCGGTGACGACGGACCACCCCCTCGAACGGTTCGAAACTCACAAGCTTCCCGCACAAATGCAGAGCCATCGATCGTTACAGGATCATGATAGGCTTCATAACAATCCTCGACCCATTCAAAGCCGTTGCCATGCATGTCATAAAGACCGAAGTCGTTGGGTGGGTGCAAACCAACAGGCCCCGGCTTACGATCCGGCCAAAGAGACGAGCAGTTGATACAGTTAGCGTTGTTTTTTCCGATGTCGTTCCCCCATGGGAACCGCGTCACAGTTCCAGCCCGGGCTGCATATTCCCACTCCGCGTCTGTTGGCAGGCGGTAGGTTTGCCCGGTCTTGGCGCTCAGATAATCCGCATAGGCGTTCGCGTCGCTCCAATCGATCAGGGTCATGGGCTGGTCGTCGCGATAGCCTGCGTCCAAATCGGGCAAATACGGATCTTGCCCGGTTATCGCCGCCCATTCCGGATCTTCCTGCGCCTGGCGCCATTGCCCATACGTGATCTCGTAACGGGAAAATGCCAATGCGCGCGGAATGCGTACCAAACGCCGCGGACCTTCCCGATTTGCCAATTTCAGCTGTGCCCGAAGAGGTGTGTGACTAAACAGGTGCGCATATCTCCCCTCTTCGAAAATCGGAGAACCTAACAGGAAATACCCTTTGGGAACCTCAGCCATTTCCGGGCAGTCCACGCAATCCCGGAAAATCCGGCCAGGCGTGACCATCTGAAATCCCGGTTGATGCAACGGAAGAAACTGCGCCGTTGCGAAAAGCGCCGCCTGTTGCAAGCCTGACAGATTGGGTTCAGGCAATTGCTCCTTTTCTGTGGTCGCCCGCATTGTGACCTCAAGATCTCGCAGCGCCGTGTTCGCAATCACAAGCAGCAGAAGAAAGCCAGCCAGCAGCGCGAAGATCACCAGCACACCGGACAGGATGGCCCAGAACAGTCGCAGCACCCATCGGAGCATTCCTCTCACAAATGAATCCCTCTCTGATCTGCCCGAAGTTCTACCGTACGCCATTTGAAAATCCCTCCTGCGTGCACGCAAGCCCGGTGGGCATTTGATTCATCGCTCCAAACTCAAACGCCCCGGCCTCCAACGCCGCGCCCAACGCGCGGTTGCCTTTGCCGTGTGCCGCGCGGGCCAATGCCGCTCCATACGCCTCAAGCACCCGGGTTTCGTGCCAGATATCCACAAACGCCTTGCGCGCAGCGGTCCCCTGCCCTGCGCGTCGGTCGGGTTGGTGTTGCAGATCGCGCATCGCTGCAATCAGATCATCCTCGGTCTCAAACAGCGACCCGCCCCCGGCCCGCTCGACGATCTCGGGAAACGGGCCCAGCCGCCGGGCAATCACCGGTGTACCCAGCCGGAAGCTTTCGATCAGGATGATGCCGAATGTCTCGTAACAGACCGACGGCACGATCAGCCCCAGCGCGCCGCGGTAATAGGCGTTCAACTCGTCAGGCGCCTTGCGTCCCAGAAACCTGATCCGGTCATTGCCTGCGGCTTGTGCCGTCAGCTCATCCGCGTAATCGCCATCGCCGAGGATCAGCAGATCGGCATCCGGGTAACGATCAAAGGCCGGGAACACATCCTGCAACCCTTTGATCTTTTCCAGCCGCCCGACAAACAGGAAATAGGGGCGCTCATGCGCCGCCGGTTCCGGCAGGGCGCTCTGATCCAGATCGGGCAGGAAATAGGGCAGCACCTGCATCTCCTGCCGCAGGCCGAACTCGCGATGTTTGGCCCGACTGAATTCGCTTTTGGCGATGATCAGGTCCATGTGATCCAATGCCCGGTCCAGCGCACCGGTATAGCGCCACAGCTGCGGCGGGCGTTTGTAGTTCAGCACGCAGCGCAGGCACTGGCGGTCATCGCACAGCTCGCGCCCGTGCCGCCACAACACATGCGTGGGACAGACCAGCCAGTGCTCATGCGCCTCATAGATCTTCAGCCCTTCGCCCATCGGCAACAGGCCGGGCCCGCCGATCAGCGAAGTATTGTTGTGCCAGATGATGTCCGGTTTCCGCTCGGCTAGTATCTCGCGGATGCGGGCAGTGTGGACAACCGGGCGGCCAAGCTGCTGGGTCAGCAGGTTCGACATCATGCCATTGCGACTGCGCAACCCGATCCGCCGGACCCCGTCTGGGTCGCCCTCGGGCTGTGGCTTGCCTCCAAGGACCAGATAGCTGTCCTCGTCATGCACCACCGTCACGTCATGCCCCCGTGCCACAAGCGCCCGGGCCATGCGCTGAATACCTACGGCATCGCCGCCGAAGGAGTATGGCGGGTAAAACGTGCTGAACATCAGAATGCGTAACGACTGCATGCGAATTGTACCAGATTACCAATAACTTTCCGGTATCAAACACGATCCTCGTCACAATCGAAAGACACAAGCCACGCTGTTACCCGGTTCGCGCCCGGTGTTGCGGGCTTGCTTCAGATGATTGCAAGCTGCCGTGATCCGCCTTCATGACATGGGCAAATACCATGCGCGTGTTATGATTGCCCGATTGTTGAAAAATTTGGCTCAGACCTACACAAAAATGCAGACCGCCCCTTCTTCAAATCCCCTCCATGTTGTCGAAATGGGTTCCCAGTTTGGCATGGGCGGCATTACCCGGCATATTCTTGGGCTAAGCGACTGGCTGGAGGCAAGGAACCATCGCATCACGCTGGCGGGCACCGCCGATATCTGGGCGGGTCCGGATCGGGGCGCCGGATTTCTGGACCTGCCCATCCGCTATGTCGCGGGCGAAGGCGGCAGCATCGTCAACCGGCTCCGTCATACAGCAGTCGCGGCCTGGCGGTTGCGGCGCTGGCTGGCGGACAATCCGGTCGATCTGATCCACTGCCATGAATCCGCGCCGGCACTGGTTGCCAGCCTGGCCCGCACCGGGCGACGCATTCCGGTTGCCATCACCTATCACGGATCGGAACCTAATCGAATTGCCGCCTTTGGCCAGATCGCCGCTAAATGCGATCTGGTAATCACGCCCAGTCATCGCTCGGCCGACGATCTGGCGACCATCGGCAACGTGCCAAAGGAAAAGTTAAAGGTGATCGGCTTGGGCGTCTCGCCTCCGCCCGAGGACAGCGCCGAGGATATCGCCGAATTGCGAGCCAAGCTGCTTGGGGATGGCGAGCGGGTGATCCTAACGCTGGCCCGTCTGCAACCGCAGAAGGGGATTGATATTCTGATCGATTGTGTCGCCCGGATGAAACAGACCCACCCCGGCTATCGCTTTGTCGTCGCCGGCGACGGGCCGGATGAGGTAAAACTGCATGCTCTGGCGCAGGAAAAAGATGTTGGCAAGCACCTACAATTCATCGGCCGAACAGACAAACCGATCCGTCATCTCCGGGCGGCTGATCTATTCCTGCTGACCTCTCGGTGGGAGGCGTTGCCTTTCACCATCGCCGAGGCGTTTCAGGCCGGAACACCCGCCGTGGCCACCGCCTGTTCCGGCGTGGTCGAACTGATCGACAATAGCGTCGGTGCAGTGGTGCCTATCGGTGATGTCGCTGCGATCTGCACGGCTGTTGCAGATGTCCTGTCAGACGAAGGGCACCGGAAAACCCTTGCGAAAAACGCCCTGAAACGCAGCAGGGAAGATCGGTTCGACCCGGATTGGGTGCATCATCAGTTTGAAAAAACCTATTACGATCTGGTGGGACGGTTATGCGGCTGACGCCTGTTCCTCCGTCAAATACCGCGCGCGCGTTCTGCTGCTATTTTCTCGGCGATCCGAGCGCCCGCACGGGCGGACAAGGCCATGATGGTCAGGCCCGGATTCTGGAAAGGATTGGTCGGAAACGACGCCGAATCCGTGACATGGACGTTGGGGCAGTCATAGACTTCGAGATCTTTGTTCAGCACATGTCGAGCTGGGTCATCACCCATACATGCCCCTCCGGTTTCGTGGATCGACGACCCCGGCTGCAAGGCCCCGTCGGGGGTATAGACCAGCGGCCCGGCCATTTTATAGGCCAGTTTCGATATCAGACTTTCACGCCCCAGCAGGTCATCGGGCAGACCAAAGGTCTGTGACACGTCCTTCAGCGTGTCTTTCATGTCCTGCACCATTGCACGTTCATTATCGGAATGGCGCAGCGTGACCTTTGGCGCGGGAATGCCCCAGGTATCGCGTTTGGTTGGGTCAAGCTCCACCCGGTTCTCAGCACGTGGCAGAACTTCTCCGATTGCCATGAAAAACCAGCCGGGCTCGATCCGCCCAACGGACCCCAGCAAAGAATAGCTGCGCAGGAACCCACAATCCTCTTGGCCCCCACGGTTACGGAAACCGGGTATATAAATGCCGGACTGGGCGCCGAAATCATAAGGATCATGATCCGGCTCCAGACCTTCGATTTCAGGCAGGGTGCCCGCTCGGAAAACCATCAGATGATCCGACAGGTAGCGACCCAGATTGCCCGATGAATTACCCAGCCCCCGCTCATGTCGTGGCCCGTGAGAATTCAGTAGAAGCCGCACGGATTCAATGGTCGAGGCGCAAACCACTATCACCCGCGCCGTCACGGTGTGTTCCTGACCACTGACCGCGTCCATGTACCGGATGCCAGTTGCCAGGCCCGTCCGTGCATCGGTTTCTATCTTTGAAACCACCGCCCCGCTGCGCAGTTCGAAGTTCCCGGTTGCCTGCGCCGCGCTCAGCGGCAAAGGTGTCCGTGAGGGCACATGTCGGATGATCCGGCAAGTGGTGGCTGGCCGATCCGGCCATTTCTGCGCAAGATCGACCATGATCCGGCGTTCCGCTTTGGTCAGCGGGTGAGGGGCGTCGTAGATACCGTCGGGCAGATTTTCAATCTGCGCCGCCTCCCCCGCAACACCCAGAAACTGCTCAACCCGATCGTACCAGGGATCGAGATCGGCATAGGAAATTGGCCAGCTGTCGCCAAAACCATCCTGCTCGGCCGCCTTGAATTCCTGATCCGAAAGGCGCAGCGCGTTACGCCCCCAAAGATGCAGCCGCCCACCCACCTGACGGGAGCGGAACCAGTTGAATTGGGCCCCGGACGGTGTGGTGTAGGGGTTCTGCCGATCATTGACGAACAGATGTTCGGTCAGAGGTGTGAAGGACATGCAGCGCGCCTGCACATGCTGCCCCCGCAGGATTGCCATGACACGGCTGAGGATGCTGACACGGGACCCGCCCGTGCGGTCGCTGTCGGGAAAATCACCCTGAGGATCCAGCGCGCGCCCGGCCTCCAGCATCAATGTCCGGCAGCCACGCTCGCTTGTTTCCTTCGCAACCCATCCACCGGCTGCGCCGGAGCCAATGACGATGACATCGTATTCTGGTCCGGGTGCCTGCATCGTTCAGGGCCTACGCGTGATGTAGCCCCAGACCTCGCCACAAGTCCAGGCGATGGTCAGGATGATGATATAGGGCAGCGCCGCTAGGTATCGCAAAAGCCGCCCCTTACCCGCCTGTGTCAGACCGTGGCGCACCCATAGCACCGGTGGGATCAGCGGGCTGGACAGGATATAGACTAGCCGTTTCGGACCACTCATATGCATCGCCCGGATATGGCCAAACAGACGCCCCCAGTGAAAGCGCTCGGGCAACAACTGGCCCAGCCGGGTTGGAGGACGGACATGGTCGACAACCAGCTCATTGGACAGCAACAACTCTTCGCCCTGTTCGATCAGGAACCAATGAACGACCGGTTCGCGAAAGCGTTCTTTCCACAGATGGCGGGTCGCCTCGAGCGCTTTCCGGCTGTAGGTCACGTTCACGTCTGAAACCCATTCCGCCGGGCCACTGTCGAACGGCAGGCCGTAGCGGCCAAAGTCGGTTACATAAAACGCCCAGTTCAGCAGCGAGACCGGCTCCTTGCAGTTGATGGCGCCGCCAATGACATTCTTTCCGGTTTCCGCATGCAGTCGCATGACGGTGCGGGCCCAGTCCGGGTGTGGATGACCACGATCTTCGAGGATCGCGATCACGTCACCAGTGGCGGCCGCCAGCCCGGCTGCGCGCCTGCGATCAAACAGCTCATGCTGACCTGCCTCAGAGGTAATCGGGCGGGCGGGCGTGATGACCCCGAGGTCCAGAAAATTCACATCCGGGAACTCCGCCGCGTAATCAGCGGCGTCTGAGACGCTCGCATCATATGGCACAATGATGTCCAGCGGCGGCGGGTCTTCGAATGCGGCAACCGACAGCAGGAAGTCACGCAGGTAAGAGCCGCCATCGACAATCGTCACGACAATGGAAAGCGTTGGATGAACTGTCACCGCAAGCTCCTGCAACTGGAAGAACCCTGCCTCTTCACGGCAGATACTGACAATGCCCGGTCGGGATGCCAAGCGTCGTCTGGAAACCGGTCAGTGGTCATGCGGCCATGTCCCCCAGCGCCTTGAGCGTCACAGGCTGGCCGGTTACACTGCTTTCGCGCACCGCATCGGCAACCTCGATCGCCCGCAGGGCGGCGTGACCATCGGAAATGCGCAAACCTGTCCGACCCGCACAAAGGCCAACGAACTCCTGCAGCTCATCTGCAAAAGACAGCAACGCCGTAGTTTTCCAGGATTTCAGTTTTTCCCGCAGCATGATCCCGGGGTAGCGGCGATGCTGACGAATGGGCCTGCCGCCCGGGCGATCCATGGTGATCAGCAGCGTTTCCATCGGCGCGTAGGCACCGCGCACCATGCCTTTGCTGCCGTAGATCTCGATCTGGCTTTTGTAACCTTTCCAGTCTGTCCAGGTCGCCTGATAGATCGCCGGAATGCCCTCGGGGTTTTTGAAGATCGCCATCGCGTTGTCCTCAGAGCCGGGCTCGTTCCAGACCTTTTCGGTGGCGACACCATAAACGCTGGTGATTTCACCCAGCATATGGCGGGCCATGTCGGTCATGTGAATCCCCACATCCCACAGCGCACCACCCCCGGATATCTCGGATTTGTATTCCCAGTCATGCACGAATTTCGTCAGACCCTCATGGCCACCATAGATGCGCATATGATCGACCTCTCCGATCTCGCCCGATCCGATGATATCCTTCACGTAAGAGAAGGCTGGGTAATAGCGCATGTTGAATCCGCCCCCCAGAGCCCTGCCCGCCGCCCGGGCCGCCGCGACGACCCTGCGGCTGGCCTCGGCCGTGGTGGCCAGTGGCTTTTCCGCCAGCACGTGCAACCCCCGCTCAAACGCGGTCAGGCACAAAGGTTCGCGCACATGTGCCGGGGTCGAAATAATGACCGCGTTCATGTCGGCATCAAAAAACCTGTCTGCATCGGTAAAGGCTGGCGCACCACTGGCCACGGCTTCGGCGCGGTTCATGTCCATATCCATAACGGCGGCAAGCGTGGTGTCAGGGTTGTCGATAATGGTCTGTACGCGCATCTGCCCGATCTTGCCGGCTGCACCGATCACACCAATCCTCATAAAGTTCCTCACTCAAAACCTTGGGGTGTTACACCCCGGACATCTATAACAGCAGATCATCTGTTAGCGGAGTAGCATGCGCAACCACCCTGCGCTAGGCTTCTGAGGCGCAACGATTTCATACCTAGATTTGAATTGAAGAAGGATTGGCAACAGTGAACTTCACCGGATCAGAAAAACTGCAGGGGCAGGCAGTCTTTGTCACCGGCGCGACAGGGTTTCTCGGGGGGCGCCTGATTTCGGCCCTTCTGGAAAGCGGGGCGCGGGTTACAGCCCTGTTGCGCAGCCGCCATGGCGCGAAAGGCCTAGAGGCAAAGGGCGCCACTGTCGTCACCGCAGCACTTGGTGATCGGGAGGCGATTGCAGACGCCCTGCGCGGCCACGACATACTGATGCATCTGGCCTATGACGTGCGGGCCACTTCCGAGAAGAACCTGTCAGATTTTACCGCACTGTTCAGCGCGGCACAGGATGCTGGCATCGGCAGGATCGTCCATACCAGCTCCATCGTGGTTTATGATGTCTGGCCCAACGCGGATCTGGATGAAACCAGTCCGGTGCAACGCTCCGGTGGCAGCCCGTACCGCCAGGCCAAGATCGAGATGGAGAAACAGCTGATGGCTGGCCCCATCCCGGCCGCCATCCTTCAACCCACCTTGATTTATGGGCCCGGCAGCGCCTTGTGGACGGATCAGTTGACGGAAAATCTGGCCACAGGAACACAAGTCCTGCCACAGCCCCTGGGCCTGTGTAACGGTGTGTTCGTCGACGATGTGGTACAGGCCATTCTCAGGGCGGCAGTTCTGGAGGATCTGGGACAGGAACGCTTCATCATCTCCGGGCCTGAACCGGTGGCTTGGTTCGACCTTTTATCCGGCTATTCGCGGATCATCGGCAAAGGCGAGCTCCGCCTGGAACCGTATCAAACCCTCTCGGACCGATTGGGCCCCGAACCCGATCATGATGCGGGTCCCGAGACCCTCTCGGTTGCGGCCCGGATCGGAGCGCTTGGCCGTACGCTGCTGGGGCGGGAACGGTTCGAAGCGCTGGTGCGTGCCATCAAAAGACGCGTGTCCTCCAGCGATGGTGCCGCCTATCCCGACCGGCATCTGCTGGAACTTTTTGCCGCCAAGGGCAGGTGCAGCATCGCACATGCACAGGAGCGATTGGGTTATCAGCCCGACTACTCGCTTGAAAAAGGTCTGGCGGCGACAGCAGACTATTTGCGGGGCCAGTTTGGCTAACGCCATGCCATTATTTGAAACGTAACCGAATGGCCCGGATTTCGGGGCCGCTATCAAGGCAAAAACATGCTGCATATTGGTGTAGACGCCAGTTCCTGGGAAAATGAACGTGGCTTTGGACGTTTCACCCGCAATCTGATCCCTGCCCTAGCGGCCCGGCAATCGGGCTTTCGCTATACGTTGCTGTTCGATCAGGAACCGACGCGGCCTGTACCCGAAGGTGTCGATATCTGGATTGCCGGGTCGGACAAGTCGATGTCAGAGGCGTCTTCCGGGGCCTCGGCGCGCGGCGGGGCCGATCTGATCACCATGGCCCGATCCGCACAGCGGATGGAATGCGATCTGTTCTTCTATCCGGCGGTCTATTCCTATTTTCCGCAACTGATCCGACGGCCCTCGGTCGTGTGTTTTCATGACACCATTCCTGAACGGTTTCCCGATCTCATCTTCCCCAAGAAACTGAACTTCCGCCTGTGGCAGGCGAAATGCTGGCTAGCCAAGAAACAGGCAACGCGGATCATGACAATCTCGCAGGCGTCCGCCAATGATCTGGAATGTATCCTGCGCATCCCCGCAGATCGCACCGACATTATCACTGAAGGGGCTGAGCCGGTCTTTCGGCAAATCCACGACGCACAGCTTCTGGCACAGTCGCGTCAGACATATGATATTCCGCCCGACGCGCCCTTACTGGTCTATGTGGGCGGCTTCAACCGGCACAAGAATGTGTTGCGGCTAATCGAGGCGATGCCTGAAATCCTGGCGCGTGTGCCAAATGCACGTCTGGCCATTGTCGGGCGCACCACCGGCGCGCGGTTCTGGGACAATGTGGAAGACCTCAAGGCCAGCGCTGCCGCCGATGCGGCGCGGTCCGAGAGCATCATCTTCACCGGTGAAATCGACGACGAGCAGCTTGCATTGCTTCTCAACACAGCCGATGCGTTGGTCTTCCCCTCGCTTTGGGAGGGGTTCGGTCTGCCGGCGCTTGAAGCGATGTCCTGCGGTACCCCCGTTTTATCCTCGGATTGCGGCAGCCTGCCCGAGGTGGTGGGCGATGGCGGGCTGTATTTCGCCCCCCTGTCCAGCCAGGCACTGGCAAATCAGGCCACCCGTTTACTGACCGAACCGGGCCTGCGGACCGATCTTTCGCAAAAGGCGCTGGCGCAGGCTTCCCGGTTCAGTTGGGACAAGGGCGCGGAGCTGGCCGAGGCGTCGTTTCGGCAAGCATTACGCCCGAAATGACAAAAATTATCCTGACTTGGATATATCAAAAATACTCTTAACAATACCGCCTATAACCAAAGATTGAGGCGTATCGGGAAACACGGTACTGCAGTCTCGGACCGGGCTGACAAATATGTTGGATTCGCCTCCGTTCCGCCCTATCCGTGGAGGAGCCTGGGTTTCCGGCAGTTGCACCGCGAATTGATTTCAGTCTGACTTTGTACGATCAGGATAGATTATGAACTACGAAACCTCGCACCATCAGTCCCTCAAGCAGCTTATCGCGGCGCGCGATGCGCGGGTTGCCGTGGTTGGGCTGGGCTATGTCGGGCTGCCGCTGGCGCTGACAGCCTATGATGAAGGGTTTGATACCACCGGCGTTGATCTCAACCCGGACCGGGTGGCGCGGATCAATCAGGGCGATCAGGTCATATCTTATCTGGCATCCGACCGGATCGCACAGGCGGTGGATAGTGGGCGCTTCCGCGCAACGCAGGACGCAGCAGCACTGGCCGAGGCCGATATCATCCTGATCTGTGTGCCCACCCCGCTGACCGACGCACAAGATCCGGACATGCGCTTTGTCGCTGCCGCCGCGCAGACCATCGCGCAGCATCTGCGCCCCGGTCAGATGGTGGTGCTGGAAAGCAGCGTCTGGCCCGGAGCCACGACCACGCTGGTTCAGCCGATCCTCGAAGCGGGCGGTCTGCGGGCAGGTTCCGATTTCTTCCTGGCCTTCTCGCCCGAGCGCGAAGACCCCGGCAATGACAAATTCGACACGCACAGCATTCCCAAAGTGGTTGGCGCCGATGATCCGCTGTCGCGGCAACTGGTCGAGGATTTCTACCGCGCCATCGTCACCAGCGCCGTACCGGTCAGCTCGGCCGCCACGGCCGAAGCCGTGAAACTGGTCGAAAACAGCTTTCGTACCGTCAATATCGCGCTGGTCAACGAGTTGAAGACCGCGCTTGAAGCAATGGACGTGGATGTCTGGGAAGTGATCGAGGCGGCCGCGACCAAGCCGTTTGGCTTCATGCCCTTCTATCCCGGTCCTGGAATTGGTGGGGCCTGCATCCCGGTGTCTCCGGCCTATCTGGCCTGGCGCGCCGCGGATGCAGGATCTGATACGCCGCTGATCAATCTGGCCCGCTCCAGCAATGACGCGGTCCCTTCGATGCTAGCGGCACGGATGGCAGCGGAACTGGCCGCGCGCAACGGGTCTGCGCTGGCGGAAACCGGACAGCCCCTGACCGGGCAGTGCATCCTGCTGATGGGTATCGCCTATAAGCGCGATGTCGAGGACACCCGCCGCAGCCCGGCGTTGGTGTTGTTGGACGAGCTGGAAAAGCTGGGGGCCGAGGTCGAGTATCACGACCCGTACTTTCCCCGCCTGCCCGAAGGTGGCGAATACCCGCAGCTTGCAGGCCGGACATCCCAGCCGCTGACGGCGGACAAACTGAAACGCTATGCGGCGGTGGCCGTAATCACCGATCACAGCGCCCCGGATTACGATCTGGTTGCGCGCGAGGCCACACTGATCTTCGACACGCGCAACGTCTTTGAAAAGCAGGGAATCAGGGTGGCAGACGGACGACTGGTCAAGATGTGAGCAACCCACCCGATCGCCGAAAGGCGGGTCGGCAGGCAGATGGTTTTCGACGCTATTTCTATCTGAACCCCCCGTTTAGGTGTCTTAGGCCCCCACGGAACTGCGCCAATCGGCGGAGCTTTGCATGTTTTGAGGGTTTGCGCGGGCAGAGATTGCAGTCATAAAAATTTTGCGAAATAGTACACTGAACATTCCAATGCCTGAAAACAGGCAGTGTCGAACGAGTAGTGGGGCAAAGCCCCGTCAGGTAAAAATAACCAAATTTTAACCCAAGGTGGTTCACAGTTTTGCCATGATTCCAGCGCGGAATCATACCGAGGCGCTCACCCCGGTGGCATAACCACAGCCACTTTGGAAACTGACGCGGCCAAGACCAATGCCGGAGGACCGGATAACATGATGGGAATTCTCGGAATAGCTGTCCTTGTTGGCTTGGGAGCCAGTGGATTTGCTTTGTACTCCGGCATGTCCATCCTGATGGTCATAGGTGTCTACATGCTGGCGGGTTGGGCATTCATCATTGCCGCCGTCATCGTGATCTTCGCCATCCGGTCGTTCAAACCACAGGCACAGAAACAGGATCACGCCTATTCGGGCTGATCCTTTACAATGTACCGGAACATCTTCCATCAAATCAGCAAATGCGCAGCAGGATGCCCTAGTCCCGTCCGGCGACCCTCTTGGCCACATAACCCAGAAACGCCCGCTGCGGGTTTCTGATCTGTGGGCGGCCTGACGCGGCCCAATAAGCCAGCCAATCCGCTTCCAGCGCATAGACATCGTGGCCCGGCGCCATCGCCCTGGCCTCCTCCAGCGCCTGCGGCGGCAGGATCGGCTTGTCCGATCCCTCGATCACCTGCCCCCGGCGCGAGAACCGGATCAGGTCGCCCGGCTCTTCGCTCATCTCATAGTCGGGCAGGTGATCAGCTGCGATCATGTCACGGATCATCTTGCGGAACACCCGCCGGGGTGAGGCCGAGCCCGACTTCTTCAACAGCACCTCGACCGAGATCCGCCACTCGGGCTGACGCCCGCAATGTTTGCGCGCCAACTCATAGATGCGCCGTTCCAGCGGTTTGCGCAGGCGGAAGTAATCGCGGCTGAGGGTCAGGACCGATTTTGCCAGCACCGCGCGAAACAGCCAGTCCGACAGTTTCACACTGACGCTGACCATCCGGCCCGCCCGGGTGTGCCGCACGATTTCCCAGCTTTCGATCAGGCCAAACCCGGTGGTGGTTTCCTTCTCACCCGTGACAATGTTGGTGGTTATCCTTGTGCCGGCCAGCCGCTCGAACGCTTCGCGCAGACGCTTGTAGCCATCACCGCTGGTTTCACGGTTGGTGGCCACCATCAGATCATGCGCTGTCAGGTGCAGCACCCGGCTGACCGTCCGGCCCGCATTGATCGCCGCCATCAGCTGGCTGATGCAAAAGATCAGGATGTCCTTGTCATGGATCGTCGCCAGCCCCCGCACCGAAGGCGTCACCGTGATCTCGACCCCGTTATGTTCGTAATTGAGGATCCGACGATCCGGCCGGGTCGAGAGCGAAAACATCGGATGCTCCATCGAGCCCATATCTGTCTTGGGCAGCGCATCGAAGATATCGCATACAAAAAAATCGCCCGTTGGGTGCCGGTCAGGCAACAACGCCCCCGACCCGCTCATACTGCCCTGCCCATATGTCCTGCCCGAATCTTTGTTCGTGGTTTTATTGACGCTCACCGTAGAGTTATCCACAGGAGGCGTAAAGCCGCCGGAACGTGGGATCAGAGTCACTACAACGTGGGATCAGAGTCACCCTATCGTGGGATCAGATTCAGCATGATCTGCAACAAATACAAAAACCTCTTTTTTTTCTTATACTTAAGAGAGTTCGAATTCAGCCGTAACTAATAAGATAACAGGATTCTAACTGAACATTTTTTTGCCATACCCTCAAAAGCAGCATCTCGAAGGCTTTCTACCCCTTAATTTTGCTTAGAAAATCCGGTTTTATGCCCATAATGCTTTCACATGCTTCCTTTTGTGGTATATTAGCGAAAACATAGCACATGGACAGTATTTCAATGCGAGCAGCAACGTCCGAGGGGCTTCCCCCGTATTTCAATATCGATCCGGATCTGGCCCATGCTGAACTGGGCGATCCAACCGGAACACATGAATTCTCACAGATCGCGGATGCCTGTGCACGGGGTCGTAGCGACCTGGCGAACCGGGGGCTGGAAGAAAACGGTCAGAAAAAGCTGCGCCTGTTTTCAACCTGGGAAATCACCAAGTATCTGATCCCTATCGCGCCTGCCCATTTTCGCCGGGTCCTGAAAAGTAATCCGGATTTGCCCCAAGGGCAGTCCGAAACCGAGGGCGGCGCCAAGTGGTTCACGCTGGATGAGGTTCTGCGGCTGCGGGCGCATTTCGCCTCGGAAGGATCCAAGGCAAAAGAATACCGTCCCTACCGACCCGAGGGTCTGCCCGCCAAGATCGTGTCCGTGGCCAATTTCAAGGGCGGTGTTGGCAAAACCTCGACTTGCGCGCATCTGGCCATGTCAGCGGCTCTGGACGGTTACAAGGTGCTGGTCATCGATCTGGACAGCCAGGGCTCGATGACATCGATCTTCGGCGGCAAGGTGAGCGATGAATGGCAGACGGTGTTCCCGCTGCTCGCCCGTCATTACGCCACCCATCTGCGCCGCGACAATCAGGGGCGTCTTGACCGGGGTGAGGCCCCACATCCGATCGACGACACCCTATCCGAGGCGCTGAAGACCCGCAGCAGCGATCTGATCCAAACCACCCATTGGCCGAATATCGATCTGATCGGCGCTCAGCTGAACCTCTACTGGGCGGAATTCCAGATTCCCGTCTGGCGGATGCAGGGCCGCAGCTGGAAGCTGTGGGATGCACTGACCGATACGCTGGATGAGGACGGGGTGCTGGACGATTACGATATCATTTTCATCGATACCCCCCCTGCCCTTGGCTATCTGACGATCAATGGGCTGGCCGCCTCGGATATCCTTCTGGTGCCCATGGGTGCGTCGTTCCTGGAATTTGACTCCACGGGGCGCTTCTTTGACATGTTGCATTCCACCTTCCAATCCATCGAGGATGGCGAGAACATGGCTGCCCGTGCCCTGGGACGGCCCGAGATGGCGTTTCAGTGGGATGCGGTGCGTACGATCATCACCCGTTATGACAGCAGCCAGCAGGCGGAACTGGCCGGGCTGATGCAGGCCTATCTGGGCCGGACCCTGTCGCCGCACTGGCAGGGCTACACGGCGCTGATCGGTCAGGCCGGGGAACAGGTCAACGGCATCTACGAGGCGGATTACCGCGATTTCAACCGCGAGACCTATGTGCGCGGGCGGGAAACCTTCGATGCCACTTATGCCTCGTTCAAGAAGCTGCTGATCGGCGTCTGGCGGGGCGAAGAACGGGCCCGGCAGGCCGAAGAGGCGGGAACACCGGAATTGTCGCTCTGAGCGCGATGTTTCGCGCGCGAAAAACGTCTGCAGTGCCCCGAAACAGAGTCTGATCCGCGCAGGAAAAGGAGAAACCAATGGCAAAACGCAAACGATTGACCCCTGCCCGGACGGATTATCTGGAAGACGGTCGCCCTGCCCCTGGGCTGAACCCCATGTTTCCCGCAGATACACCCCGCGCCGCGCCGCCGGTTGCGCAGGTGGCCGGGGCGACTGCGGCTCAGGCTGCGCTTGAAGAACTGTCCGGAGAACTGCGTGCTGCCCGGGCCGAAGGGCGTCTGGTGCAGGATCTGCCGTTGGACGTCATCGAAGAAACTTACCTGGTGCGCGACCGCATGGCGGCAGATGACGCGGACATGGAGGCGCTTAAGGAAAGCCTGAAGGCACGTGGGCAGCAAACCCCAATCGAGGTCGTGGAGCTGGACGGCGGGCGGTACGGGTTGATCTCGGGCTGGCGACGCATGACCGTGCTGCGGGCGCTGGCGCAGGAGACGGGTGAGGCCCGCTTTGAAACCGTACACGCGTTCCTCAGGCAGCCGCAGAGCGCCTCGGACGCTTATGTGGCTATGGTAGAGGAAAATGAAATCCGCGTCGGGCTGAGCTATTATGAGCGTGCCCGGATCGTGGCACGCGCGGCAGAGCAGGGGGTTTACCCGGATGAGACCGCCGCCCTGCGTGGGCTTTTCGCGTCGGCCAGCCGGGCCAAGAGATCCAAGATTGGCTCGTTCATCGCGATCTATCATGCCTTGGATGATCATCTGCGGTTCCCTTCGGCCATCCCCGAGCGGTTGGGGCTGTCAATTGCGAAGCTTGTGAAAGAGGAGGCAAAAGCCGCTTCTTTAATCACCACAGCTCTGCGGAAGGCCGCGCCTCAAAGCGGAGAAGCCGAGATTTCAGCTCTGACCCGTGCATTGAACGGCCTGGGGTCGAATGGGGGAAACCCACCTGCTGTTAAGACACCCCTGAAAGAGACATTCGGCAGCATTCAGTTGAAACAGAGTCGAAACGGTGCACAGGTCACCCTGTCCGGCCAGGGAATGTCCGAGATATTTCTTGCGGAGCTGAAGGCCTGGCTGCACGCGCGCGGCACATGATGTTTCGCGCGCGAAACAGATTCTCCCATCACCCCAGCAGATCCGTGGCCGGGTTATCGGCGATATCTACGTCATCATAGTATTTCTGTGCTTGTGCCATGGAACGATGCAGTGACAGCCGCATGGCGGCCTGGATCGGTGCACCGTCCAGTGCAGCTTGCGTCAGGAAGCCCGACCGCAGCCCGTGCGGTGAGGCGAAATCTTCGGGCAGCCCGGCCAGTTTCAGCCGGTGTTTGACGATCTGATAGATCGCATCCGGCGACAGGCGGCGTTTCAGCACCCGATCCGCCTTGGAGACGGGCCGGAACAGGGGACCATCTGTGATCTGCCCAACCTCGATCCAATGCACCAGCGCCTGCGCGGCGCGGCCCTTGAGGACCAGCCGCGGCGTTTCACCTTTGGCCGTGGTTTTGGTCTCCAGCAGGGATATCCAGACCACCCCATTCTTTTCGAACTCCTTGAGAGAGATATCCTCGCGCATCAAACTTGTGATTTCAGATCGCCGCCGACCGCCTGAGGCCCAGCCCAGCATCAGGATCGCCCGGTCGCGGCAATCGCGCCGCGTGCCATGGCAGGTGGCCAACAACTGCTCTAGCACGTCACGGGTGATCGGATGCGCGGATTTCGGGGCAGGGGGCCTGGCAGCGGCGCGGCGCGCCTTGGACCGGGCCTGTTTGACCTGTGGCGCGCCAAACGGGCTGGCAAGGTTCTTCATCCGATGGAAGGCCAGCCAGGAGGCAATGCGCCGGTCCAGCGTGGACGGCGCCGGGCAGGCGAGGGATTTGCGCAGCCCTTGTGCGATCAGCATCTCTGCCGTTTGACGCGCGATGTCTTCCTCTGGCGCGTCGCTTAGGTCCCGCGCGTGATCGAGAATGAAGGCAAGCGCAGTGGCCTCGGCCTCAGGCCAGTCCAGTGCGGCGGCGAACCGTGCCGCTTTCCATGCCGTGATGTAGAGCAGGTCGCGCTCATAAGCCCGCAGCGTATTGGCTGGCGTGCCACGCACATAGAGGTCGGTCAGGGCGTCCTGATCTGCCTGGGACAGGGCAGGGGAGGCGGAAGGGAGATATGCGGCTGGTGGCTTCATGTGCCCATTCTGAGCTCATTTCCAGGCAAAATCAATAAAGCATGATAAGGGGAACTTATCGGGTGTGGTAGACAGGATTTCGAAAATGCACAGCGCTAAACAATTTGGTTATATTTTGTCTATTATATCTCTAATATGATGATTTAAAGCCAAAAAAAAAGAACTTGCCAGTTCTAAACAGCTGCTCTTCCGTGAAGCTATGTATTTGTTGCGGACTTTTGGTCATTGGACGTTCCAAGATATAGAATGTCATTCAGGTCATGGCTTGGGTTTCGACTGGGAATCGCTGAGATCAATGGGTCTTTGTTCCGGGTTCAAAGAGTTCTGCGTTAGCCCGTCGTTTTTCGATTGTTAATGTTTGCCTATAGCCTCGAAGTGCTGCGCGCCGCGCATCGGATACTGTTGGGGTTCCTTCGCCCGGCCAAGTGACCAACCAGACACGGGCACTTGGATGAGCACGCAAGGCGGCCTCATGCTCCGATACAATAAAATTGGCGTCGTTGATGTAATAGAACAGAGGTGTATCCGTCCAGTCGCGTGCCTGCCGCATAAAGACAAGGTCATCAGGGCGCATTTCAGGCAGCATCGCTTGTGCAATTCCCTGGTAATCGTTTGGAGCACCGGGCTTTTGGGCGGCATAAGGTATACTGAACGCAAACACGGTGACGCATATCCCTATCGACACCAGCTTGAGGGGCGGGCGTCGGAATATCCAGACGGCACCCGCTGCACAGAGGATTAGATAGTAGGGTATGAAGAGTAAAAAGGCCCGGTCGGCCAGAACATATACCTTGTAGGACGCCACAAAAATGATCAGCGGAGAAGCCACTGCAAGAAGCCATAGGAGCAAGGTTCGTTCCTGAGGGTAGTCCAGGGTTTTCGATGGCAGTCTCGGGATTAGCGCGCGCCATGCCGTGCCCATGGTCGGAATAAGGAGCGCAAGAAAGGGTAAAACGGACATTGCCGTCAGCAATTCGGTTCGGCGGTGAGCGATTGAGGCAAGCCACAGCATGAAACAGGCCGAACAGATAGCTGCAAAACCCAAAATCCAAAAAGGGATGTTTCGCTCCAAGCTTACAACCGGCGCTTCGCGCTTTGGCGCTCTCAGGCTGGCTGCCAGCAACACGAGGGCAAAGATAAGAATAATCCAGGTCCAGGCTGGTCCGATCTGTAGCATCGGAATGATGCGGTGATCCTTCGCATATAGAAACCCAAAGGAGAAGTATTCTACCAGAAATTCGGGATTTGGATCGCGTACCGCAGCTTTTCGCGCGCGGTAAACTGCATGCGTCAGTGCTGGCGCGGACAGGATGAAGGCTAGGGCTTGTATTTGGAACAGTCTAGGGGTCCGCCACCGATGCGCAAGATATTCAACCTCTACATTGGGCCGGGGCAGAACCAATACTGTCCAGAACAGGTGAAGCAGGATCAATGGCCAGAAGAACTCGACCGTCAGAATTCCGGCCATGACCGAAGCAACATAAGCAATTTCGATTCCAGGTCTCGGTCTGCGTGTCCTTACAAGGGTTATCAAAAGCCAGGTTGCCAAGAGTGACAGGAAAGCCCCGGCAACATACATGCGGGCCATCTGGCTCCATGCGATGTGAAAGCCATGGAGCGCCAGCAATAGCGCGGCCAGGCATGCCACGGTCGATCCGAATACGCTTCGCGCGATCAGGAAAATCAGCGGGATGGAGCCCAAGGCAAACAGGACACCCGGAAACCGTAGCGCGAGATGAGAGGTTCCGAACGTTTTGGTCCAGCCCAACATGGCCACATACCACCCCATAGGGTGTGGCTCGTCATGAAAGTGCCACCAGATCGTTTCCATAAGCCCAAGTCGTGGGGGGGGCTCGGAGATACCGGGAACAAGAGAGATACCGGGAACATAGATTTCCGGATGAGAAAGACTACGGGTTTCAATTCCCCATAACCGCAAGATAATGGTCAGTACAATTGTGATTGCCAGCGCAATGAAGACGGCCACGTTTCGGCGCTCACGCCTAATTAGGAACACGCTATCTTTTTCGAGTATGCTCATGACTTCTATTTAACAAAAACAAAGTGTGCCCGGTGGTGACAGGGTCAAGTATTCTTGGACAACATTACAATAAGTGCCCTGAATTAGAAAATATTTGCGATGGGGATGCATGGGCTCGTGACCCTAACAGCCGCTGTCAGAGATGGCTTTCAGGGCTTTCTCGCCGTGAGGTTGAGATATGTAACGTGACCATCCCAGGGAATAAGTCTCTCCGTTTTGTGCCCTGTTGACGAATGTAGCGACAATCTGACCAGCGCTATTGAGTACGAATACGCGGCCACGGTTTGCTTCTTCGAAAATCAAGTGCCCGGACGGTGTGAAATCCTGCAAACCTTCCGATACTGTCGCGGCCCCCAAATCTTCCAATGCCGCACGAAAGGGGCTTTCCACTGAACCATCCTCAAAGTCATAGATCAAAGTTTCGCTTATGCCTTCCACACGTGCGCCAAGCCCGCGATCATAGGCGTTATTATTGAACACCGCGATCCTGTGATCATCAAGGATGTCCACGTCATGCTGCGACAACCAGGGGCCTGCCTGGGACCAGATGATTTCGTGGGTCGACGGCCGGTAGAGCATAACAAGAGACGGTGTGCGCAAACTCAGAAACAGGTCTCCTTTTTTCCAATGAGGCCCATTGGTAAGAACCGGCTCGATGTCGTTCAGGTGCATTGGGTCGTGATAAAAATTGGCGGCGGGGAACAGCAGGTGGCGCAAACCGTTACTATCTAAAATTTCATCCAGCGCCTCTTCGAAAACCACTTCACCTTTGGCACTTACCCGCACCAGAGATTCGCGGGCAAATTTAGGTGACAGGTTTTCAGGCCAGTCATTCAGCTTGTAACTTGGGATCCAGAAACCGCCCTGTCCGTCAGGGCTGGTTGAATGGTGAAACAAATATTCGCTTCGTGACCATCGGACGTCACCGCAAGGTGTTAACATGAACAGCGGCGCAATGTGGTTTTTGACCAGAAGATCCCCTTCTTCGGTCAGGTACGGGTGGATATAGCGAAAATAGGCGTTATTCCAGTTTTCGTAGCGTGCGAACCCATCAAATTCCGGAAGTCGGTTAACAGTGGCCAGCAACGTTTCGGGCTCTGGTGACCAGGTCCTGAGAATCTCTCCGGTCTCCAGAGACATCAACTCGATCACGTGTCGCGCCTGATCGCCGTTATAGCGGCTTATTAACAAGTACCCGGTTAGTCCACCAGAGCCAGGCGGTTGCCTCCATGACCATCCGGCGGGCAAATCTGCATCCGCTGAAAGACGAAGAAAGGGCATCATTTTAGTGTCCGGTCGCCCAATCTGCTTAATTGCTTGCCGCGCGTTCTCGGGGATTTTGGCCAGTGCCAGTGCCGCTTCACCTATCGCTCCGAAGTGATCGCCACCCCGATCTTCATTTCCCCGGTCTTCATCGAGAACGACCGCACCAAACAGGACCATGCATAACAGCCCTGTGACCAGAACCAGCCCCAAGACCCAAAGCTCGACTTTCTTAAAAAGAAGCTTTTCCATCACGGGTATTGACCTTGAGATGATCAGCTCGAAAAAAAGAAAACTTATGAATTCTGGGGGACCTTACACCAAAACAGGTCGCTTTTCAAAAAAACGCAGTCATCCCTCAGAATGCAGGCAATCACCGTAAGGGAATAAGTCACTTTTTAGTCAGGCAGTTAGATGTCTTGGGACTTATCATGTCTGTAAGAAAATATGATCAGGATGAGGGCTCCAAACCAAGCGTTCGGAGCGATTGTCATGGGCTGGATTTTCTAGGGCCAGTTAACACTTAATCATATCGACGATGAGGGCGAAGTTCAGGAAGGCGCGATACATCGCGTCGAGCTTTTCGAACCTTGTGAAGATGCGCCGGTACCCTTTCAGCCTTCGAAACAGGCGTTCGACCTCGTTGCGCCGCTTGTAGATGGTCCGGTCGTAATCCCATTTGGTCAGCCGGTTCGCCTTTGGCGGAACTACCGGAACCATGCCCAGGTCAAGCACCAACTGGCGCGTTTCATCGCCCTCATAGGCCCGGTCCATAATCATTGCGGCACCTTGGGGCGGTGACCGCCAGCGTTCCAGCAGGGCGCGGCCTTCGGGCGCGTCGTGCGCATTCCCACCAGATAGGCTGAACGTCAGTGCAAAACTGTCATTTGCTGCGATCAGGTGGACTTTGGTATTCCACCCGCCGCGTGATTTACCAATTGCTTGCGGTCCGTTTTTTTGGGCGCGCCGGTACCATCGGGATGCACTTTGACGCTGGTACTGTCGAGGCCCAGACAATCAACGGACACGCGGATCATGTGGTGCTTCTGAAGCGCATCAAAGAGCCGGTCCAGAACGCCCGCGTCGGCCCAACGACGCATCCGGGTGTAAACCGTATGCCACTTGCCGAAACGTGGCGGCAACGCCCGCCATTTGCAGCCATTCTCGGCGACAAAGAGGATGGCATTGATTACGGTCAGGTTCGAAACCCGCACATTCCCGCGCTGGACTGGCAGGTAGGGCTGGATCAGCGCGTACTGATTTTCTGTTATCTCATTCATAACAGATACTTAGCATAAAGCAGCACTATGCAATAGTGTTAACAGGCCCTAATTGTCCCGAGTTCCGCTATCTCACGGCCAGCTTATCAAGGTTAGTGTAGAGCGCGTTCGCCGTATGCAGCAATTCGGCGTCAAACAAGTGGTCAGGGGTTTGGTCTGGTGTGTTGCGAAAATAGCCGTCGAAGCACTGGCCTTTTCGGGGAAGCTCCAGCGTCTCGCACAAAGCGTGCATTGTCTGATCAGGACGGGCTCTGAGATCATCCTGCGTGACGATCAAGCATCTGTCGCTTTGCTTTTCGACGTTGTGGAAAGCAGCAATCCAGTAGTGCAGCCAGTAATCTGGTTGCTTTGGATCGATCTGGCCGGGGTCGAACGTGTCGAACTTGATGGGCCGGTGTAGCAGGCCAAATTCGAGATGCCCGATGTCCAGCATATAGCGGCGAACGAAATCATCTTCGGCCTGAAGGTTAAGAAAGTTTTTATGCTGGCGCAGCAGTGAGGCCGCATGTGCGGCCGGTCGGCGCAGCGGGACAATGATGTCGCAGCCGGGGAAATAAGACGGCAACACATTCAATCGCGCGATGTTTGCGTTATTCTTCGACAGATATCGCGCCTGCGCCTGCCCGGGGCGCCGTAGCGCAACAATCTTGTCAAAATGTCTACGCAGCCGATCACAGGCTGGTTCGTTTTTGTCACCCTCTTGCCAAAGATCGATGGCTTTCTGGTGATACTTGTCCGGCCAGTAGAGGCGCCATAGCACTTCGTCAAATGCCTCGGGGCTGTTGAGGTCAATCTCAAGCCCATCACCATGGGCCCGTTCGCGGCGTGTCACCCGATCTGATCGTTTTCCGCCGAGGACTGACCAGAGATAGGGGGCGGTGATAAATGGCATGTCCCGGTATTGGTGCGTTGCGATCACGGGCATATCGAAAAATGCGTTCAAGAGCGCGGTTGTGCCGCCTCGGGCCAGGGAAGTGATGAAGATCGGAGGTCGTGATTTCCTTGTCTTGTTGGTGAACCCAAAGACCCTGTCATCTGCGGCCGCCAGGGATTTCATTAATAATGGCGTTGAAAAAGCCAAAGCGTGAACAAGGCGGTCACCTTCCGAATAGGCTTCGGTTTCGGAGGGCTCGTTTCCGGGCAAACGCTTTGAGACGAACCGGGCGATGAGGATCGCTGCCACAGTGACGGCGGCGATATAATCAAGGCGGAGCATCAGCCCCATCACCTCATCGGTGGTTGCAAGGCCAGCAATATCAGCCAGAAGTATTGGTGCTCCGGCAGCGACAAGCGACAGGCCGAAACGCCAGGCGAGTTGCCAGACGCCTTTCAAGAGCTCGAACGCGGCGCGGCGAACGGCGACCTCTTTCTCTTCATCTGTGGTTTCCGCGTCAAACATCGCAGAAACCCCGCGAACCGAGGATGCAACCAAAGACCGGGCCGCCGGAACAACTCCGGTCTTCAATAGGCCTATTGCAAATCCAAGAACCGCCAGCAGCGAGACGCAGAAAGCGATCATCAATGACGCTCGTCAGGTGGGGTCTCAGCGGTCCTGGCGTTGCGACGGGCATTCAGTGCCCGCTTGATCGGGAACCAAAGAAAGCCGGCAATCAGCAAAACCACGACAACCAGCAGGGCCAGGGCCAGGCCAATCGCGCCGAGACCGGCTCCCGGCCCTATATACGCATGAGCTGGCGTGGCACATGCAAGGCTGACCAAAGCAAATGCAGTGCTCGCTGCAACTGAAAATCGTCTGTTCATGATTTGCTCCTGAGTAATTTCGGGTCCAACACGCCTTTATCAAGCGCGGCCGATGGCCTTTTTTGCGATTTCATTTGTCACAAGACGGCAGTGCGTCAAAGTAATCGGGCGGAACGTGAACGGCCGTTGTGATGATCGAATTGTAGTCGTCAGTCAGTATGTTCGACAATTCGCGCACCAAATCCCCGTCTGCCGTCACCTCGATCACCCGGCCCTCCATTGGTGAGGAGATCAGCCAATTGCCATTGGGCAGCCGTTCCTGCTGCCCCATGATGAAACTGTCGAAGACCAATTCGGATCCCGCGAATTTATCGCGCACCTCACCGGTTTTCATATCCATTTCAATAATGGAGGATCGGCGGCGATCGGTATTGTTCGAGTATACCGTAATTGTGCCATCGGGATGAAAATCCGCATCGTGCTGGTGCTCCCACGGTCCTGCTTTGTGCCATTTCAGACGCTTCGTCTTCCGATCAACAACACCAACCAGATCGATTGCTCGGTGTGACATGATAAGGTCACCTGCAGAGAATTGGGGGAATGCCCCGGCCCATTCCGATGGCAGGACTTCGACATCATTTGGGTGAATGATGTCCGGGATTTCATCGGCCTCTGCATCCCAGCGCCACTTGAAACCGTTGGGAATACGGAATGCCAGTTGCGCCTTAGGGTCAGGAAGGATGACGTCTTTCGCCAGGTCAATGCTCTCAAGCGTTTCTCCGGTTTCCGCATCAATCCGGGCCATTTGCTGATCGTGCCCGCCATCCCAGATTTTGGAGGTCCAGGTCCAGAAGCCGCCAAGGTTGGGATCTTTGGTCAGCGAATGGTGAAAGACCATATCTGTGCGCCGCCATATGATGTCGCCGCATGTATCAAACCTCGCCATGCCCATGCTGTCGTCGAAATTGGCAAGGATCGACCCATCGGGCAGAGGGCGAATGGCGTGCACGAATTCGGCTTCGTTCCCACCTTCGATAACTTTTGAATGATCAATCTTCCACGTGTGCAGCACGTTGCCTTCGGTATCGATGAGGTCCGTGAGATAGCCGGGCGCGGGATTGGCGATCCGGTTGATCAGCACATAACCGGGCGCGACTTTATCAGCCTGGTGCACGACGTATGAATCGGATGGCATGCGCGCCGGGCGCTGGAGGTAGGTTCCACCCGGGACTATATACCCGGTGGCTCTCCACGATCTAATGGCCTCTTTGGTCTCTGAGAATGCCTTCCAGGGCTCCCAGTTTTTGTGGGTCGTCCACATCCCTAAAATAAACGAAAAGACAGCAACGAGTAAGATTGCGGAGATGTATGAAACAATACGCATTGGCGAAACCTGGATTACAATCGTTACTGTGTATTTGTCCTCCGCAGCCCGAGCCAAGTCAACGCATGAGTCCCGGCGCGTTGCCATTGGCGCTGAACTCTGACCTTTTTGTCTGAATACTCCTGATTGTTCGTGATCGTTTGCCCGTATTGACTAGTTGTATTGTGCTTTCCAAGACGTTTAGGGAATATGCGATTTGGGAATGTGAAGCTGCCATGGCTGCCGTGAAAGCGGGGCTGATACTTTCGCGGGAAGTTACTTCCTATGAAGCTCTGTTAGCCGGATAACAGCGATGAGAAACCTTTTGGCTTCAGGTGTCTAACTCATTTGGGTGATTGCGCCAGTTTCGACAATAACACTCTGAGCGATACCCGGTATTGAGGCCATGCTTCGAACGGGGAATGCACTGGCGGGATCAAGAAACGGCATCTGGAGTCCAAATGGATTTGTTTTGCAGAGGCTGGGAGTGGATGACACATTGAGAAGTAATGACTAAAACAAAGACAATGGTTTGAGAGAAGGTGTCGTTTGGTTTTATTGGTTTATGCGGTTTTTGATTGGGCTCCTTTATGAGTGATGATACCAGAGCGCCAGCTTGGGTTTTGTTGCTTACGGCTGCGGTTCTCGCAGCTTTACTTTTTTTGCCGACCGTCGGGATTGGCGTCGTGCGGTCCGGTTTCAATCCGGATGAGTGGAGGTTTGCCGCCGGTCTCGAGCGCGGATTTGCCGAGGTGCATGGTCGTTGGTCGACTCATTGGGCGCACGAGGAACTCTTTGGCTGGGATACGCCAATTGCATTTCTGATTTTTGTTATTTTTGCCGCTCTGTTCGGGGTCTCCGTCCTTATCGCACGCCAGTCCGTGGTCAGAACGGGTTCAATTATGATGATCGCCGCTATTGTGGTGGTTTTTCTGGCAGGGTCTTCTCATGTTTATTTGACTGAAATCCTGCATTATCAGACGCAGGCCCCATGGTTCAGCCTTGGCCTTATGGCTTCTGTTGGCGCGATGACTCTGATTGCGCAGCCGCATGCGCAATCAGTCGGAGGTATGGTTCTGCGCATGATCGTGGCCGCCGAGCTTCTGGCGATTTCGATCGGCTTCTATCAAAGCTACGCGCTTATGGGCTTTCTCATCCCGGCTATCGTCTTGATCCGGATCGACGGGTACGACCATCGTGAAAGCGTGCTCTGCATCTTCCGCGTTCTTGTGGTTTCTGTTGTCGCTCTGGCCCTGTATCAACTGCATCTGCGGGCGACCATTTCCATTCTGGATCTCAGGGCAAATTTCCGTTTTGCAGGCGGGGTGGAGTCGACAGTGATTTTGGAAAAGTTGTCCGCGTTGCATCGGATGGAAAGGCTTATCCATAGCGGTGGGCTTTTGGGAGTGCCGCAGCCATATCGCGGAGTTTTCCTGCTTGGAACGGCGGCTGTCTGTGGGTTGGTTCTTATGGCTGCCCTGAGCGCGCTTCTCGCCCCACGCGCCTTCCCTGGCGGAGGATGGTTCGGAGCGTTTCGTGTGTTTCTCGGTGGGTTCGGCGCCCTGTTCATATTGCCGGTTCTGATCTGGTTCCTCTATCCGG